>NZ_JBEZDE010000014.1:0-167407 GCF_040648115.1 Nocardia sp. NPDC049190
GTCCGAGCGACCGCTGCGCCCGCGACGAAGTCGCAAGCAGCGGTCGCTCGGACGCGAGCCACACAAGGGCCGCGAACACGCAGCGCCGCAGGCGCTGCCAAAGAACTCAGTGATCGAGTTCGCGCGCTACCGCCCGAACGACTTCCGAGATGCGCTGCGCGGTCTTGCGATCCGGGTACTTGCCCTTCCGCAGATCGGGCTGCACCTTGGCCTCGAGCAGGGTGATCATGTCCTCGACCATCCCGTGCAGTTCGTCGGGAGTGTGCCTGCGGGCGGGGGCGTCCTTGCGCGCGTTGCGTTCCTGTCCCTGCCGGACCGAGGGGGGCGCCTCGAGCAGTTTGAGGCTCAGCGCCTGTGGACCGCGGCGGCCCGCGGCCATTCCGAACTCGACCCGCTGCCCCGGCTTGAGACCCTCGACACCTTGCGGCAGCGCGGAGGAACGGACGTAGACGTCCTCACCCTCGTCTTGGGAAAGGAAGCCGAAGCCCTTTTCGACGTCGTACCACTTAACCCTGCCGGTCGGCACTGCGCTCACCCGTTCATCATCGAAAACTCGGAACCCCGTCGGCCCGAGCACATCCGTCTGTCGGACCTGCCCCGCGGCGGCGCCACGACCGGTCCTTTTTCTGTGCGAAAAGAACGCGCCCAGCAGGATTGCGGGACGCGATGCTCGTCGAGTCTACCCCGGTGCGAATAACGCGAGCACACCAGTTTTACGGTCGAGCGGTGACGAACCCTTCCGCTGTGCCCCCATCCGGCGGCGCGCCGCGCAAGCGCGGCGATTGGTTACTGCTGCTCGCGCTCGGCCTGTTCACGCTCGGCTTGCTGGCCATCCTCGCCATCTTTCTGACACCGGTGCTCTCCGACGGCGAGCCGGGGCTGTGGCTCTACTTCGGGGCACTGCTCACGCCGTTGGGTTTCGCGCTCGCGGTCGTGTTCGCGCTGCGCTCCGGTCGGAGGTCGCGCTGATGCGGAAGGCATGCCTCCGTCGCGTCAGGGCTGGATACCCCGGGCGATCATCGCCCACGCCAGCATGTGATCCTCGTCACATTACAGGAAGGTCACAGCCCGGTGACGGACCGTCATCGAGCCATCAGCGACGCTTCTAGCTGCACGGAAGCCGTTCCGGCCGTATCGATACCGCGCCGAGACCCGCCGGTACACGCCGGTTACCAAATGGTGATTTTTCGCGCCGATGGACGTACGGTCATACCCAGCCGGGACACCCGGCAACCACCGGCCCGCCGCACCGAACCTCGCCCCGCGGGTACCGGAACCCCGACGGAAACGTAGGGGCGAGGGCGGATACGGACTACCTCTCAGTCCGAACCCGAACCGAAGACCTCGCAGGTGCGTCGAGAGGTAGACGAACCCGATATGAGTGGACGCCATCGCAAGCCAAGCTCGACCGGCCGTACGGTAGCCAAGGTTGCCGTCACCGGCGCCATGATCGGCACTGCCGGCGTGGCTCTCGCAGGCAACGCCAGCGCGGCACCCGACTCCGACTGGGATCGGCTCGCTCAGTGCGAAGCCGGCGGCAACTGGGGCATCAACACGGGCAACGGTTTCCAGGGCGGGCTGCAGTTCTCCCCGAGCACCTGGCGTGCGCACGGCGGCCAGGATTACGCCGCCACTGCCAACCAGGCCAGCCGCGAACAGCAGATCGTTGTCGCCGAGAAGGTGCTCGCCTCGCAGGGCTGGGGCGCCTGGCCCTCCTGCTCGTCCTCGCTCGGTCTGAGCAGCGCACCATCCCAGCGCTCCGCGCCGGCCGCGACTGCCGAGACCCCGCAGTGGAACCCCGCGCCGCAAGCCGCTCAGAGCGCGCCGGTGGACAGCACCAAGCAGGTATTCTCCGCTGTCGATCGCGCCCTCGAAGTTGTCCAGGGCCAGGGCGTGCAGGTACCCAAGGAAGCGCTCGACTTCTTCAACGCCGCCAAGTCGAGCGGCGTGCTCGACCCCGCGATCGTGAACTTCTACGAGGCGAACAAGGGTCTGATCCCTTCCTGACCGCCACGTTCCGAAGAAGGGCCCCGCATCAACGAGGATGCGGGGCCCTTCTTCGCGTCCGGGAACTTTCCGGCCGGGCGGTCAGCGGTTGATCACCGTGCTCGGGTGCATGTACGGCAACTGCTCGGCGGGAACCGGAAATTCGGTGTCCTCACCATACGGCGAGAGGCCACCGGAGCGGGCCGACGAGAGTTCGGTAACCGCGTGATCACCATCGGCGACCTTCGGCCAACCGTTGTCCACGTAGGGTTTCTTCGATTTGTTCACCACCGCCCCATGCTAACCCGCCGCTCCGCGTTTCTCGCCGGTCGTAGGTGTGTGACGAGTATCGTTGCGGACTGGCTGTCGACTGGTCAGCTGGGTTCGGGCGTGCCCGACGAGTTACCCGTGTACTGACGAAACAAGTCGGTAGGTGAGGGATCCGATCACCCGACCCCCGGCATCGTAGGGTGGAAGAGATGACCGCGACCGACTCCCTGGCCGGATGGCTCGGCGCCCGCACTGATGCCCAGCTGGTTACACTGCTGCAACTGCGGCCGGACCTGGCCGTACCGCTGCCATCCTCGATGGCGGTACTCGCCGCCCGCGCCGAACAGCGAGCGTCGGTGCTGCGTGCCACCGAAGACCTGAATACGCTCGAATTCGCCATTCTGGAAACTCTTGCCGTGCATGGCAAGACGCGCACCGACCGAGATGACCCGCCGCTGACCAACACTCAGCTGCACGTGCAGCTGAGCGATCGGGCGCCCTCCGCTGTGATCGATGATGCGCTCGAGCGCCTACTCGCTCGGGCACTGGTCTGGACCGTCGACGACGAACTGCACCTTGTTCCGACGGCCGCCGAGGCGCTGCCGTGGCCGATCGGCAGCGCGACCGAGATCCCCGACGCGCTGACCGAGCTCGAGGTGGTTGCCGCTCTTCCCGACCTGCCCCCCGCCGAACGCGCCCTGCTCGACAAGCTGGCCACGACGGGCCCCCGTGGCCGCACCAGGGACGCCGCGCCGGACACCCCGCCCGAACGCCCCATCCAACGCCTGCTTGCGCGCGGGCTGCTGCACCGGATCGATGACGAGACCGTCGAACTTCCCGTCACGGTCGGCCAAGTGCTGCGCCGGGAACCGGTCACCCATCCGCATACGCTCACCCCGCCGCACCCGCACTCGACCAAGCACACGCCCGCCGAGGTGAACGCGGTCGCGGCGGGCGAGGTGGGCGAACTGCTCCGGCACTGCGCCGGGGTGCTGGAGGCGCTCGGGCAGGCACCGGCGCCCGCCCTTCGGGCGGGCGGCCTCGGCGTGCGGGAACTGCGCCGAATCGCCAAGCAGATCGGCGTCGACGAGCCGAGGGCCGGCTTGCTGGTCGAACTGCTGGCCTCGGCGAAACTCCTGGAGAAGGGGCTGCCGGAGCCACCACCGGTGTTCGATGCGACCGACGATTTCTGGGCGCCCACGCGCGGTGTCGACGCCTGGCTGGAGGCGCCGCCCGCCCGGCGCTGGGCCGCGCTGGCCCGCGCCTGGCTCGATCTGGACCGCACGCCGTGGATGATCGGCATGCGCGACGACAACGACAAACCACTGGCTGCCCTTTCGCTGGAACTGCGTACCCCGCACGCGCCCCGCGACCGGCGCGCGATTCTGGACTTGCTCGCGGAGTACCCCTCGGGCACCGCACTGGACCCGGCCGGCATCGGCCGGGTACTCGCCTGGCGCCGACCCCGCTGGCGCAGGCACTTCCGGCCGCAGGTGGTCGAGCGGACGCTGGCGGAAGCGGCCGCGCTCGGTGTCATCGGCCGGGGCGCACTCGGCTCGGCGGCGCGGGCGCTGTTGCACCACGCGGCGACCAGCACGGCCGATGCCGAGGCCGCGATGGAGGCGGCGCTGCCCGCACCGGTGGATCACGTACTGGTCCAAGCGGATCTGACGGTGATCGCGCCCGGCCCGCTGACCACAGACCTCCAGCAGCGGATCGCACTCGTCGCCGACGTCGAATCCGCGGGTGCGGCAACGGTGTACCGGATCGGCGAGACCTCCGTGCGCCGCGCCCTCGATGCCGGGCTGACCGCGGCCGAACTGCACGGCGTGTTCGCGCGGCATTCCCGGACACCGATCCCACAGGCCCTGACCTATCTGATCGACGATGTCGCCAGACGGCACGGCCAGCTGCGGGCGGGCATGGCGCAGTCGTTCGTCCGCAGCGAAGACCCGGCGCTGCTTGCTCAAGTGTTGTCCGCGCCGGTGGCCAGCGCGTTGGCGTTGCGGGCTATCGCCCCGACGGTCGCGATCGCGCACGCGCCGCTCGGCGAACTGCTGGAACAGTTGCGGGCAGCCGGCTTCGCGCCCGCGGGGGAAGATTCGGCGGGAACGATCGTCGACCTGCGCCCGCGCGGCGCCCGGATCTCGGTGCGACCGGGCGCCAAGCAACCGTATCGGCCGGCGCCACCCAGCGCCGAACAGCTGGAGTCGCTCGTCACGGAACTGCGCGCGGGCGAACGCGCCGCGAGCGCCCGCTCCGGTCAGTCAGTGCGTCCGGATGGCACCCGCACCAATACCGCCGCGACCCTCGCCCTGCTTCAGCTGGCGGCGCGGGTGCGGCGGTCGGTGAACATCGGCTACGTGGACGCCCAAGGCGTCGCGACACAGCGGGTGGTGGAACCGTTGAAAGTGGGCAACGGGCAACTGGACGCGCTGGATCCGGTGACCGGTGCGGTGCGGCACTTCACGCTGCACCGGATCGCGTCGGTTGCCCTGCTGGAGTGATCAGGCCTTCGGCTTGCCGGTGCAGAAGGTGACCTTGGGGTCCGCCTCGATGAGATGGAAGCCGGTAGCGTCCTCACCGCACAGCAGTTCGTCGGCCTTACCGTCGATCCGCTTCAGCACTCGGAAGGTCGCCTCCGACGAACCGCAGTCCACGTGCTTGTATCCGGACACGCGGCTCTCGTTGTAGCAGCTGCCTTCCTTGAAGTTCGGCGCCAGGCACAGGAACGCGGTGGTACCGCCGCCGAGCGTCTCCTCGTACGAGGTGTAGTCGGCCGCGCACTCGGTCTTCTTGTCATAGGACTGCGCGACCTTGTACACCGCTTTGTCGGACGAGCAGTCGACCGGCTCGGTCTTGGAATCGACCGCCGAACCCTCGATGACGTTGATGCAATCGCCGACCGCGGCCTTGGCCGTATCCGACTTGCTCGCGTCCTCGACCAACGAACAGCCAGCCAGCGTGACCACCACCGCGGCCACCGCGACGAGGACAAGCACAATCCGTGCCAGCAGCCTCGCTCCTGGAAACTTCACCTGAAAACCTCTCTCACCGAACGCGTTCACGGACTCGTGAACGCGGTGAGGATACCCGCAGCACCAGGGCGGCCGCATCAGCTTCGCGCGCGACACCCCCGCCACACGTGCCGGCCGTAACCGCCATGAGCGGCAGATCGGTGCGACGCGGACCCACCGACAATCGAAACCTCGCGTAGTCACCGACAATTGTATTTCGGGTTTTTCGCGTGGACATTCGCCGGTTCCAGGAGTTCGGTCGATCCGCACGGTCGAGTCATTACGCTCGATCAGCATGACGCTCGAGGACGTCGCGGGTGAGCTGTACGGGCTGGCGCCCGCGCAGTTCATCGCGGCGCGCACCGCCCGGGTCGAAACGGCCAAGCAGGCAGGCGACAAGGAGCTCGCCGCCGCTATCGGCAAGTTGCGCAAGCCCACCCTGTCCGCTTGGACGACGAACCTGCTCGCCCGCGCCGCGCCCGACGACGTGAACGCCCTGCTACAACTGGGCGCGGCCTTGGCCGCAGCGCAGCGGGAACTGTCCGCCGACCAGTTGCGCGACCTGACAACGCAGCGGCAGCGCCTGGTCAACGCGCTGGCCAAGAAGGCGGGCGCGTTGGCAGCCGAGCACGGGCACCCGGTCGGCGACAGCATCGTGCGCGAGGTCGGGCAGACGTTGACGGCGGCGCTGGCCGAGCCGGAAGTGGCCGAACGGGTGCGCACCGGAACGCTCGCCACGGCGACGACCTACGCGGGCTTCGGGCCGGACGGACCGAACCTGGTCGCCGTAGTCGCGCCGACCGAGCACGTCGCACCGAAACCGGAGCCGGAGGATACCAAGCGCGAAGAGCTGGCGGCCGCGGTGGACGCGCTCGAATCAGCCCGCGCGGCGAGTGATTCGGCACGAGCGCAACTGGATGACGCACTCCGGCGGTTGACCGACGTCGAAACCAGGATTACCGCCTTGCACGACCAGCTCGCGCACGCCGAAGAGCAGCGGCAGTTCAGCAGGGCAGCCGAGCGGTCGGCGAACGACCGGTTGCACACCGCCCAGCGACAACTGGATCGGGCCGAACGCCGGGTGGCGCGGGCTCGTCAGCGCCTCGACGGCCGATAGCCGTTTCGGAGCTTCAGCTGCGCAGACTTTCCGGGAACAGGTATTCCTCCGGCGGCGGTGCGGTGCGGTTCAGCCACGCGTCGAAGAAGCCTGTCAGGTCGGTCTGCGCCCGAGACTGGATGAATGCACGTAACTCCGGCATCGAAGTATTGCCGTAGGCGTGCGCGGCCAGGAAGTCGCGAACGGCAACGAAGAAGACCTCGTCGCCGATCTGCTTGCGCAGGGCGTGCAGGAACAGCGGGCCCCGGTAGTACACGGAGGTGAATATTTGTCCGACGCCGGGGTTTTCCAGTGGAATGTTCCAGAACTTCGGGTCGTCACGGTACTTCTGGATGGTCCTGCGGTATTCGTCATCGACATTCTTGCCCTCCATCCGCTCCGGCCACAGGTAGTCGGCGGTGTAGCTGGCGAAGCACTCGTTGAGGCAGATGTCCGACCAGTGGCGCACCGACACCCAATCACCCCACCACTGATGTGCGATCTCGTGCACCACGGTCTGTAGATCGGTCCACGGCGCGTAGATCGGACGGGTCTGGGTTTCCAGCGAGAACTCGAGGTCGGCGTCTACATAGATACCGCCCGCAACCTCGAATGGGTAGGGGCCGTACAGCGTTTCAGCGAAGTCGAGGATCTCCGGCAGACGCTGCTCGGTCTCCCTGTTTCCTTCCGCGTTCGGCGCGAACGCGCTCAGCAGCGGAGTCCCGTCAGCGCGATGCTGCTCGAGATAACTGAACCGGTCGATCGCGACGGTGGTCAGATAGCCGGCCACGGGTTCGGTCATCGCCCAGCTGACGATTCGTTTGTCGCCGTGCAACACATCGTCGGTGCGCATCCCGTTGGACATCACCTCCCATTCCACGGGGACGGTGGCGTGCAGCGCGAACGTGGCCTTGTCCTGGGGCGTGTCGTTGAGCGGATACCAGGTCGTCGCCGAATGCGGCTCACCCGCGACGAACGCGCCTCCGCTGGGGGCGATGGTCCAACCCGCACCCTCGGAGTCCATCGCCGGACCCGCGTAATCGACGGTGACGGTGAACGGAAGGCCGGGAAGCAGCGGAAGCAGCGGCACCACGGTCAACTCGTGCTCGCCGTTGCGGACGAACGCCGCGGGCAGATCGTTCACCGACGCCATCTGCACCTGCGGCCCGGCGAAGTCGAGATTGAACGTGCGCAGCGTCTGGCCGGCGGTCGCCTCGATCCGGGTGCTTCCGGCGAGCCAACGGCTCGGCGGGTCATAGTCGATGCTGACGTCGTAGTGGCCCACGTCGTAGCCGCCGTTGCCGTCCATCGGGTAGTACGGGTCGCCGAGGCCGGGAGCGCCGACGAAGGGGTCCGCGAGCGGATCGGCGCTCGCGGGCACGGAGCACACCACGATGCAGGCACCCGCGACCGCCGGGCAGATCCAGCCGGACAACCTCATTCGACGACCACCCTTTCGCCCCGAAACTTGTCGTTACCTCAGGTACCGGCCGTGCTGGATGGTAGTCGCGTCAGTCGCCGCTTCCGGTGAGCGCCACCGACGCGCCGACACCGAGGATCATCGCGCCGCCCGCGCCGCCCACCGCCTCGAGCCTGCGGGGCGACTGCGCGAACCACGACCTGGCCGAGGCGGCCAGTAGCGCCCAGGTGCTGTCGGAGACCATCGCGATGGCCAGGAAGATCGTGCCGAGAATCAGGAACTGCACCGGCATCGAGCCTGCGGCCGGGTCCACGAAATGCGGGAGCACGGCAGAGAAGAAGACGATCGCCTTCGGGTTGGTGAGTCCTACGATCGCGCTCTGGCGCAGCACCCGCGTATGCGGAGTGGGGTCGACCGGGACGCCCAGCGCCGCATGCAACGTCTTGCGCTCACGGATCGCCTGAATTCCCAGATACATCAGATACAGCGCGCCAGCGAACTTGACCACGGTCAGCGCCAGCGCCGACGCCGCGAGTAGTGTGCCGATACCGATCGCGACCAGGATCAGGGCGAGATAGACACCCGCACTGTGCCCGAGCACCGACAGCAGCGCCGCCCGACGGCCGAGCGTGAGCGCGCGACCGATGGTGAACAGCACGCCCGGTCCTGGCACGATAATGATGACGAGCGCTGCGGCAATGAAGGGCAGCAAGGCGGACATGGGAACCATACTGCGAGCCTATGCGCCCGCCGCACGGCGAAGCCCGGAGTGCGCAGCCGAATTCAGGAGCCGAGGTCGCCGGGCAACTGGTCCGGATCGAGCAACAGCCGTTTGGTCGCGGTGCGACGCACCTTCGCGGCCAGCGCCAAGTTGTCGGTGAGCAGCCGCCATTCGGCCTCGCCGATGACGGCGCGGGCGCGGTCGATGACCGCACCGTCCGTGGTGCCCCAGGCGATCGGCATGGCGCTCACCGAGTGCCAGCGCTGGCCTGCCTGCCGCGGTGCCCATTCGGTGCGCACGGCGACCGACGGCACCCGCTCCCCTACCTTGGCCTGATGACCGGGCAAGGCACGAACCTTCCTGGTCACCAGGGCGTAGCGCGGGGCAGCCGCCGCTGGTGCGGCGATGTCGACAAGGGCGAGCAGCAGGACACCGGTCGGGAAAGTCGCCGAGATCACTGCGGGCACAAGCTCACCATCGGCATAGAGCTTATCGATGGCGGAATGCCTCGTCGTCCAGACTGCCACCCACAGTGCGGTTGCCGCACCGAGCGCGAAGGCGACCGCGAGCAGATACGCCCACGGATGGGTCAACCAGATCAAATAAGCCGTTCCGGTTGCCGCGACGACTGCCGCGGCGACCGCCATCACACGCAGTCGTCGCAGGTCGGCGAAGACTTCGTTGACCGCGTGGGCATGTTCGCGGTCGAGCGGAAACTCGAAGCGTCGCACATCCCTATTACTAGCACAGTTTTCGGAGAAATTGCCTCCACTTATCCGATGGTCGGCCCCAGCAAGTCGTCGGCATCGGTGATGCGGTACGCGTACCCCTGTTCGGCCAGAAAACGCTGACGATGCGCGGCGTATTCGGCGTCGAGGGTGTCGCGCGCGACCACCGAGTAGAAATGGGCTTGACCGCCGTCGTGCTTCGGACGCAGCAGCCTGCCGAGGCGCTGCGCCTCCTCCTGACGTGAACCGAAAGTGCCCGAAACCTGCACGGCCACCGACGCTTCCGGCAAATCGATGGAGAAGTTGGCGACCTTGCTCACCACCAGCACCGGTATCTCGCCACGCCGGAACGACTCGAAGAGTTCTTCGCGTTCTCTGGTCTTCGTCGAACCCTGGATCACCGGGGCGTCGAGCGCGGCCCCCAACTCCTCCAGCTGCTCCAGATAGGCGCCGATGACCAGACTCGGCGCATCCTGATGCTTGGCCAGGATCGACTCCACCACAGCGATTTTCGTGTGCGCGGTGGAGCACAGCTTGTAGCGCTCCTCCGGCTCGGCGGTGGCATAGGTCATCCGCTCGGCGTCGGTCAGCGTGACCCGCACCTCGATGCAGTCGGCCGGCGCGATCCAGCCCTGGGCCTCGATGTCCTTCCACGGCGCGTCGTAACGCTTCGGGCCGATCAACGAGAACACGTCACCCTCGCGTCCGTCCTCGCGCACCAGGGTCGCGGTCAGACCGAGGCGGCGGCGAGACTGCAGATCGGCGGTCATCCGGAAGACCGGGGCAGGCAGCAGATGGACCTCGTCGTAGATGACCAGGCCCCAATCGCGACTGTCGAAAAGCTCCAAGTGCCGGTACTCACCCTTGGTGCGGCGGGTGATCACCTGATAGGTGGCGATGGTGACCGGGCGGATCTCCTTGCGTTCGCCGGAGTACTCGCCGATCTCGTCCTCGGTCAGCGAAGTGCGCGCGAGCAACTCGCGGCGCCACTGCCGGCCCGCCACCGTATTGGTGACCAGGATCAGCGTGGTCGCCTTCGCCTTCGCCATGGCAGCGGCACCGACCATTGTCTTGCCCGCGCCGCAGGGCAGCACGACGACGCCGGAGCCGCCGGCCCAGAACGAGTCCGCGGCCATCTCCTGATAGTCGCGCAGATGCCATTTGTCGTCGGTGTAGTCGAGCTCGATCGCGTGCGCCTCGCCGTCGACGTAGCCCGCGAGGTCCTCCGCCGGCCAGCCGATCTTCAGCAGCGTCTGTTTGATGCGACCACGCTCGGACGGGTGTACCACCACCGTGTCGTCATCGATGCGCGCGCCGAGCATGGGGGCGATCTTCTTGTGCCGAAGCACTTCCTCCAGAACCGCACGATCGAGGCTGACCAGCGTCAGGCCGTGGAGGGGATGCTTGACCAGCTGCAATCTGCCGTACCGCGCCATGGTGTCCACGACGTCGACGAGCAGCGGCTGCGGCACCGCGTACCGGGAGAAACTGACCAGCGCGTCCACCACCTGCTCGGCGTCATGCCCCGCCGCCCGCGCATTCCACAGCGCCAGCGGCGTCACCCGGTAGGTGTGCACATGCTCCGGCGCGCGTTCGAGCTCGGCGAAGGGAGCGATCGCCTGTCGCGCCGCACCTGCCAACTCGTGGTCGACCTCCAGCAGCAGCGTCTTGTCACTCTGCACAATCAGCGGACCGTCGTTCACAGCCCCTCCTCCTATCGGCTCGTCGGCCATTCTCCCCGACCCCACCGACAACCCCGCAGGTGACCGGCTGTTCTGCGACTGTGGCGACTGGGTAGGGCAGCGACCGTATGCAACACCGGAAGGTCCCGCTGTCTTCCCGAGCGGTGCGCCGCGAACCCGCACCTCGTGGCCAGCAACAGCCAACTGGACCGAGACAGCGGCGCGCGGGGCGGGTGAGGATCGCAGCATGATCGAGATGGCGGCGGTGGCGGGGGTGTCGGCGGCGGCAGTGGGGATGGTGCTCACGCCCGGGCCGAACATGATGTATCTGGTGTCGCGGACCGTGTCGCAGGGGCGGCGGGCGGGATTGGTGTCGCTGGGTGGGGTGGCGGCCGGATTCGGGGTGTACCTGGCGGCGGCGACCGCGGGGATCACCGCGGTGTTCGCCGTGGTGCCGGGGCTGTATCTGGTGGTGAAGCTGGCCGGCGCCGCGTACTTGGGCTGGCTGGCCTGGCAGGCGGTACGGCCGGGCGGAATGTCGGTGTTCGCACCCACGGCGCTACCCGCCGATCCGCCTCGACGGCTTTTCACGATGGGATTGGTCACCAATTTGCTGAACCCGAAAATCGCGATCATGTACATGGCGCTGATCCCGCAGTTCGTGACGCCCGAGCACGGCCAGGTCTGGCTGCAAAGCCTCTGCCTGGGATCAGTACAGATTGCCGTCGCCCTGACCGGGAACGGATTGATCGTGCTCGGCGCAGGCGGCCTCGCCGCCTTTCTCGCGGGCCGACCGCTCTGGCTGCGCACCCAGCGTTATCTCATGGGCACCGCGCTCGGCGCCATCGCCGTCCTCCTCGCGACGGACCGCGCCCGCCCCAGTCCTGCCTGACCGGACGAGTGGCGCGGCACGGCTGCAGTGGTCTGGAGGGCTTTCCCTCGTCGTTCGGAGGGACCGGCAGGTTCGATGAATCAACCGAGGCGGGCGCCGGCACGCAGTCGACGCACTCCTTCGTCGAGCGTCTCGTCGCGCTTGCAGAACGTGAAGCGCACCAGGTGGCTCCACGCGGCCGCGTCGTCGGCGAAGACACTCACCGGAACCGCCGCGACACCGAGCCGCTTCGGCAGCTCCCGACAGAAGGCGAGACCGTCGGCGGCGCCGAGCGGGGTGATGTCAGCGCAGACGAAATAGCCCCCCGCGCTGGCCTTCACGCCGAGACCGGTGTCGGCGAGTGCGGCCGAGAGGCGCAGTCGCCGCTCGGACAACGAATCCCGTAGCTGGGCGACCCAGTCGAGTTCATGGTTGATCGCGTGCGCGACCGCCGGCTGGAACGGGCCGCCGGCGACGAAGGTCAGAAACTGTTTGGCCGCGAGCACACCGTCGATCAGATCGGCTGGACCACAGGCCCATCCGGTCTTCCACCCGGTGACGCTGAAAGTCTTCGCCGCACTGGACACCACAATGGTCCGCTCGGCCATGCCAGGCAGGGTCGCCAGGCTGATGTGCTCGGCGCCGTCATAGACCAGGTGTTCGTAGACCTCGTCGGTGAGCACCAGAATGTCACGCTCGCGGGCGATGTCGGCGATCGCCTGCAGATCCGCGCGCCCCAGCACGGTACCGGTCGGGTTGTGCGGCGAATTGACGATGAGCATTCGGGTCGCCGGCGTGATCGCGGCGCGCAGGCTGTCCAGGTCGAGCACGAACCGGTCGCCGTCGGCGACCAATCTGGCCGTGCGCCGCCGCGCTCCGGCCAAGGCGACCGCGGCGGCGTAGCTGTCGTAGTACGGCTCGATCAGCACCACTTCCTGACCGGGCTCGACCAGGCCGAGCACCGCCGCGCTGATCGCCTCGGTCGCGCCGACCGTCACCAACACCTGGGAGTCCGGGTCGTAGTCGGTCCCATAGCGTCGAGCCCGGTCGGCGGCGACGGCTTGGCGCAGGACCGGCATCCCGCGCCCCGGTGGGTACTGATTGAGGCCGTCGGCGATCGCGCGGCGAGCGACTTCGAGCATACCGGCCGGTCCGTCGGTGTCCGGAAATCCCTGGCCCAGGTTGACCGCGTCATGGCGGAGGGCGAGCTCGGTCATCTCGGCGAAGATCGTGGAGGCGAAGGGACGCAGGCGGGCAACGGTCGGGGGTTGCGAGGGCATATCCGGAGATTATCCCAGCGGCAAATTTCATTGCCATCAAATAGCGGATAGCTATGTTTCACATTTGACCTGGCGTTCTACCTCCGGAATCATGCCTTCTCCCAGCAGGCACCAGCAGCGCCATTCGCGGGCACAAGAGACGTCGAACCGGGGCGTCTCGATCGATGATCCAAGTCCCGGTCCGGTTCGCCCGCGCCCGAACCGGCGCGCCGCCCGCTCTCGCCAAGGGTGGCTCAGGCCAGCCGAACGCCGCTCAGTTTGGCCGGGTTGGCGAGGTCGTAAGTGCCCCAGACCAATCCGTCACGCACAGTGAAGCCGATCGCCCGCGCCGGGAATCCCGCCTTGCCCGCCTGGGCGGGACGCGCGGCGACGACCAGGCCGAGTTGCCCATTGACCGAGGCGAACTCGTAAGCGGACGACGGGTCCTCGGTCAGTCCGTACTTGCGCACCAGCCCCAGGAAGAAGCGGGCGATCCGATCCGATCCGTGCAGAGTGTTGACCGCGGTGGCGGTCGTGCCGTTCGCGTCGCCGATCATCACCGAATCCGGATGCAACGCCGCGGCAACCGCGTTCACGTCACCAGCGCTCAACGCGAGGAGGAAGCGTTGCACCGCGGCGTCGTGCTCGGCGTCGGACACCGGCGCGGGAGTGTGCGCGACGGCCTTGCGGGCCCGCACCGCGAGCTGCCGGGCGGCGTCGGCGGACACGCCGAGAATCTCGGCGATCTCGTCGAACGGCACCGAAAGCCCCTCGTGCAGCACGAAGGCGACCCGCTGCGGCGGCGTGAGGCCGTCCAGCACGACCAGCGCCGCGAACCGGCACTCCTGCTTGCGGACCACGGCCTCCAGCGGGTCCGGCGCACTCGACGGACCACGCGCGGTGACCACGGGTTCCGGCAACCACTGCCCCACATAGTTCTCTCGGCGGACGGCCGCGCTGCGCAGGCGGTCCAGACAGATCCGACTCACCACGGTGGTCAGCCAGGCCCGCAGATCCTCGATCTCGGACTGGCGCGCACCGGCCAGACGCAACCAGCTCTCCTGCACGGCATCCTCGGCGTCGCCGACACTGCCCGTCAGCCGATAAGCGACCGAGAGCAGATGAGCCCGGTGTGATTCGAACAGGTCGGAAAGCAGCGAGGCAACCATCACCGCGCAGTCTACGGTGAGCGGAACAACCGTTCCCATGCGGTACCAGCGGTGGAGCCGAGCGAAAACCGGATGATCCGCTGGCCCGCTCCGTGACAGCATGACGCGATGGACCACTGCGTGCTGTCGAACGGAACGGTCTGGCTGTCGGCGCCGAAGACTCACGATATCGACACGATCACCGAAATCTGTCAGGAACCGTCCATCGGAGAATGGACGACCATCCCGGTTCCCTACGAGCGCGAGAACGCCGAAACCTTCATCACCGACATCGTCGAGACCGGCTGGGCGGGCCGCAGCCCGACCTGGGCGGTGCGGCTGCACGCCGACGGACCGGTCGCCGGAATGATCGGTCTCGCCGAGAACGACGCGAGCGCGGCCGAGATCGGATTCTGGCTCGGCCGGGCGCACCGTTCTCGCGGCCTGATGACCCAAGCGGTGAGCCTGGTGTGCGACTTCGGTTTCCGCACCGACGGGATGGCCCTGAAACGGATCAACTGGCGTGGCTTCGTCGGCAACTACGCCTCGGCGGCGGTCGCGCGGCGAGCCGGATTCCAGTACGAGGGCAGGTCCCGCCTGGGGAGCGTGCAGCGTGGTGCGCGCCGCGACCACTGGCTCGCTGCTCGGCTGTCCACCGACCCGCCCGGCCCGGCCACGGGCTGGCCCGTCGAGTTCGACCACGGCCACCCACGGTGACGACGCGCCCTCCGCGGCGAATCGAGCCGGTCCGAAACCGGCAAGACTCGGACGTACCGAGCACCTGATCGTGGCCGTTCGCCACGCGCCGTCACATCCGGCGATCCGCTCGGGGTGATCGGTTCATCCGAACAGCACCCCTCCACTTTCCACTTCCCCCGGTGCGCCGACGCGCCCCGGGGGAAGCGGAAATCAGCGCTCTCGCCGGCGCTGCACCGCGTCGGCCAGTCGCCGCAGCTGACTCGCTGTGGTGTCCCAGTCCAGGCACGCGTCGGTGATGGACTGACCGTAGGTCAGTTCGTCGGCATGGCCGAGCGTCAGGTCCTGTCGACCGGCGACCAGGAAGCTCTCCAGCATCACACCGACCACGCCGGGCTCGCCCACCGCCAGCCGCCCCGCGAGATCGGTGACCACATCGACCTGCTTGTTGTGGTCCTTGTTGCTGTTGCCGTGGCTGGCGTCCACCACCAGCCGCGGTGGCAACGCCGACTTCTCCAGGCGAACGCACGCCTCGGCTACCGACGCCGCGTCGTAGTTGGGTCCGGTGCTGCCGCCGCGCAGAATCACATGGCAGTCCGGATTGCCGGTGGTGCGGATCAGCGCCGAGCGACCATCGAGATCGGTGCCGGGGAATACATGGCTGGCCGCCGCGGCACGCACGCCGTCCACCGCCACTTGGACATCGCCGTCGGTGCCGTTCTTGATGCCGACCGGCATCGACAGCGCACTGCTGAGCTGGCGGTGCACCTGGCTGGCTGCGGTGCGGGCGCCGATCGCGCCGTAGGACACCAGATCCGCGATGTACTGCGGAGTGATCGGATCCAGGAACTCACAGGCCACCGGAAGCCCGAGCGCGGTGATGTCGACCAGCAGTTTGCGACCGAAGCCGAGACCGGTGTTGACGTCGAACGAGCCGTCCAGATGCGGGTCGTTGATCAGTCCCTTCCAGCCCAGGGTGGTGCGTGGCTTCTCGAAGTAGACCCGCATCACGACGTGTAGCCGGTCGTCGAACTCGGTCGCGAGGGCGGCCAGGCGACGCGCGTAGTCCAGCGCGGCGGCGGGATCGTGCACGGAGCACGGGCCGACGATCACCATGAGGCGGTCGTCGGCGCCGTTCAGCACGTCGACGGTGGCCTTGCGTCCCGCGCGGACGGTGTCCGCGAGCGCATCGGTGATCGGGTGGACCCGACGCACCTCGGCGGGCGAACGCAGTGGGCTGATGCTCAGAGTGCGTTGATCATCCAGATCGGAATGCCGCGCGTCGACGTCAGCTGCGGTTGTCATGTCGTGGGTTCCTTTTCTCGGGGCCGACCCACGGACATCAAACCCGTCGAGCCGGTCCATCGTCCGGCTCGGGGTGGAATGTCGTCAGCGCATGTGGTCGCCGCAGACCAGCCCACCCAGGGCCGGCTTGCTAAAGCTAAACCAGAAATAGACACGCTGCACGTCAGGGAGAGTACCAGCCCGGCACCCTGCGATGAACGCATGGCGCCGGGTCGCACGCTCGGCTGGGGCGGTCCCGCTCACCCCCACTGGCCGGGCTCGTAGTCCCCCGCCGGCGTGCGGGCGATGACGTTCATCCGGTTCCATGCGTTGATCGTCGCGATGGCGGCGATCAGGGCCGAGATCTGGTCGTCGTCATAGTGCTTGCGCACCTCCTGCCACACCTCGTCGCTGACCGCGCGACCGTCGCCGATCCGGGTGGCCTCCTCGGTGAGCGCCAGCGCCGCCCGCTCCGCCTCGGTGAAGACGGTGGCCTCGGGCCACGCGGCGACCAGGTTGAGCCGCAGCGCGGTTTCACCCGCGTGCGCGGCATCCTTGGTGTGCATGTCGGTGCAGTAGCCACAGCCGTTGATCTGGCTGGCGCGGATCTTCACCAACTCGTGGGTGGCCGCGGGCAGAGTGGAGTCGCTGATCACTTTGGAAGCCATGGTGAGCCGCTTGACGAAGCTGCCTGCGACCGGGTTCGTGAAAAGGTTGATGCGGGGTTCCATGGTGTCCGTCCTTCGTCGTTGCCGTTGGGTTCACAAGAAGGACGACGCGGCGTGGCGAAGTGTGACGTCGCGAAATGTGAACTGGGTCACGGCAAACGAGGGCGACGGACCGCCCGCTCAACCGACGAAGTCATAGGTGACGCCGGTCAGCTTCTCCGAGAGCTCCCAGAGCTCATCCGCGACCTTCTCGTCTCTGGATGCCTTCGATGAATCAGAGGGGCCCGGGTATCCACGAATGCCACCCCACCCGGTCGGGCCGTAGTAACCGCCCGGCTGGACGTCGGCGGTCGCGGCGTAGAGCGACGGAAGCGCGCCCATCTCGGCGTTTTGCGCCAGAAGCCGGTTACCGAGCGCCATCAGTGTGTCCTGGATCGACTCGGTATGCGACTGCAGTCCGGTGGCGGCGTAGCCAGGATGTACGGCGACCGAGATCTTCGCCGTGACCCCGGCGGTCAACTTGCGCTGCAGCGCGCGGGCGAACATCAGATTGGCCAGCTTGGCCTGCGCGTAGGCGGTCCAACGCTGATATCTGCGCCGCTCCCAGTTCAAATCGTCCAGATCGATCGTGCCGACCTGATGGGCAATGCTGGAGACAGTGACGATCCGCTCCGAGATCTTGTCCAGCAGTAAGCCGGTCAGCGCGAAGTGGCCGAGGTGGTTTGTGCCGATCTGCATTTCGAATCCGTCGGCGGTGCGCGCCGCCGGCACCGCCATCACACCGGCGTTGTTGATCAGTACGTCGGCCCCGTCGGTTCCCTCGGCGAACTCGCGCACCGAGGAGAGATCGGCCAGATCCAACTTCCGCACCCTGGCTCGTTCGCCGATTTCGGTGGCCAGCTGTTCGCCTTTGGCCACAGTGCGGCAAGCGAGCACGACCTGCGCGCCCGCCGCGGCAAGCGCACGCACGGTGGCGGCCCCCACGCCGCTGTTGGCCCCGGTGACAATGAACGTCCGCCCGCTCTGATCCGGCAAATCCGAGCTGTCCCACCTGCTCATATCGGCAGTCTAGTCCGCTGAATCCGGACACGATCACTCCTTGGGGCAGCACGGACAACCCACGGTCGAGACCGAACTCCCTGCGTGTCGTCCAGCTACCCAACGCACCCGACTATCGCGGTTCACGCACGTTGTAAACGTCAATAGTGTTGTACTACAGCATTATTCAGTTGCCCCGCCCATCGAGGCGAGACGCGAGAGCGCGCGCCGGTGGCCGACTTCGCGCCGCGTGCGCGCCTACTCCTCGGCCTGTCCGGCGAATCGGGTGAGCAGATCCGTCAGTTGATCGGCCTCACCGGGGCTCAGCATGGACACCAGGCGCTCGGCCAGCGGCTCCGCGGCCACGTGAGCAGCGTCGAAAAGATCGCGGCCCGCGGGGGTGATCTCCACCGCTCGCACCCGCCGATCCCCCGGAACGGACTTGCGCACGGCCAGGCCCTTGCGCTCCAGGTCGTCCACGACCCGCATGATCCCCGCCTTGTCCGAGCCGGTCGCGTCCACCAAGTCCCGCTGCTCCGTCGGCCCGCGTTCGACCAGGACGATCAGCACGGCAAAATGACGCAACTCGATGCCGAGCGGCCGAAGCGCTTCCGTCATCACCGCGGCCGCGCGCCAGTGCGCCTGCCGAAGCAGCAATCCAAGCGCGAAAGGCGAGGGATTTCCGGGACGATCGGTCGCTCGCCGAGGCACGTCGGCGGTCATACGACGATACTATCAGCAGTTGACATCACTTGATACGGTATCATTCAATATTAAATTGCCACGATCGGCGGCCGATCAACCGTCCACGAACGTGACCGTCTCGTCGAGCGGGGCGCGGCCGGTGCGGGCATCACGCACCGCGCAGTCCTCGTGCCCGATCGACATGCCACAGAAGAGGATCAGCCCTTCCTGGGGCGACAGAACCTCCGCGACGGACTCATGACATCTCGCCCACGCCATCTGCGGGCAGCTGTGCAGCCCTTCGGCGCGCAACAGCAGCATGACGGTCTGTAGATACATCCCGACGTCGGCCCACTGCGGCGGACCGAGGTCACGGTCGATATAGCAGAACAGAGCTGCGGGTGCGCCGAAACAGTCCCAGTTGGCGATGGCCGCCCGCTGGCGGGCCTCCCAGTCCTCGCGCGCCACGCCGAGTGCGCCGTAGCGCTGCTTACCGAAGGCCGATCGGCGATCGCAGTATGGGGACTTCAGTGCGGACGGGTACATCTCGAACTCCGGCTCATCCCAGGGGACGCCGGTGGCCACGCGCTCGACGGCGCGCTTCTTCAGTTCGGCCAGCGGCGCACCGGTCAGCACATAGATGTTCCACGGCTGGAGGTTCGATCCGGATGGTGACCAGGCCGCGGTGGACAGCACGCGCTGCAGCACCTCCCTCGATACGCGCTCGTCGGTGTATCCACGCACCGCGCGTCGGCTTCTGACCGCCTCATACACGTCCATGATCGCCTCCTCGTCGCCTCCATCTGTTGCATTCCTAACTATCTTATTCAATACTGTTTCGATCGATACTATTCCCGATCGCCCGCCCAGCGCCGGCGCTTCGCCGATCCTTTTCGCGGCGACCCGGCGATAGCAGGGTCAATGAGATAGGGTTGCCTAACCTATTTAAAGGAACTCCGAGCTCGGCTCGGGTTATCTGTGAGGCAGACCGTGACTTCGACTTCCACCACGTCCTCCCCGCATCGCGACGGCTACGTGCCTTTTCCCACACAGACGGCAACGGCGTACCGAGCCGCCGGATACTGGGCCGGGCGACCGCTCGGCGATCTGCTGCGCGCGAGCGCGCGGGCGCATCCGCATCGGCCGGCACTACTCGACGACTCCGGCTCCCGCAGCTACGCCGAGGTCGACGTCGCGGCGGATCGAATGGCACAGGGGCTGCTCGCGCTGGGGATCTCGCCCGGTGACCGTGTGGTGGTCCAACTGCCCAACGTGCCGGAGTTCGTGACGGTGCTGTTCGGGCTGCTGCGCGCCGGAATCATTCCGGTTCTCACCCTGCCCGCGCATCGCCGCGCCGAGATCGAGCACCTGGCGGGACTTTCCGAAGCCGTGGGCTACATCGCGGCCGATCGGGCCGGAGATTTCGACTACCGCGAGCTGGCGACCACCCTGCGCTCGGCGGTACCGACACTGCAGCACGTGCTGGTGCTCGGCGATCCCGGCCCGTTCACCGACCTGGCCTCGATTCCCCGTGACGGGGGCGAGCTGCCCGACATCGATCCGACCGACATCGCCCTGATGCTGGTCTCCGGCGGCACCACCGGGCTGCCGAAGCTGATCGCGCGCACGCACGATGATTACGTCTACAACGCGACCGCGAGCGCCGAAGTATGTCAACTGACCGAAGCGGACGTGTACCTGGCGACATTGCCCGCCGCGCACAACTTTCCGCTGGCTTGCCCCGGCATCATCGGTACCGTCGGCGTTGGTGGCGCGGTCGCCTTCACCGGTGATCCGAGCCCGGAGAACGCGTTCGCCTCGATCGAGCGACATCGGGTCACAATCACCGCGGTAGTGCCGCCGCTGGCCCAACTCTGGTGCGCCGCCACCGAATGGGAAGCGGCCGACCTGAGTTCGTTGCGCCTGCTTCAGGTGGGCGGCGCCCGGCTGGCCGAGGTCAACGCCAAGGAAGTGACACCCGCGCTCGGCGCCACCCTGCAGCAGGTGTTCGGAATGGCCGAGGGCCTGCTCAACTACACCCGGCTGGACGATCCCGCCGAATTACTGCACACCACCCAGGGCAGGCCATTGTCGCCGTCCGACGAGGTTCGCGTGGTGGACAGCGAGGGCAACGACGTAGCGCCCGGCGCAGAGGGCGAGCTGCTGACCAAGGGCCCGTATACGATTCGCGGCTACTATCGGGCGCCCGAGCACAACGCGCGCGCCTTCACCCCGGACGGCTATTACCGCAGTGGCGACCTGGTGCGCCGCCTACCCAGCGGCCATCTCGTGGTCTCCGGCCGGATCAAGGACGTGATCAATCGCGGCGGCGAGAACATCTCCTGCGACGAACTCGAGGAGCATCTGCTCGCCCATCCCGCGGTCCGGCATGCCGCGGCGGTCGGCCTGCCCGACGCGGCGCTCGGCGAAAAGGTCTGCGCTGTCCTCGTCGTCGAGGGCGAGATGCCGACGCTGGTCGAGGTCAAGACCTTCCTGGCCGCCCGTGGCCTGGCCACCTATAAACTGCCGGACCTGCTTCGCCGTAGGGACAGACTTCCGGTCACGGCGGTCGGCAAGATCGACAAGAAAGCGCTGCGCGCCGAGACCTGACCGTCGGCACACAGCCGAACCGAATGCCGACGGGCAGCGCACCATCGATGCGCCGCCCGTTTCTCGGAACCTAGGCCCGCACCACATACGGCGCGACACTGTCGAGCTTCTCGCAGGTCTCCTCGAATTCCCGCTCCGGCTCCGACTGACCGACGACACCCGCGCCCGCACGCAGCCAGGCGCCCTCGGTGTTCTGATACACCGCGCGTAACACCAGCGTCGCCTCCAACGCACCCGTCGGCGAAACCGTGACCACCGCACCGGAATACAGTCCGCGCGGATCGTGGTCGAGCCGAAACACCGCGTCGACGCCCGCGCGTTTGGGAATGCCCGACGCGGTCACCGAAGGGAACAACGCCTCGAGCGCGTCCCAGCTGGACCGGTCGGCGGCGAGCCGCCCACGCACGGTGGAGGCGAGGTGCTGCACACTGCCGCGCTCGCGCACCGCCATGAAGTCCGACACCGCCGGGGTGCCCGGATCGGCGACCGCCGAGATCTCCGCGAAGGAGGTCTGCACCGAGATCGCGTGCTCCACGATCTCTTTCGGATCGGTGATCAGATCCATGCGGGCGGCGAGATCAGCGCTATCACCCCGGCCGAACGCGCGGGTGCCCGCCAGTGGTTCGGTGGTGACCACGCGATCGTCATCCACCGACGCGACCAGTTCGGGGCTGAACCCCGCCGCTTCCAATCCGCCGAGGCGTAGCAGGAACGATCGCGCAGGGGTGTTGTGCGCGCGCCCGAGCCGATAGGTGGCCGGGATGTCGACCACGAACGGAAGGTCGACTTTCCTGGACAAGATGACCTTCTGGTACCGCCCGGCCTTGATCTCGCCGACCGCCTCGGCCACCCGGTCCCGGTATCCGGTCGGATCGATGCGAACGTCGGCCGGGTGCGCCTGCGGGAGTTCGGTGTTCTGCGACTGCGCGATCAGATCATGGATATCATCGGTCTCCGCCGGCGTCGCGCCGGAGATCTGGACGCCGAAGCGCCCGACCCGCACCTCGATACGCGGAATCATCATATGCGCCAGCGGGTTTCGCTGGTCGACATGCCGCGTCGCGTCGAGCGCCCACGCACAGAACTCGAATCCGACCCAGCCGTAGACGTTTCGGCCCGCCATCGGCAGCGCGGCGAGCGCGCGATCGAGCACTCGCGCCGGGTTGCCCTCCCATCGACTTGCGCTGGTCTGCCCTGCCCAGACCACGCGTAACTCCCGCACGTCCAGTTCGACGCTGCCGATCGGATCGGCGGCGAAAACCCACTCTCCAGGACGCTCATACATGACGTACTCGCCGAAGCGATCAGCTCCCGCCAGCCGGGACATCGCTGCCGCCGGATCGGTCACATACTCGACTCGCAAGCGTTCCGTGGTCGACAACCATCCTCCAAGGTAATGCTGGCCTAACTCAAGGAGCTAAGGTTAGCATTACCTGACTAACGCCACGGTGTTTGTCGTCCACGAAGCTGGGGGCGAGTGGTCAGCCCAGCTCCGTCGCCAACGCGGCGCGTTCGACACTCAGCAAACTCTCCGCATTGTGTTCGGCATGATAGGCCGTCGCACCACCGCGCACTCCGAACAGACGCTTGCTGTAGACCAGCCAGATCACGGCGGCGATGTTGACCGCCAGCGCGCCGATCCGCAGCACGGTCACCTTCTCGGTCAACTCATAGATCTCCAGCGGGAGAAACACACTGGTCGCGACGACGGCGAAGTACTCGCCCCAGCGCTTGACCAGCCACAGGCCGAGCGCCTCGATCCCCTGCAGCCCGGCGTAGCCGAAAATGCCGATCGCGACCCAGAGCAAGACCGTGTTCGACAGCGAGAACGCCTCGCCGATCAGGTGCACGATCTTCGATCGGTCGATGTCCCACCCGATCTGGTCGGCGAACGGACGCAGCAGGGGCAGGTCTCGGGCGAACGCCGCCCGCATGGTCTCGCGCGACGCCCGGAACTTCAGCGCCGCCACCCCGGCGACCACCAGCAGCAATCCGCGCAGCAACCGCTCGATCGCGAGTACACGCATCAGCCAGCGGTCGCGCAGCAGGCGCCCGCGAGGTACCTCGGGCGCATGATCGGCGGGCCCGGAACCCACCGGATTTCCCGGCACGAACGTTCCACAACGCAGACAACGCCAGGCCACTCCGGCGACCGTCTCGACCCGCAGCCGGTCGGCCAGCCCCTGCTCATCCGGTGCGTAGGTGTAGTGGCCATGCCAGCCGCACGCGCGCAACGCCCAGTCCATCCGCGCAGCCTAAACCGAACTCGCTGTGCCGAGTGCCTGCGCGCGGGCAGCCCGGCGGGCTTCAATAGGGGGGTGCGTCACCTGCAGAGGGAAGAATATCGATGATCGATCACCGCGGCGGTTCATCCGCGACAGCCAGGTTCGGGACCGCACCGCAATCGGTGGTGGCCCTGATCGATGCGGCGTCGGGGGTGGAACGCGAACTCGTCGGCGCGTGGCTGGCCGAGGGCGGGATCGCCAAGGAGTTCGGCTCCGACGCACCGGTCACCCAGTTGGACCTGGACGCGGGCGCGGTCGCCACCCGACTGGTCGGCCGACGGGACGATCCGCTGGTGGTACCGGTGCGGGTGCTGTGGTTGCCGCCGGAACGCGACGGGGTCCGCCGCATGACGTTCGCCGATCTGGCTCTGCTGACCAACCCACGCAAGCCGAACCGGCTGGTGCAGCGGAAGCTACTGCAAGTGCCGGACCGACACGTCGTGCTGACCGGCGCGCCCGCCCTGCTCAGCGAGCTGCGCGCGAACAACCCCGAGGCCTCGGCGCTGTTCACCAAGGGCACCACCGAGCCGTTCGCCCGTGCCATTGTGCGCGCGGCGGTGGTAGCGCTGGAACGCGCCGAGCGCACCATTATCGGCGACCGGTACAAAGTGCCCCGCCTGGTGGCCGAGGAGATCCTCGACTCCCCCGACTTCCTGCGCAGGCTGGAATTGATCGCCGACCAGATCGGCGCGAGCCCACACGAGGTGTACCGTCGCGCGGAGAAGGCGCTCGGCGAACTCGTCGCCGCGCAGAGCAGGCTGGTCTCCGACCTGTTCACCCAGGCGATGCGGCCGGTACACGCCTCGACCTGGAAGGTGGACTCCGACCCCTCCGGCCTGGCCGCGCTGCGCGATCTCAATCGCCGGTTCCCGCTGGTATTCCTGCCCTCGCACCGCTCCTACGTCGACGCGTTCGTGCTCGGAGACGTCCTGGCTCGCAACGATTTTCCGCCGAATCATGTGATCGGCGGCGCGAACCTGAGCTTCTGGCCGATGGGCCCGATCGCCCGGCGCACCGGAACGGTGTTCATCCGGCGGAGTTTCGGCGACGACGAGGTATACAAAGCCGCCGTCGAGGAATACTTCGCCTATTTGCTGGCCAAACGCTTCAACTTGGAGTGGTACTTCGAAGGCGGTCGCACCCGTACCGGCAAACTGCGCCCGCCGCGCTATGGGTTGCTGAACTATCTTGCCGCGGCGGTACGTTCGAACCGGATCGATGACGTCATGCTGGTTCCGGTCTCGATCACCTACGAGCGGCTCAACGAACTCGGCGCCATCGCTTCCGAGCAAGCGGGCGGCACGAAGAAACCGGAAGGGCTGAAATGGCTGGCCCGATACATCCGCAGCCAACAGCATTCGGCCGGGCACGTGTACGTGCGGTTCGGCGAACCGCTGTCCGCCCGTGATCGCCTTGCGGCCTTCGGCGATCCGCTCACCAGCCCGCCGCTGACCATCCCCCTGCACCACATCGAACCGATCCCGCCGAGCCGCACCGAGGCAGGGGCCGTCGACAGCAGTCCGCCGGAGGTCGCCGAACTGGAGCGCAAGGCGGTGCAACGGCTGGCCTTCGAGGTCGCGGTCGGAATCAACGCGGTCACCCCGGTCACGGTCAACGCGCTGGCCACCCTCGCGCTACTCGGCGTGCACGGGCGCGCCCTCACACTCGGTGAGGTGCGCGCGGTACTCGCGCCGGTGCTCGGCTACATCGAGAAGCGCGATCTGCCGCGTGGCGAACTCGACGCCCTGCGTGACGAGCAAAGCCTCGCCGTCGTACTGCAACAGCTCTCGCTGGCCAAGGTCGTCACCGTGTACCGCGGCGGGCTGGAACCGGTGTACTCGATCGAGGCGGGCGCACACCTCGAAGCCGCCTTCTACCGCAACAGTGCCGTGCACTGGTTCGTCAACCGCGCCATCCTGGAACTGTCCATCCTCGCGGCGGTCGAAAGCGGCGATACCGACGGGCTGCGCGCCGGTTGGCACGAGGCGTTCCGACTGCGCGATCTGCTCAAGTTCGAGTTCTTCTTCCCCGAGCGAGCCGAATTCGCCGAGCAGATGGTCGCGGAGATGCTGCTGATCGATCCGGACTGGCACAGC
Organism: Nocardia sp. NPDC049190; assembly: GCF_040648115.1. Classification (NCBI taxonomy): domain Bacteria; kingdom Bacillati; phylum Actinomycetota; class Actinomycetes; order Mycobacteriales; family Nocardiaceae; genus Nocardia; species Nocardia sp. NPDC049190. The sequence goes on from NZ_JBEZDE010000014.1 coordinate 25,560, forward strand.
CGCACCCGCGAGGACACCCTCGGCTCGGATATCCTGACCAACCTCACCGGCTCCGGATTCATGATGGCCCACCGCGTGCTGCGCTCCTTCATCGACGCGCAACTGGTCGTGGCCGAACGACTGGCCGCCCACACCGCGGGCGACGAGATCGACCGCAAAGCGTTCATCGCCGAAGCCGTGGCCGTCGGCAAGCAGATGATGCTTCAGCAGCGGTTGCACAGCCCGGAATCGGTCTCCACCGAGTTGTTCACCAGCGCGTTGAAACTGGCCGACAACTACGGTCTGCTCGATACGGCGCCGCCCGACGCGGTGGCGCGCAGGACGGAACTGGCCGAACGGAGACAGGAATTCGCCGCGCGCCTGCGCACCATCGGAAACCGGATCGCCCAAGCCGCCGCACTGGACCCGTCCAACATGGACACTCGGTGAGCGCTCGTCGCGTGCGCATCGCGCCGCGGGCACCGTCGCGTGATCTGACGAGCCAGGAACATACCCGCGGTACACAGGAGGCCCGATGACCGACGAGCAAGCTGACTACGACGCCGCCGTCGCCGCGATTCGCTCCGGACCGCAAGGCCCCGCCGTCGCCGCGGTCTTCGACTTCGGCGCTGTCGTCGACGGGTCCGCCCGGCCGGGGCTCTTGCGCAGGAGACGACGCCGCGAGCTGGAAGACCTGCTGCTCGAGGGCATCCGCAACGATATGACCGACCGCGATTACAGCCGGTACCTCGACCAGTTGGCGTCAGCGCTCGCGGGAAGGTCCGAACAGGAGCTCGATCGGCTGGGTACGCGCTTGTTCAAGCGCACCATCTACGGTCACCTGTATCCCGAAGCGTGGCGGTTGATCCGGACACACAAGGCGGCGGGGCACACCGTCGTGCTGGTCAGCTCGCTGACCCGGTTCCACGTGGCGCCCGCGGCGACGGAGCTCGGCATCGAATATGTGCTGTGCACGCCGATGGCCACCCGCACCGGAAACGGCGACGGGAAGACACTGTGGCGCAACGGCAAGGCCGAGGCGGTCCGCGAGTTCGCTGCCGCGCACGAAGTGGACCTCTCCGTCAGCTACGCCTACGCCGACCCGGTCCTCGACCTTCCGCTGCTCGCCCTGGTCGGCCATCCGGTGACTGTGCACCCCGAGGGCTCGCAGGTCGAGCGCACCACCCCGCGACCCTGGCCCCGGTTGCGACCGCGGCGGCGCGCCGCGCCGCGCGCGAGGGACTACCTCCGCACCGCGGCGGGATTCGCCGGGCTGCTCGGGGGCGCGCTCGTCGGTGTCGCGGCGAAGTCGCCGACCAGAGACCGCAGACAGATGTCCGATGCGCTGATGGCGCACGCGGCGGGCAACACCCTGCGCATCGTGGGCGTCCGGCTCCGGATCACCGGGTCCGAGAATGCGAAATCGCCACGGCCGGCGGTGTTTCTGTTCAACCATCAAAGCCAGTTCGACATCATCATCGTTCCCGAGGTGCTCGGCGGTGGTGTCACTGCCATCGGCAAGAAGGAGCTGACCAAGAATCCGATTTTCGGGCCGCTCATGCGCTTCGTGGGGGTGACGTTCATCGATCGCTCGGACACCGCGCAGGCCAAAGCGGCGCTTCGACCGGTCGTCGAGACACTGCGCAACGGGCTGTCGATCGCGGTGGCCCCCGAGGGAACTCGCTCCTACACCCCGGAGGTCGGTCTGTTCAAGAAAGGCGCCTTCCACATCGCGATCCAGGCGGGCGTGCCGGTGATCCCGGTCGTGATTCGCAACGCGGGCGAGATCTGCTGGCGTAATGCGATGGTCGCTCGCCCCGGAACGGTGGACGTGGCGATCCTCGATCCGATCGACGTCTCGGGGTGGAACCCCGACGACCTGGACGACGACGTCGCGGGCGTACGACAGTTGTTCATCGACACACTGCTGGACTGGCCTGAGTGATCATCACGTGGGCGCGCCCCGGTCGAGTGGCCTGGCGGCGACGCACAACCGGATAGCAGGCCGTTGTCCCGCGAAACCGCACGTCCTACGGATACCGGCCCCGCGCCAAGCACTCAGACGGCGCGGCCGAATAGGAGCTTCCACGGCATCAGCGCCGACTCCACCTGCACCTTGATGCTCATCTTGGAGGCGCCCAACGTCCGTTCCTCGAACCGGATCGGGACTTCCGCGATGGCGATGCCCTTCTTGATCGTGCGGTAATTCATCTCGACCTGGAAGGAGTACCCGTTGCTGCGGATCGAGGCGACGTCGATGGCACGCAGAGTGTCGGCCCTCCACGCCTTGAAGCCGGCAGTAGCGTCCTGCACGTTGAGGCGAAGGATCAGGTTCACATAGAAGTTGGCCCAGGCCGAGAGTGCCTTGCGGTACCACTTCCACTCGGTCGCGGTCGAGCCGCCTGGCACGTAGCGCGAGCCGAGCACGACGCCGGTGTCCGCGGTCTGCAATTTCTCCAGCATGGCCGGGATCACCTCGGCCGGGTGCGATAGGTCGGCGTCCATCTGGATGACCACGTCCGCACCCTCATCCAACGCCCGCGTGATGCCTGCCACGTACGCGCGCCCCAGCCCGTCCTTCTCGGTCCGGTGCAGCACACCGACCACGTTCGGCAGCTCCGCCGCCAACTTGTCCGCCACCTCGCCGGTTCCGTCCGGCGAGCTGTCGTCCACCACCAGCACGTGCAGGTCGGGCACCGGTAGTGCGGTCAGCCGCTCCACCGCAACCGGCAGATTCTCCCGCTCGTTGTAGGTCGGCACAACAACGGTAACCCTCAAGGGTCGCCCTCCCTGCTGATCCTGGTTTCCGCTCGCAGCCCACGCCAGGACCACCGAGCATTCGTCTGATTTCTGGAGAACGGTACTTGATGAACCTGACCGCGGGATGAGCGGCCGCGTCACGCGGCGCCCCGGTCGGCACGCCGACCAGCGGTGCGAGATCGACTTCACCGCGCCGGGCAACGCCCCGTCGGTCGGGTCCCAACCCCTCGACCGGCGCCAGCTAGTTCGTTCCCACGCATCGGCTCGAGGCGGAGCATATCCGCACGGCAGCGTGAAAGCCTTTGCCGCACAGCACAGCCCGCAGCGCGCCGCTCAATCCCCCTCCCGCCAGGCCCGGTCCCTGGCATCCTCCCGCTCGGTGCGCGCGTGCGCGATTTCCAGTGCCCGCTCGGCCGTCGACTGATCCGGATACGGCCCCATTCGATCGCGGAACCAGCACTGACGTCCTCGCTCGGCCCGATTGTGCTTCAAGCAGTAATACCAGCGTTCAGCCATTACTCCAGCATCCCACCGAACGCCGCCAGCGGTTCGAATTTCCGTTCGTCGAGACGAGACCACGCCGGGAGAAATCAACCGCAGCCCTACCGAGGCTTTAGCAATGGCCGAGGCTCCGGCAATGGCGGATTGTGTCCGAAACCAGAGCCAGCCCGCAACGGCCGAACAAGCCACGGACGGATGTCGGGCAATACCAGGCGAGAATGCGAACGGCCTTTCGATAAATCGGCCGTGCCGCGCAGCCGGTCCAGCGCGGGGCGAATTTCGGGCGATCCAGCGAAGCGGCCGATCACGTGGCAAGTTCTGTGGTCCGCGCAAGTACGACCCACGAATACCTGCCGCCGGAGCAGACGCTACCGGCACTGTGTCGGGGGGACATCGAACTCCGGTCCGACCGGTCCGAGGTCTCGACCACAGCGACGGGTAGACACGTGATACCCGCCCCGCCACCGTCGCGCCGATCACTCGACATCGGGAGCAAACCCGCTGCGAAGCCGCGTTGCTGGACACGAAAATCCCCCCGACACAAGAGATCCGGGGGGATTTGACGTGGCCAGGGCCGGGATCGAACCGGCGACCTTCCGCTTTTCAGGCGGACGCTCGTACCAACTGAGCTACCTGGCCGCAGGCACCCGAAGTGAATGCCATACGCGAAACGCCGGATTGCTCCGGCGCTTACTTGCGACCCTGACGGGACTCGAACCCGCGACCTCCGCCGTGACAGGGCGGCGCGCTAACCAACTGCGCCACAGGGCCATGCTCTGCTACCAACGATCCGAAGATCGTACCCCCTACGGGATTCGAACCCGCGCTACCGCCTTGAAAGGGCGGCGTCCTAGGCCGCTAGACGAAGGGGGCTCGCCCCGGATTTCTCCGGACCGGCTTCAACGGCTGTCCGTTGGGAGCTGGGATAGCTTATGACAGACCGGACCAGATCCCCAAACCAGCTGGTCAGAGCGCCAAACCAAGCTCCTCCAGCCGAGCCTGGGCACGCCAGCCGTCAGCGTGGAACTTCGTCAGCCAGTCCGGTGTCGCCATCGCCTCGATCACCACCTCGAGCGCCTCCTCGAACCGTGTCCGCAGATCGACCGGAGCGCCGATCAGATCGATCATGTACCGCTGGCCGGCCAACGCTGCGGCGAGCGTGCGGGCGAAACGGTCCGGATCGGCGTTCGCCCGGAGCTGACCGTGGTCGATGGCGCGCACGGTCAGCACCCTCGTCGTGCGGCCGAGGATACGACCACCGCCGGCCTGGACGTCGCGCGAGAAATCCGGCTCGATGATCAATCGATACTCGGCCTGCACGATGATGTCGTGTTCGAGCCGCAACGCGATCTCGTCGACCATCCCGTGCAGGATGTCCAACGGACTGAGATCCGTTCGCGCGAGCCAGCGCTCAGCAGAGACCCGATACCGTTCCACCGCGGTCTCCAGGACCGCGCGGGCGAGATCTTCCTTGGAATCGAAATGGAAGTACATCGCACCCTTGGTGGCACGCGACCCTTCTAATATGCGGTTGAGCGATGCAGCGGCATAGCCGCTCTTCCCGAACTCAACGGCGGCGGACCTGATAATCGCCGCACGTGTTCGGCGGGCCCGCTCTTGCTGCCGTGCCATGCTCGAAACGCCTCCGAAGCCTACTCGCCGCCGAACAGCCGAACCCAAAGGAACAGCCCTCGGCGCGAAGTTATGAGTTTTATCAATACTTCAAACCGGGTTCTCGCCCGGTTTCAAACTTTCGGTACGAAAACTTGCGATAAACCTGAAATACATCAGCTGGTATAGTTTGCTTGCCCGGGTGCGCCGCAGGGGGTGCGCACCCGGGCATTTCTTCGTCTCGGACCTGCCTCCTCCTGCGGCATCGAGTTCCGCCGTGCCGGGACCGGCCGGATCGACCACGGCACCCCCGGGCACATCAACGACACGCTGAATTCCGCGGCGCCAGATGAGTCGGCGATTCTTCCGGAATTCACCAAGGCGCCACCGTACCCGGAAAACCGATGCGACACGCGGCAAACCGTAGAGTCAGGTAGCCATCGCACTCCACTTTCTGTTACGGCAAGTACCTCGCAACCATATCCCCTCGTCCAGCGGCTCCGCGAATTCGGCAGCAGCCCAGCGGCGTTCACTCGAGTGAGCCGACCGGCCGGGCGATCGGCCACCGACCACGCCGTGCCCGCCAGGTCGTTCCACGAGCCGCGACACGCTCGGGTCCGTCACCCTCAGCGAATCCAAAATCATTGCTAGCCAACATCATTGGATGATATCCAGGTTCCGGCAAGTTGAACAAAGGTGGGTACCGGATATTCACCGGCTGCATCGTCGAGTAGGAACGGCGCGTTACCGGCAACGCTATGCGGCTCGGCCGCGGCCTGATCACCACAGGGCACAACACCCGATCACGACGCGCCAGAGAACGGTCGACCGCCGCCAACTCCCCGAACCCGATATCAGACGCCGATCACACGACAGCACCCGTCCGCGCCCTTCGGCTCGGTCGAGGCAGCCACCGACTCGAATCCACACGACACTCCCACCAGTGGGAATATCAGGAAGATTGGGATCATGCGGCGAATGCGGGGGCGCGCACGCGCGCAGCCGCGACATCGAAGTAAGTGCCCCCTGTAGGACTCGAACCTACGACCTAGTGATTAAAAGTCACCAGCTCTACCAACTGAGCTAAAGGGGCTCGGCTGAAAAGCATAGCCGACCGGGTCGGTAGGGCACGAACCGATCGGGAGCGACATCGACCCGATGACGGGGGCGGAAAAGCCCTGCCGTCGACGCCGGCCGGAGCCGGCGAGGCGTCGCCGTCTCGCCCGAAAGACGGAGGCGGGGCGGGAGGCGCACCTGCGGATGCGGACGAGCGCAACCCACCGACTCCGGCCCACGTCGGCCGGCCGACGTGGGCGCGAGTGGAAGTCTCCCAGCCCAGGATTGTGAGAAAGGCCACAGCCGAGTCGGGCGGCGCGGCATCGCCGACAGGTCACCCGTTACCGCTCGGTCATGGCGTCGGAGCGGCTCTGGAACGATTGCGGCGCAATCTATGATGGTCTTCCGATCCCGGGCGCGGCACAGCCGCACGCGCACAGGTAGTGACTCGGCCTGAGCGACAGCCACATTCGGGTCTCCCTGGTCGCTGACCGGGGACGAAAGTAGGAGGTATGCGGCGTGGGTACGGCAGTGCGATCTGGAGACCAGCGGGTAATTCGTGGTTGGCTGAGGAAGACCGCCACCGTCATCGCAACAGCTGCGCTGCTCTCGTCGTTCGGTGCCGCGGTGGCTGCCGCCGCACCGGTCCAGGCACCGATATCGCGCACCCCGGCGCGCGGTGACGAGAAGCTCTCCGTGCCGTCGAGCATGGGGCCGATCGAAGTCCAGGTGCAGTGGGCCGCTCGCGGCGGAAGCGCGGCCCTGTATGTGCTCGACGGTCTGCGCGCTCCGGCCGACCACAGTCAATGGACGACCGACACCGACGCGCTGCGCCAATTCGCAGGAGACGATGTCACGCTGGTGTTCCCGGTCGGTGGTCGCTCCAGCTTCTACACCGACTGGTACCGACCGAGTAGTACCAACCGCCAGGCGACGACATACAAGTGGGAGACCTTCCTCACCCAGGAGTTGCCCGCATTCCTGCAACGCTACGGAGTGTCGCGAACGAACAACGCCATCGTCGGGGCCTCTATGGGGGGCAATGCCGCCTTGATGCTGGCCGGCCACCACCGCGACCAGTTCACCTTCGCCGGATCTTTCTCGGGTTTCGTACACCCGACGTTTCCGCTCTGGAACGAAGCGATGCGCGCTGCCATGTGGGATGAAGGCAACTTCAATGTCGACGACATGTGGGGTCCGGCGGCGGACCCCGCGTGGCACCGCAACGACGCCACCGTGCAGGCGGAATTGCTACGCGGGCTACCGATGTACGTCTCGACGGGCAACGGTCTGCCCGGTCCGCTCGACCTGCCGTACGGAGTCGGGAACACGGTGAACGCGATGAGCCTCGAGGCGATGACGATGACGGCCACCCAGATGTTCCGCGATCGCATCGCCGAACTCGGCATCGCCGCGCGCATCGACATCGTCAACGGAACGCACACCTGGCCTTACTGGCAGCAAGCGCTCGCGACGGCGCGTCCGATGATCCTCGCCGCGCTCGGCGTGCACTGACGCGACCGGCGCCGACGAGGTTCCGGGGATCACCGCGTGGCGCGTCATCCGGATTCGCCGTCGACATGATCATTCCGGCCGCGAAGCCGGCGAGTCTCGGTCGGCTGCGGCGTCGGCATGCCGAGAGCCCGCCGATCGACGGTCATCAGTTCTAGATTTCGCACCGGAACAGAGCCGGATATCGGGTCGGGCGAACTCGCCTGGAGATACCGCCACTTGGTAGCCGATCGACCTCTGTGGCGTCGATAAGGGCGATGTCGCCCGCGCCCTGTTCATCCGACATATCGACCGGATTCGGTAGTTCACGGTCTTGCGAATTCCGTCGGTGAAAGCCCGACAGCAGGACTACCCGAAAGAGTGGGATCACCCGCGGTGATCACAGCCAGAGCGATTGTTGCGGGCATCGGAGATCGTCGACAACGTTTTCGGCAACGACAAGGACACGCTGATCGGTGATCGGCGCCACTGCGGCAGCGCAGATAACGCCCTGATCGCGGTGGCCGCGCCGAGCCCGGCGCCGACCATTCCGTCGCTCCCGACCGGTGGGTGACCCGAGACGACACCCCCATCGCGTCGCGGACTCGATCAATGATGACGGGAGATCGGCGACATCCGCCCCGCTAGCATCGGCGGCCGCGGCCACGCCCTGGGCAAAACGCAAGCAATGCCCTGTTCAGCGGGCTGTTCGGCCGCAAAAGCCACCAGGCCCCGGCTGGTGTTTCCTGCTTGTCGGCGACGGAGAAAACGCCACTATTCCGACACGCTGTGCGATACGACATACCGGTCTGACGGACCTCGACCCGCGGCGATCGTCCCCTCATTACGGTTCGAAGCCATACAATCGTGGTGATCGCCGAGCGTCGCCGAACGCCGAAGGGGCGTAAGACCCGCATCACGAAGGCATCAGTTGTCTAACAGATGCGTTTCACATCACACCTACGGTGACGTAAGGTATGGCCGCATCGGCATCGCTTTACCGTGGGGACGACCTGCACGACCGGACACACACTGAAGGGTTCATACATGGCAAGGGATCTGACTCAACTCGAGCTTCTGACGGAGTTGGAGCCGGTTGCCGAAGAAAACGTCAATCGGCACATCTCCTTGGCAAAGGAATGGCACCCGCACGACTACGTTCCGTGGGACGAAGGCCGCAATTTCGCGGCGCTCGGGGGCAGCGATTGGGACCCGGAGCAGTCGCATCTGAACGAGGTCGCGAAGGCGGCCATGATCACCAACTTGCTGACCGAGGACAACCTGCCCTCCTACCACCGGGAAATCGCCGAGAACTTCTCCCAGGACGGCGCCTGGGGCACCTGGGTGGGCCGCTGGACCGCGGAAGAGAACCGGCACGGCATCGTGATGCGTGACTACCTGGTGGTCACTCGTGGCGTGGACCCGGTCGCCCTCGAAGAGGCCAGGATGATCCACATGACCAACGGCTTCGCCTCGCCTACCGAAGCCGATGCCGGATTCCTGCACTCCGTCGCGTATGTCACGTTCCAGGAACTCGCCACCCGCGTCAGTCATCGCAACACGGGCAGAGTCTGCAACGATCCGATCGCCGACCGCATGTTGCAGCGCGTCGCAGCTGACGAGAACCTGCACATGATCTTCTACCGCAACATGTGCGGCGCCGCCCTCGACCTGACTCCGGACCAGGCTATCGAGGCGATCACCCTGATCCTGGAGAACTTCCAGATGCCCGGCGCCGGCATGCCCAACTTCCGCCGCAATGGCGTGCTCATGGCCAAGCACGGCATTTACGACCTGCGCCAGCACTTGGAGGAAGTCGTCCAGCCGGTGCTGAAGAAATGGAACATCTTCGAGCGCACCGACTTCACCACGCGCGGTGAGGCGGTCCGCGAACGACTCGGCCTCTTCCTGGAGAAGCTGGCCAAGGATGTGATCAAGTTCGAGGAGCAGCGCGACCGCATGCTCGCCCGCGAAGCTGCCAAGCGTGAACGCGAGATGGCGGGCAGCACCGCAGGCTGACCGCGCGACCCCTGGCACAACAGCGCCGCCGTCCGATTTCCGGGCGGCGGCGCGTGCGTTTACCGTGCTGGTTCGCTGGCGACGCGTCGACGCCTCGATCCGTGGGCGCCACGCCGGGGGGCGCAGGATGCCCCCGCGGGCGATCGAGGCGGCCTCGTGACCGTCCGCGCCGCAACCGGAACCACGAAATACCGAACAGCACCGCTCGGCGAGGCACCGTCGGTCCGTCGACCGGTGCGCCGAGCGCGTCCCCTGCGCTGCCGATTGTCGCTCCTGCCGATTCTTCTGCTCGAAATATGGTGCGCCACAACGTCGTTTCTGCCGATCCGCGGACGAAGGCAGGATCACGGGGCAACCGATCGGCAAAGCACTCGAGTTGGTTTCTGATTCGATCCGGCGGGCCGGTCCGCGCACGCAGGACACGAGACCGGAGCGCTCTATCGATCACGCCGACCGTCGACGCCACCATCGGCACGGCCCGCGTCGCACTGTGCCGCCCCAGCGCGTTGGCGCAGTACCTGCGATACCGCGCTCACGAAATAACCGGGACGTGCTCAGGGCATTCGTTCGCGAACGTCCGACATCCGCGCCATATCGGCCGTGACCGGAAGCCCACTACCCGGACAGGCCGAGTTACGTGCGGAAATGAGACACTGTCGGCGTGACGATGACTACCGAGGCGACGGCCACGCTGCGGATCGGGTCCTATCCGGTCGATCCGCCGGTCGTGCTCGCGCCGATGGCGGGCATCACGAATCTGGCGTTTCGCAAGTTATGCCGGGAATTCGGCAGCCCGACCTCGATCTACGTCTGCGAAATGATCACCGCGCGCGCGGTGGTGGAACGCAACGAGAAGACCCTGCACATGATGTCGTTCGACGCGGACGAACATCCGCGTTCGATGCAACTCTACGGCGTCGACCCGGCCACTCTCGGCGAGGCGGTCCGGATCATCGTGGGCGAAGGCTTGGCCGACCATATCGACCTCAACCTCGGCTGCCCGGTACCCAAGGTCACTCGGCTCGGCGGTGGCGCCGCGCTGCCGTACAAACGGACGCTGTTCCGGCGCATCGTGGCGGCTATGGTGGGCGCCGCCGAACCGGCGGGTGTCCCGGTGACCGTGAAATTCCGGATCGGCATCGACGACGAGCACCACACCTACCTGGACGCGGGCCGCATCGCGGAAGCCGAAGGCGTGCGTGCGGTGGCGCTGCACGCCCGCACGGCCGCACAGCGCTACTCCGGCCAGGCCGATTGGACCGCGATCGCCCGGCTCAAGGACGCCGTCACCTCGATCCCCGTGCTCGGCAACGGCGATATCTTCTCCGCCGCCGACGCCGTTCGAATGATGGACGAGACCAACTGTGACGGCGTGGTCGTCGGCCGCGGCTGCCTGGGCAGGCCGTGGCTGTTCGCCGAACTCCAAGCCGCGCTGCGCGGCGAGCCACTGCCCGACACGCCCGACCTCGGCAGAGTTGGCGCGGTACTATTTCGACACGGCGCGCTGCTCGCCGAGCATCTGGGCGAGGACAAGGCCATGCGCGATCTGCGCAAGCACATGGCCTGGTACCTGATGGGCTTCCCGGTCGGCGCCGACCTGCGTCGCGCGTTTGCCACCGTCTCCAGCCTCGCCGAGCTGGAAGATCTTGTCGGACAACTCGATCCGGCCGCGCCATTCCCGAAGGACGCCGAGGGTCCACGCGGCCGTCAGGGCTCGCCGGGCAAGGTCGCCCTGCCACACGGCTGGCTCGACGATCCGGACGATCCGGCGGTGCCACGCGGGGCCGATGTGATGCACAGCGGCGGCTGATCTGGCAATCTTTCAGCGAACCAGATATCCAGCAGCACTGTGACCGGTTCGATTTCGCCTGGGGTGGCCCGCTGTGGCGGAATCGTTATCATTGCGGCATCGGTGCTGCCGGTCGAATACGGCCCGAGGCGGAGAGCAAGACGAAAAGCGAGGTTCGTTGGTGGGTGACGATCGGCACGGGCATTCGCCACGGCCCGGAGGTCGCGCCCCGTGGGAGCGCTATCCCGCGGAGGAATACCCGGAACGAGACGCGGCCCGGGCGTCTCGACGCTCGCGCCACCCCGAGGCCCCGCCAGACCAGCCTTCCGCACCGCTGACAGTCCAGGATCTCGTTCAGAAGGTCGACAACGAGCGGGTCGGGCGCCGGAGCCGGCGCGCGGAACCGCCACCGAACGCGAACGCGAACGCGGCGCCGAATCGCGGACGCCGAGCCGAGTCCGGCCCGATGGAAGCCGCGCGGCGGCCCGCCGAACCGGCCCCCCGCCGCCCGCCCGACGCCGCCAATCGCCGTGGCGCCGCGGCGGGCCCCCGACGCGCCCCTGACACGCCCACGCCACGGCAGACCGGGGCTTCGCCGGTAGTGCAGGACATCACCGGCGAACAGGCGACCCAGGCCGCACGCGGTGGCGGCCGTCGCCCCACCGAGCGCCCCATGCCCGCACCGGCCGAAGAAGTCACCGACATTCTTCCCCCGCTCACCGAGCCCACCCGCGCCAAGCGCAAGAGTTCCGGCTGGCCCACCAAGGAAAGCAACGCCGTACCCAAGGCCGTCGGCGCGCCGGCGCAAACACGCCTGGAAGCCGCGCGGCAGCGCCGGGCCAAGCGCCTACGCGCGGCGGGCCGCGCGGCGCTGACGGTGTCCGCCGTTATCGTGCTGCTGACCACCGGCGGTGGCTGGAGTTACCTGCGGTCCATCAACAACGGATTCACCCAGGTCTCCGCGATCGACAACAACTCGACCGACGTCGTCGACGCGGGCGCCCAACTCGGCGACGAGAACTTCCTGCTCGTCGGTACCGACACCAGGGCGGGCGCCAACGGGACAGTCGGCGCGGGCACGCTGGACGACGCCGAGGGCGCCCGCGCCGACACGGTCATGCTCGTGCACGTGCCCAAAGAGCGCCAACGGGTGGTACTGGTCTCGTTCCCGCGCGACCTCGACGTCACCCGCCCGGTCTGCGAAGGCTGGGACAACGACAAGGCCGACTACACGGGCGAGAAATTCCCCGCGGCGGTCGGTGACAAGCTCAACGCCGTCTACGCACTGGGCGGGCCGAAATGCCTGTTCAACGTCATTTCCAAGATGACAGGGCTCAGCATCAACCACTTCGTCGCGATCGACTTCGCCGGATTCGAGTCCATGGTGAACGAGGTCGGCGGCGTCGAGGTCTGCGCGACCAAGCCGCTCATCGACGGGGAGCTGGGTACCGTTCTCGCGGCCGCCGGCAAACAGCGCATCAGCGGGGAGACGGCGCTGAACTACGTGCGAGCGCGCAAGGTCGTCGGCGAGGAGCGCAGCGACTACGACCGCATCAACCGGCAGCAGCGGTTCCTGGCCTCGCTGTTGCGCAGCACGCTCTCCAGCCGGATCCTCTTCGATCCGGGCAAGCTGAACGGTTTCATCCAGGCGTTCCAGAAGCACGCGTGGATGGACGGGGTCCAATCGAACGACCTGCTGATGTTGGGGCGATCGCTACAGAAGGTGGACGCGGGCGCCGTGACCTTCCTCACGATCCCCACCGCGGGTACAACGTCCTACGGCAATGAGATCCCGCGGGAATCCGATATCAAGGCGATCTTCTCGGCCATTCGCGACGACCGTCCGCTGCCGGGTGAGAAGCCCGCGGTCACGGACACGCCGTCGCCCGCCGCTCCGGCGCCCGCGCCACGCGTGGTCGCCGTGGATCCGAGCACGGTGTCGCTGTTGGTCTCCAATGCCACGGACATCCCCGGCATAGCCAACAAAGTGTCGACAAAGCTGAACAACCAGGGTTTCCAGATCTACAACACGGCGAACTACACGCAAGGCACCTCGTCGACCTCGAAGGTCCGCTATGCGGCGGGAAACGAAGCGGAAGCAGCCACGGTCGCCAGCGCGATTCCGGGCGCGACCTTGGAACAGGCCACCGATCTCGGCGGCATCATCGAGGTGGTGCTGGGTACCGACTTCTCCGGCACGGTGACCAGTCCGGTACCGGTCGGCGATCCGATCACCAATGTGACCATGAGCCCGTCCAGCGCGGCGCCCGTCTCGCTGCCGTCCGACTTGGAGCACGTCAACGCTGCCGAAGAGGTCTGCAAGTAGCGACCGCCGCCCGGACTCGACGTATCCGGCGGAGGTCGCGCCTGGCAATACGATCGCAAACCTCGGATACCCGGCCATTCACCCCGTGTTAGTGACTTGGTCAGCGCCGAGAACTAGGGTCTGACCTCATGCGTGTGATCTATAACGAGCGAATGGCCGATCTCGCCCACCTGCTGGGCGAGATGGCCGATCTGGCCGGGTCGGCGATGGACAGGGCCACCCAGTCGTTGCTCCAGGCCGACCTCGCGCTGGCCGAGCAGGTGATCGGCGAATCCGACCGGATCGCCGAGCTGATCCAGGACGCCGAAGAGAAAGCCTTCGCCCTACTCGCACTGCAAGCGCCGGTGGCAGGCGATCTACGGCAAGTAGTGAGCGCGATCCAGATCGTCGGTGACGTCAACCGCATGGGCGCGCTCGCGCTGCACGTCGCGAAGGTCACGCGCAGGCGCCATCCGAATCACGCGCTACCCGAAGCGGTCAACGGCTACTTCGCCGAGATGGGCCGCATCGCGGTGAACATGGGCGCCGGCGCCAAGGAGGTCCTCGAGACCCGTGACCCCGAGCGCGCCGCCCAGCTGAACGAGGACGACGAGGCGATGGACGACCTGCACCGTCATCTGTTCACGCTGCTGATGGATCGCGACTGGAAATACGGCGTCGCCGCGGCAGTGGACATCACGCTGCTCGGCCGCTACTACGAGCGCTTCGCCGACCACGCCGTCGAAATCGGACGCCGCGTCATCTTCCTGGTCACCGGAGTCCTTCCCCCTGACCCCGACACCGAGTGATCGAGGCTTTCCGCGCAGCCGCGATGACCGACTGTTGTGCCGGCGAGACTTTCGGTCTGCGGTGCGCAATCGAAAGTCCTGGGCGGCTCGATATCCGCCCAGGACTTGGATTGTCGCCGACAGTATTCGTCGAGTGGATCAGCCGAAGCGGCCCGAGATGTAGTCTTCGGTGGCCTTCTGGGACGGGTTGGAGAAGATCTTCTCGGTATCGTCGATCTCGATCAACTTGCCCGGCTTGCCTTGAGCCTCCAGGTTGAAGAAGCCGGTCTGGTCACTCACGCGCGCGGCCTGCTGCATGTTGTGCGTGACGATGACGATGGTGAAGTCCTTCTTCAGTTCGGTGATCAGGTCCTCGATCGCCAACGTGGAAATCGGGTCCAGCGCCGAGCAGGGCTCGTCCATCAGCAACACGTCGGGTGAGACCGCGATGGCCCGTGCGATGCACAGACGCTGCTGCTGACCGCCGGAGAGGCCGCCGCCCGGCTTGTCCAGCCGGTCTTTCACCTCGTTCCACAGGTTGGCGCCGCGCAGCGAGCGCTCGGCGACCTCGTCGAGTTCCTTCTTGCCGCGCACGCCCTGCAGCTTGAGCCCGGCCACCACGTTGTCTTTGATGGACATGGTGGGGAACGGGTTCGGCCGCTGGAACACCATGCCGATGGTGCGACGCACACCGACCGGGTCGATCTCGGTGCCGTAGATATCCTCGCCGTCCAGCAGCACCGCACCCTCGACACGAGCGTTGGGGGTCACCTCGTGCATCCGGTTGAGCGAACGCAGCACGGTGGACTTGCCACAGCCCGAGGGTCCGATGAAGGCGGTCACACTGCGCGGCAGCACCGTCAGCGAAACATCGGACACGGCATGGAACTTGGCGTAGAAGATGTTCAGATCTTTGACGTCGATCCGCTTGGCCATTTCGGTAATCCGTTCCGCTCTATCGGTTCCGCGTCAGCAGCCGGTTCAGGGCCGCCGCCGCCAGGTACAGGAAGGCGATGATGAGAATGAGCGTGAGAGCCGCTCCCCAGACCCGCTGCCGTCCAGCGGCTTCGGGGTTGGCCAACTCCTGATAGATCAGCAACGGCAGCGACGCCATATTGCCGTCGAAGATGTTCGTATTGATCGACTTGCTGTAGCCGACCAGCACCAGCACCGGAGCCGTCTCGCCCATCACCCGGGCGATGGCCAGCAGAATGCCGCTGATCATGCCGGGCAGCGCGGTCGGCACCACGATCCGCAGAATCGTCCGCCACTTGGGAATGCCGAGTGCGTAGGACGCTTCGCGCAATTCATGCGGCACCAGTTTGAGCATTTCCTCGGTGCTGCGGACCACCACGGGCAACATCAACAGCACCAAGGCGAGTGACACCGCCAACGAGCTCTGCGGGAAGCCCAGCGTCGCGATCCACAGCGCGAAGATGAACAGCGCCGCGACGATGGAAGGCACACCGGCCAGAATGTCGACCATGAACGTCGTGGTCTTGGCCAGCAGCCCGCGGCCGTACTCGACCAGATAGACCGCGGCCATGATGCCGAGCGGCACCGCGATCACCGTCGCTACCAGCGACTGCACGATCGTTCCGTAGATCGCGTGGTAGACGCCGCCCGCGAACTGGTTGGGCAGTACGCCTTTCATGGAGTTCTGCCACCAGTTCGCCCGGACCACCGCATGGAAGCCTTTGCTGACCACCATGATCAGCACCCAGCCCAGCGGCACGAGCGCGATGCCGAACGACAGCCAGACCAATCCGGTCGCGAGGTTGTTGCGCATCCGGCGCGCCATGCTCACCGTGCGGAAGGTCGGAGCCTTGATCGGCCGGTCCAACGTCGAGGTGGTCATCACCCGTTCACCCTTCCGCCCGCGGCGAACCGCGCCAGCGCATTCACGACGAAGGTCAGCGCGAACAGCACGAAGCCTGCCGCGATATACGCACCGGTCGACAACGGTTCACTGAATTCCGCAGCGGCCGAGGCGATTTTGGAGGCGAAGGTGTAGCCGCCGTCGAAGACCGACCAGTGTCCGGCCTGCGCGGCCGTCCGCAGCACGATCAGGACAGCGATCGTCTCACCGAGCGCTCGGCCCAGGCCGAGCATCGCGCCGGCGATCATGCCGCTTCGCCCGTACGGCAGCACGGTCATCCGGACGACTTCCCATTTCGTCGCGCCGAGCGCCTGTGCCGCTTCGATGTGCGCCCGCGGCGTCAAGGTGAAGACCTCGCGGCTGACCGAGGTGATGATGGGCAGGATCATCACGGCGAGGACGACGCCGGCCGTGAAGATGGTGCCACCACTGGCCAGCGGAATGTTGCCGTCCGAGAACAGGAACAGCCAGCCGAGGTTGTCGTTGCAGAAGTTCTGTACCGGCTCCAGTTGCGGAGCGAGCACCAGAATTCCCCACAGACCGAACACGATCGAAGGTACCGCCGCGAGCAGATCGACCAGCACCGAGAAGGGTCGCGCGAGCGACTTCGGCGCATAGTGCGTCAAGAACAGCGCGATGCCGATGCCGATCGGAACTGCCAGCACCAGCGCGAAGAGCGAACTGAGCACCGTCACCATGAACAGGTCCCGGATACCGAACCGCAGATGGTTGGCGTCCGAAGTACTGAACTCGGTACTGGTGAAGAAGTTCGCGTCATTCGCCAGCACCGAAGGCACCGCCCGGATCAGCAGAAATAACGCGATCAGGGCGATGGCGGCGACGATGATCGCGCCCGCCGTCGTGGCCAGCGAGCGGAAGAGGATTTCCGCCCGCTGACTGTGACGGCGACCGCCGGTGGCGGCCGTGTCGGTGCTCGGCTTACTCGGCTTGCTCGGCATGAGCGCAGTATCTCCGCCCAGCCGCTGGCCGGTCGAGTCCGGCTGGCCAGCGGCGGTAACTTCGTCGTGCACGGTCATGGGTATGCGATCAGGAAATGGCGTTGATGGCGGTTGTCAACTTGGTCTTGAACTGCTCGGGCAGCGGGATGTACCCGGCCTCGTCCAGTCCCTGCTGGCCGTTGCCGACCGCGGTGGTCAGGAATGCCTTGACCGCCTTGGCCGTACCGGCGTCGCTGTACTTCGAGCACACGATCTCGTAGGTCGGCATCACGATCGGGTACGCGCCCGCCACCGACGGCTTGTAGAACGACGAGGTGTCGATGACCAGGTCGTTACCCTGACCGGAGATCTTCGCCGACTCGATCGCCTTGCCCGCCGACGCGACGCTCAGCGTCACCGGATCCTTGCTCGCGGAAGTGATGATCCGCGCGATGGACAGGTTCTGCGCCTTCGCGAAGGACCACTCGTTGTAGGTGATCGAGTTCTTGGTGCTCTTCACCGCGGCCGAGGTGCCTTCATTGCCCTTCGAACCCGCGCCGACGCCACCCGCGAACGCCTTGCCCGCGCCCTTGCCCCACGCACCATCGGAAGCGGCATCGAGGTAGAGCTGGAAGTTGTCCGTGGTCCCCGACTCGTCGCTGCGGAAGATCACCGCGATCGGCTCGGCGGGCAACTGGGCGTTCGGGTTCAGCGCCTTGATCTCCGGGGCGTCCCAGGTGGTCACGGTGCCGTTGAAGATCTTGGCGGCGGTCGCACCGTCCAGCGCGAGGTCGGTCACGCCATCGATGTTGTAGGTGACCGCGACCGGGCCGAACACGGTCGGGAGGTTCCACGCGGGCGACGCGCAGCGATCGGCGGCCTTGGCCGGCTCGTCCTTCTTGGCGCTCAGCGGCGAGTCGGAGCCGCCGAAATCGGTCTGGCCGCCGAGGAACTCGCTCACACCCGCACCGGAACCGCTCGACGTGTAGTTGAGCGTGGCGCCATCGCAGTTCTTCTCGTAAGCGGCGATGAACCGCTCCACCGCGTTCTTCTGCGCCGAAGAGCCGCTGGCCTTGAGGGCCGACTTGCCGCCACACGCGACGTCGACCTTGGCCACATTGCTCGTGTCGGTCGCGCTGTTGTCGTCGCTGCCACAGGCGGCGAGCGCCATGGCGCCGACGGCCAGCACACCCACTAGGGCGCTGCTGCGCTTGAGATTCACTATTCCTCCGGAATCGCGTCCTACTCGTCCGGTCCCTCACCGGCCCGGACGGGTGCTGTGGTGCTGTTCGCGGGGAACTCGCGCACCAGGCAGCAACGTGTGCTGCCCTCACTCAACCTAAAGTCACGTGGTTGACAGTTCGACCAACCTGGATGAACGGTGAGTGAACAGCCCGGCGCTAATGCGCCCGGTGGGTGTGATGTCTGCCCCAGTATTACTCGGTGGGGGGCCGCTATTCGGCCGCCACCACCGCGTAGGCGACGTCGATGTGCGCCGGGGCGAATCCGAGGCGGGTGTAGGTCCGCACCGCGGCGGTGTTGTCGGCTTCGGTGTACAGCAATGCCTCGCCACGACCGCTGTCGCGCAGGTGGCGCAGCCCGGCCACCGTGAGCAGCCGGCCGAGTCCACGGCCTTGCGCGGCCGGATCGATACCGACCACGTACACCTCACCGATCGGCGGGTCCTGCTCGTAATGCACCTTGGTCCAATGGAATCCGAGGACGCGACCAGGGTCGGCGGCGTCGACGGCCAGGAACAGGCCCTTCGGGTCGAACCACGACTCGGCCCGGCGAGCCTCGATGTCCCGTTCGGTCCAGCCGCCCTGTTCCGGGTGCCAGTGGAAGGCGGCGTTGTTCACTCGCAGCAACTCCGCGTCGTCGGCGGGTCCGGCGTAGGTGCGCAGTACGGTGCCGTCCGGCACGACCAACTCCGGGAGTTCCGGCGTCACCAACGATCGCCGCATCTGCCACAACTCGCGTGCCGTGCGCAAGCCGAGCCGGGCCGCGACCGCCTTGGCCGGCGCCCGATCGCCATGGGCCCAGACTCGGGCACCCGGTCCGCCCGCCGCGAGCGCGAGCGCGACCACATCGGTTCCGATGCCATGACCGCGCGCAGGCGGGTCCACGGCCACTTCGGCCATCGCCGGGTGATCTCCGTGTGCCGGAACGAGATTCGCATAGCCGACGAGCACATCCTCGCGCAGCGCGAGCAGATGGCGGGCGACCGCAGGATCGGAGGAGGTCAGCGACAACACCGTCTGCTCGGAAACCGGGGCGACCCCGTCGGTGCTGGCGGCGCGCTCGAGCAGGTCCCGAATCCCACTCGCCGTCTTCGCGTCCGGCCGGTCGGTCCATTGTGTTGTCACGCCGCTCATCGGCCTCCGCTCCTCACGCCATCGGACCCGATCCGGGTTCTCCTTGGGCAACGTTATCGAGGCGGCCCACATTTCCGGACGACCGAGCACACTTGCCGCGAACTGCCGCCACCACAGACCGGCGCGGAGAACCGCGTCAGCTCATTGGGTCGAACCCTGGGCCGGCGCGAGCGGCGAGTCGTCGGCGCCCTCGGCGTCGCCGTCCGAGAAGCTGACCGGCTCGCCCTTTCCCGTGGCCCGCGACGGTCGCACCGCCTTGTAGCCGACATTGCGCACTGTGCCGATCAGCGACTCGTACTCGCTGCCGAGCTTGGCACGCAAGCGGCGGACGTGTACATCGACCGTGCGGGTGCCGCCGAAGAAGTCGTAGCCCCACACCTCCTGCAGCAACTGCGCCCTGGTGAATACCCGGCCCGCGTGCTGCGCGAGGTATTTGAGCAGCTCGAATTCCTTGTAGGTGAGATCGAGCGGGCGACCGCGCAGCCGCGCGGTGTAGGTGCCCTCGTCGATCACCAGCTCGCCGAGGGTGATCTTGCCGGTGTTCTCCGGGCTCGCGACGCCGCCGCTGCGCCCGACCAGCAACCGCAGCCTGGCATCGAGTTCGGCCGGGCCGGTACTCGGCAGCAGAATGTCGTCGAGGCCCCAGTCGGCGTTGACCGCGACCAGGCCGCCCTCGGTGAGCACCGCGACTACCGGCACGGACGAACCGGTGCTGCCGAGCAGCCGACACAAGCCGCGGGCAGCGGCCAGATCGGTGCGCGCATCCACCAAGGCAACGTCCGCGGTGCCTGCCTCGAGCAGCGATGCCACCTCGGTGGGCGCCGGGCGCACGTGGTGCGCAAGCAACGCCAACGAGGGCAACACCGACTCGGGGTTGGGGTCGGAGGTAAGCAGGAGCAGCTCCACAAGCCCGCCTCCCATCTCGTAGCTCCGCGGACAACGGCAGCACCGCCGCAGCCACGTCGCCGATCACAGGTGATTGGATGCAAGATTAGCGCGTTACCCCGTATGACCACGCGTTCCGGGTGCTCAACCCGCTCCGGGCGACTCCGGGGCACTCCACAACGCGATGGCAGATATCGTGCCTACATGGGTAACTCACCGAGTACTGCCGAAACCCAGCCGCCACCCCGCTACGCAGCTCTCGCGGCGCCCATGGTCGGCAAGAAACGCGGAGAGGCGGCCTAGCGCATGCGCAAGTTGATCATCGGCCTGCTGTGCCTGGCGGGACTGGCGGTCGTCATCGACTTCGGCACCGCGGCATATTCGGAGTACCGCGTCTCGCGCGCGCTGCGCGACGGCGCGGATCTCACCGCCGACCCCGAGGTGACGATCCACGGATTCCCGTTCATCGGCCAGGCCTGGGACAGCCGCTACGACTACGTCGAGATCCGGGCCCGCGCGAAGCGACTGGACATTCCAGGCGAGATCGCGCTGGAGGCGACACTGACCGGCGTGCGGCTGCCGCTGGGCGAACTGGTCGATGGCAGCCTGCGCGGCGTCCCGGTGGAGCGGGTGGACAGCAGGGTGCGGGTGGAGCCGACCGAACTCGGCAGGCTGTTCGGCATCCCCGATCTGCAGGTGCACTCGCGCCCGGCGGACAAGTCCGATGGAACCGGCGGGTCGGGTGGATCCGGCATGACCACGACGGGTGCGCTGGTACTGACCGGCACCCTGCCCGAGACCCCAGGAACCCAGTTCGGCGGCGAAAAGGTGAGCGTGCAGGCGGATCTACTGCTCGACGACGACCAGGTGAAGATCGTGGCGACCGGCTTCTATCGCGGCGGCCCCGGCACCGAGCCCACGCCGGTCGCGGTGATCACCGAGGCGGATCGGCCCGCGGTGCTCGCCCGGTTCACCCGTACCATCGACACCAAAGAGTTGCCGTTCGGAGTTCGGCCCACCAAAGTGTCCGCCCAGGGTGGACAGATCGTGGTGGAGGGCAAGGGCGTGAACGTCACGATCGACCTCGACCGATTGCAGCGACCATGATCCAGTTCACAATCCTGGCGGTGACATTGCTCGCCGCGCTGGCGGTAGGCATGGTGCTGCGCCGTCGAGAGGGCACGGTGCGGCCGGCGACCGTTATCGAGACCGCCGAATCGGCACGCGCCGACCTGCTCGCGACGGTCGGCGTGACCGGTTCCGGTCCTGCGGTACTGCATTTCTCCGCCGAATGGTGTGGGCCGTGCTCCGCTGTTCGCCGGGTAGTTGCCAATGTCACAGAGCAATTGGCGCACTCGGCACAGCCACCGCTGGACATCGAAGTCGACATCGATGCCGAACCGGCACTGGCGCGCGAGCTGAATGTCCTCTCGCTGCCCACCATATTCGTCTTCGATATCGAAGGCAGAGAGCGCTTCCGGATCTCCGGCGTGCCGAAGGCCGCAGATCTGCACTCCGCGCTCGAACCGCTCACCGCGGCCGCCTGAGCTGCGACGACAAGCCCCCCTGACGGATGTGACGACCCCCGGGGTCCATTTCTCCGGCCGAATTGGGTAAACTACCTCCGTGCTTGACAACCACGAGCTGATGCTCACCCGACGCCGCACAGTGGATCTGTGTCGGCTCGGTGGTTGTTGCTGCCTGTGCCGCTGATAGGTCGGCTTTTCCGGATTTCCTGACGCCGACCGCTGTCCGCCGCGTGCGTGATCACACGATCCCCCGGCGAGCTGGCAACTTTCCAGTCATTTGACATATTCAGCGCAGGAGTACGCCCAATGTCCACCCAGGCCCGTAATTATTCCCAAATTTCGTCCACTTCCGTCGATCAGGTCGACGTCCGCGGTCCTCGATTCACCGCGTGGATCACCACCGCCGTCCTCGTTCTGGTCCTCGTGGCCGCCGCATTCTCGCCCGTCGCCGCCGCAGCGCTGATCGGAGTGCAGGCGGTCGTCTTCGCCGTCGGCGCCGCCGTTGGTCCGCGCCGTCACCCATACGGCCGGATCTACGCCACCTTCGTCGCGCCGCGCCGTGCCCCGACCAGCGAGACCGAGCCCGTGGCTCCGCTGCGGTTCGCACAACTGCTCGGCTTCGCCTTCGCGGCCGTCAGCTTGCTGGGCTTCGCGCTCGGCGTCACCGTCGTCGGCGCGATCTTCGCCGGCTTCGCCCTGTTCGCGGCGTTCCTGAACGCGGCGTTCGGGATCTGCCTGGGTTGCCAGATCTATCCGCTGGTCGCCCGCCTTCGTCGGACCGGTCCGATCGGCGGTGTTCGCGAGCCCTCGGTGGTTTCGCGAACAGCCGCTTCCGGTTCGGACGCGCACACCGCCGGGTCCCCGGCATCGAACTGACCCTGCACGTCATCTCTGAAAGGAACACAATGGCTCGCTCCGATGTCCTGGTCTCCGTTGACTGGGCCGAAGAGAACCTCAACGCCCCCGGCGTCGTCTTCGTCGAGGTCGACGAGGACACCTCCGCCTACGACGGTGGTCACATCGAGGGTGCCGTCCGGCTCGACTGGAAGAAGGACCTGCAGGATCAGGTTCGTCGCGACTTCGTGAACCAGGAGCAGTTCTCCGATCTGCTCTCGGCACGCGGCATCTCGAACGACGACGAGGTCGTGCTGTACGGCGGCAACAACAACTGGTTCGCCGCGTACGCCTACTGGTACTTCAAGCTGTACGGTCACAACAACGTCAAGTTGCTCGACGGCGGGCGCAAGAAGTGGGAGCTCGAAGGCCGCCCGCTCTCGACCGCGGCTGTGAACCGCCCCGCCACCCAGTACAAGGCCGCCGCGCCCGACCTGACGATCCGCGCGTTCCGGGACGAGGTCATCGCGGCCATCGGCACCAAGAACCTGGTCGACGTCCGTTCGCCCGACGAGTTCACCGGCAAGATCCTGGCTCCCGCCCACCTGCCGCAGGAGCAGAGCCAGCGTCCCGGCCACATCCCCACCGCCATCAACGTGCCGTGGAGCAAGGCCGCGAACGAGGACGGCACCTTCAAGTCCGATGCCGAGCTGACCGAGATCTACCAGGAAGCCGGTCTGGACGGCCAGAAGGAAACCATCGCGTACTGCCGGATCGGCGAGCGCTCCTCGCACACCTGGTTCGTGCTGCAGGAACTGCTCGGCCACCAGAATGTCAAGAACTACGACGGGAGCTGGACCGAATACGGTTCCCTCGTCGGCGCGCCGATCGCGTTGGGAGCGTAATCACTATGTGTGCAGCACCTACCCAAGGTCAGGCCATCCCGGCGGGCGTCGACGTGGAGAAGGAAACGGTCATCACCGGACGTGTCCTGAGCATCGACGGTCAGCCGGTGGGCGGCGCGTTCGTGCGTCTGCTCGACGGCAACGGTGACTTCACCGCTGAGGTCGTCGCCTCCGGGACCGGCGACTTCCGGTTCTTCGCGGCTCCCGGCGCGTGGACGGTCCGGGCACTGTCCTCGGCGGGCAACGGGTCCGCGGAGGTACGCCCGGAAGGCGCGGGCATCCACGCCGTCGAGGTTGCGGTCGCCAAGTAACGCAACCGCACGCAGGCGCCCGGCCCCGGCCGCTTCCCACTGTGACGGGAGGCACCGGGGCCGTGTGCGTGTGGCGGCACGGAAGTCGTTAGACTTCGACCGTGGTCCTCTTCTTCGAGATTCTGCTGGTGGCCGTGGCCGTGCTGATCGGCTGGTTCGGCCTCTACGTCTTCTACCGGCTGTTCACCGAGTCATGAGCGAACTCGCGAGCGAAGGTTCCGATCCGGCCGAGCGAGCGAGTGAACACATGAACGGCAATGCTCCGGCCGATGCCGCTTCGCGTCGTGGTGGCGACCGGGCGGTCGCCGACGCCGCCGAACGGGCGAAAGCGACCGGCACTCGGAACATTCCGGTCCTGCCGGACCTCCCGTTACCCGAGGACACCGCCAATTTACGACTCGGACCGGATCTGAGTTCCTCGATGCTCGCTCTGCTGCCGTTGGTCGGCGTGTGGCGCGGCGAAGGTGAAGGCAACTCTTCCGAGCGTGGCGACTACCGCTTCGGTCAACAGATCGTCGTCTCGCACGATGGCGGCGACTATCTCGCCTGGGATTCCCGTTCCTGGGTCATCGACACCGACGGCAACTACGACGGCCCGGATCTGCGCGAGAGCGGCTTCTGGCGGGTCGGTAACGATGGCAACGACGAGGTCATCGAATTGCTGCTCGCGCACAGCACCGGCATCGTCGAGCTGTTCTACGGCCAAGCCCTCACCCAGTCGTCCTGGGAACTGGCCACCGACGTGGTGATCCGCAGCCAGTCCGGCGACGTTGTCGGCGGCGCCAAGCGCCTTTACGGCATCGTCGAAGATGGCGATTTGGCTTACGTCGAGGAACGGGTGGTCGCCGACGGACCGCTCAAACCTCGCCTCTCGGCCCGTCTCCAGCGCTACATAGGCTGAAGCGGCGCGTTCGCTCCGCACTCCGTGTGTCCGAAGCACTGTGGTCGGACACCCGGAGTAGCGCGTATCTATGGCCCCTTCCCGGCTGCTGTCGGTCGACCGCACCCCGCCGGTAATAGATTCTCCGGGCTCCGGCGCCAGTACGCGCGCCCTGTCCGCGACAGCACCACCGCCGAAAGGAAACGGCCCCCGAGCCATACCTGTGCGGCGTTACTCGCACGGGTCCGGTCGGACAGACCGGGGCTCGGGGGCCGGGTGACTGCCTGGATTACGCTCAGCGCTCGCGCGGGCGAATCCACCTGCAGCGGTGGCGCTAGCGGACAGCCACCTCACGTGTCCTATGAATAACCATTCTTCGAACCACCTCCTTCCTCGTGTACCAATGAATCTAGCGAGGTGTCAGTGGCTGGGCAACGGAATTTCTCGGTGGGCGCAAACGTGCTCGCCTTTGGCCGGGAAAACGGTTGTCACCAGACCTGATGCGTCAACCTGGACGACCGCGTCGGCCCGATGATCCGGCGGCAGTCGATGTGTGACGACGACCACGATTCGATCGGGTCCGACGAGACCGCTCTCGGCGTCCAACAGGTCGCGCAGGACTCGGTCACCCGCGTCCGCCTCCAAGTGCTCGGTCGGCTCGTCGAGCAGCAGCACCCGGGCCGGTGCGACAAGGGCGCGCGCGAGCAGGATACGACGGCGCTGGCCACCCGAGACGGCGGCCGCTCCCCCGATCAAGCCGGTGTGCACCCCGTCCAGCAGGGCGTCCAGCCAGTCGCCGAGACCGACTGCGCGCAACGCGCTTTCGGCCTCGTCCTCGACCAGATCGCCATGGGCAACCCGCAGGTTCTCCAAGACAGACGTCCCGAACAGGTGCGCATCCTCCGCGAAGAAGGTGACATCACGACGGGGGCTGCCGAACAGCCCCGCCCACGCCATCAACAGAGTCGTCTTCCCAGCGCCGCTCGGGCCGACAACCGCGATCCGCCGCCCCTCCGGCAATTCCGGCACAGCGGACAACGTCATTGCGCCTACCGGACTGTCCGGTGCACCGACGACCCCGGCCGGAAATCTCTCCGACAGCCGCGGAATCGTCGCCGTGCTCGACCCGACACCCGCACTCCCCGAGCGGTCGGACGGCAGCGCGTCGATGGCCGAGACGTCGCGCGCAGGTGGATGGCCTTCGAACCTGACCAGACGGTGCAAGGCCGCGCGAGCAGTTGTCAGCGCTTGCGCGGCCGCCGGCAGCGAGGCAACCGCCTCGAATGCCGACAGGGGCAGTAGGACGAGCACCACCAGCGCCATCGGGGTCATCGCGCCCGCTGTGCCACCGTCTGGGCCGTAGCGGGTGATACCGATCAACAGAGCGCCGAGCGCGCTGACGCCGATCGAGAGCGGCGTAGCCGCTGCCGCCCATGCGCTTCGACCGGCCGCGGTGTCCTCCGCGGCGACCGCTCGGCGCGAGGAGTCCGCGGCGGCGGCCAAGGCGGCGTCGAGGCGACCCGCGACACGGAGTTCGGCCGCGTGGTCGAGAACTGACAGGGCTCGCGCGGTGAACTCGGCACGGTCCGCGCGTACGGCACGTTCGGCTTCGCGGGCCGCTCTGGCCGACAACCACGGCCCGACAAGCCCGGACAACGCGAGCGTCCCGGCCAGAATCACCGCCGCACCCGTCGAGATCGTCGCCAGCAGCCCGACCGCCGCGACAGCCAGTACCAGCGCGACCACGACCGGCACGAACACGCGCACCACCACCGCGCCCAGATCATCGATATCGCTGCCGACCCGGACCAGGAGATCACCGCGGCGGGGCGGAGTGCGACCGGCGCTGCCGGATCGGTCCGCGCCGCCGGTGCGCGAGTCATCCGGAGCAGACCGATCCGCACGCCCAGGCAACCGGTCGGCTTCACTGCTCGAAGACACCGGCCGCAGCAGCCAGAAGTCCGACCGGGCCAATGTTCGGTACACCGTCGTGCGTGCCGAGGTCATGGCGCGCAGCGCGACGTCGTGGGTGGCGAGACGCTCCAGGTAGCGGCACAAACCACGGGTGATACCGAGCGCGCGGACCGTGACTACCGCGATACTCAAGTCGAGTACCGGCGGCATCTGCCAGGCGCGGGCGATCAGCCATGCCGCCAGCGCCGCGAGGCCGAGCCCACTGCCCAGCGCGACCACACCCCACGCGATCGCCACCGCGACCCGCCAGCCGGACAGCTCGAGCAGTGCCCACATCCGACGCAGATCACTACACAGCGTCGTGCTCGCCTCCGGCAAGTCTGTTGTCACAGCCCGGCTTTTCCCCGTGCCGACGTCGGTCCGCAGCGTCGGATCCCTATCCTTCGCATCCCTGACCCGCGTGCCGCCGACACGGGTTTCCAGCGTGCGTGGGCGGCTCATTTCGCCACCACCGCGTGGTCGGCACGGACTCGGACGACATGGTCGGCCGCGGCGAGCACCGCGGGGTGATGGCCGATGACAACCACCAGTGCGCCCGCGCGTGCCCGCTCCCGCAGCGCGGCGAGCACGGTCGCCGCGTTCGCGGCGTCCAAGTGCGCGGTCGGCTCGTCGAGTAGCAGGATCGGGCGGTCGGTGGCGAGCACCCTGGTCAGCGCGAGGCGCTGGCGCTGGCCGAGCGACAAACCCACACCGCCCGGCCCGACCACGGTGTCCCACCGGTCCGGCAGGTCAGCCAATACGGCGTCGAAACCGGTCGCGACACAGGTTGCTTCGAGATCGTCGAGAACACCGCGGGCCGGCGCGCCGAGCAGTTCGAGGTTGTCCCGCAGGGTTCCGGGCACCAGGACCGGTCGCTGCGGAAGCCACGCCACGCGCGCCCACCAGCGGTCGCAATCCAGCTCCCGCACGTCGATGCCGTCGACAGTCACCGAGCCGTGCTCCGGCGCGACGAGACCGAGGATCGCCTGCACCGCTGTCGATTTCCCGCTGCCGTTCGGCCCGGCCAGCACAGTGACCACACCAGGTCGCAAGACCGCCGACAACTCCGACGGCGCGAATCCGTTTCGCGCCAGGACCGAGACAGCGCGCAGTTCGATCGATCCAGCCCCATCGCCCACGGAAGCGTCCGACCCTGGACCACCTGGCGAGCCGGCTGCGTCCAGCGCCGAGCCCGGTGCGACGAATACCTTCGATCCGACCGCACCATCCGCCGATTCGCCCGACCCGAAACCAGCAGATCGCCCTGCCGCGACCAACGCCGACCCGATCACTGCGAAAGCCTTATCCGCAGCGGCCATTCCGTCCTGCGCGGCATGAAAACGCTCACCCACCATCCGAAGCGGCAGATACACCTCCGGGGCCAGTACCAGGCAGACCAGACCCGCGTAAAGGCTCATCTCGCCGAACACCAAGCGCAGGCCGATGGAAACCGCGACAAGGGCCACACTCAATGTCGCGAGCATCTCCAGCACCATCGAGGACAGGAACGCGAGACGCAAGGCACGCATGGTGCGCCTGCGCAGCGCGTCGCCGAGATCGCGCACGCGATGCTGCATGGTGCCCGCTTCCGGACCCGCGGCACTGCCATGGGAACTCGCGGCAGGGCCACCACCGGTCGCCGCATCGTGCTCCCGCACGGAAACATCGTGCGCGCGCCCCATCTCGCGGCCGAGCGCCCGCAACGTCGGCATCCCCGCGAACAGGTCGAGCAGTTGATCCGAAAGCCGAGTCGTCGCAGCGAGCGTGGCCTCGGCGCGTCCCTGGGTCAGCAACCCGATGAGGATCATGAACACCGGGATCAGCGGCAGCGTGAGCAGCACGATCACGCCGGAGGTCAGGTCGTGCAGCACGATCACCGTCAGCACGATCGGCGGGACGAGCACCGCCAGCAGGAGGGCGGGCAAATACCCGACAAGGTAACCGCGCAGCCCGGACAGCCCGGTACCGACGACGACCGCCAGTTCGGTTCGGCGCGTGTCGAGTTCGCGCGGGGGCAGTCGCGCGCCTGTCGCGAGCACCGCGTTTTCCAACTCCGCGACGACGCTCGCACCCGCCCGATGCGCCAGCCTGGACTGCACCCACGTGGCGAGCGCCCGGCCCGCGATCGCCAGCGCGAGTACGGTCAGTTCGGCCGTCCACGCGCCGAGGGTGCGACGGTCTCGATCGGTGACGACCCCGCTGAGCACCCGTCCGAGCATGACCGCCCCGACCACGATCGAGCCGGTGATCACCAGCGACAGTGCGACGCTCACCGCCAGGTAGCTGCGCGCCGAGCGGGCGTATCGCCACAGGCGCGGGTCGATCGGCGGGCGGGCCATGATGTCAGTCCCGCACCGAGCCCGGCGGCAGGCCGATCGGAGCCGGGATCTGCTCGACCGTGATCCGCTTGCGGAACACCCAGTATGTCCAGCCCTGGTAGATCAGCACGACGGGGGTGACGAGCACCGCCGCCCAGCTCATCACTTTCAGGGTGTAGGGCGTCGAGGACGCGTTGTGGATGGTCAGGTCGAACGCCGAATCGAGGCTCGAGGGAAGCACATTCGGAAACAGCGACCCGAACAGCAAGGCGGAGACGGCCGCCACGGTCACCATGGTCCCGGTGAAAGCCCAACCGTCGCGGTGACCGATGTCAGCCGCGGCCGCGATGGCCGGCCCGAGTAGCACCAGCGCGAACGGAACCCAGGTCCATCCGGCGCCATAGGCCAACTGGGTCCACAGCCCGAACGCGCCGACCACGACCGCGGTCGGGGCCAGTAGTAGCCGGGCGGTGTGCCGCGCGTCATCACGCACCTCCCCGCCGGTCTTGAGCGCCAGGAACATCGCGCCGTGCAAGGCGAACAACAGTCCGGTCGCCACACCTGCGAGCAAGGCATACGGCCCGAACAGATCCCACACCGAGCCCGCGAACTGCTTTTTCTCGTTCAACGCAACCCCGTGCACCACATTGCCGAACACCCAGCCCCAGGCGAGCGCCGGTATCCAGGACCCGATGCCGATGCCGATGTCACACCGGGCCCGCCAGCGCGGATCGTTGATCTTGCCGCGGTACTCGATGGCGCAGATACGCAGAATCAGCGCCACGAGCACCAGCAGCAACGCGAGGTAGAAACCGGAGAACAGGCTGGCGTACCACTCCGGGAACGCCGCGAACATCGCGCCGGCCGCGGTGATCAGCCAGACCTCGTTGCCGTCCCACACCGGCCCGATCGTGTTGAGTACCACGCGCCGTCGCGCGTCGGATCCCCGGCCGAGGATCGGCATGAGCATGCCGACGCCGAAGTCGAAGCCCTCCAGCATGAAATAGCCGGTGAACAGCACGCCGATCAGTACGAACCAGAACTCTTGCACACTCATCGCCGGCTCCTAATAAGCGAACGAAAGTTGTTCGACAGCAGGTTCTTCCACGGATCTCCCGCCGGAGTCACCGCCCCTGCCGGCCGACTCGGGCGCCGGGTCCGGGCCGTGGATCACGTAGCGGCGCATCAGGTAGAACCACACCAGCGCGAGCGCGCCGTACAACAGTGTGAAGGTGATCAGTGAGAACAGCACCGCGCCGGGCGAATGGTTCGAGACACCCTGCTGCACGACCAGGCGCAGATTCGGATCGCCGGTCGGGTTCGGCGCGACAACCCAGGGCTGGCGGCCCATCTCGGTGAAGACCCAGCCCGCGCTGTTGGCCAGGAACGGCGTCGGGATAACGAGCAGACTCAGCCAAGAGAACCAGCGCTGGTCCGGTACCCGACCGCGGCGAGTGAGCCACAGCCCGGCGAGCGCCAGCAGCGCCGCGCCCGCCGACAGGCCGATCATGGCGCGGAAGGACCAGTAGGTGACGAAGAGGTTCGGCCGGTAGTCGCCGACACCGAACCGCTCGTTGTATACCTTCTGCAGATCGATGACGCCGTCGAGCTGCACGCCGGTGAATTTGCCCTTGGCCAGCCACGGCAGCACGTACGGCACTTCGAGCACATGCGTGACGCTGTCGCAGTTGTTGTGCGTGCCTACCGTCAGGATGGAGAAGGCGGGGTCGAGTGCGTTGTGGCACAACGATTCCGCCGAGGCCATCTTCATCGGCTGCTGCTCGAACATCAGTTTGCCCTGGACGTCGCCGGTGTAGACCAGCGCGGCAAGCGAAACCAGCATCACCCAGATGCTCGCCCGCGCCGCCGGTCGCCACATGCCGCGCGTTTCCTCGAGCTTGCCCGCGTCACCACCGCGCGCGTTGCGCACCATCCACCAACCCGCGATGCCCGCGACGAAGGTCGCCGCGGTCAGGAAAGACCCGGCGACGACGTGTGGAAAGGCCGCCATCGTCGTGTTGTTGGTGAGCACCGCGACGATGCTGTCGAGTTCCGCGCGTCCAGTCTGCGGGTTGAACCTGGCGCCGACCGGATGCTGCATCCATGAGTTGGCGGCGATGATGAAGTACGCCGACGCGTTCACGCCGATGGCGACCATCCAGATCGTGCCCAGGTGCACCAGTTTCGGCAGTCGGGTCCAGCCGAAGATCCACAGCCCGAGGAAGGTCGATTCCATGAAGAAAGCGACCAGGCCTTCCAGGGCGAGCGGGGCGCCGAAGACGTCACCGACGAATCGGGAGTACTCGCTCCAGTTCATCCCGAACTGGAATTCCTGCACGATGCCGGTCGCGACGCCGAGCGCGAAGTTGATCAGGAACAGCTTGCCGAAGAACTTGGTCAGCCGTAGCCAATGCTCTTTGCCGGTGATCACCCACACCGTCTGCATGGCGGCCACCAGCGGCGCGAGACCGATCGTGAGCGGTACCAGCAGGAAGTGATAAACCGTCGTGATGCCGAACTGCCATCGGGAGATATCCAAGGCATCCACGCCGACCTCCTGTCGATCTACGACGTTACGTAGTAAGCCTACGTCGGAGCCGACCGAAGACGACAATTCCTCGGCCACGACACACCGGCGCCCTCGGCAGGCATCGACACCTTTCCCCTGCACACCGCCTCCCCGTGCCCGTCCGAGTAGGACGGAGATCACGGGGCGGCGGCATGGGCGAGGCTACTGATGCCGATCGCGCCGCGGTCGGCGGCTCACCGGCGAACGCCGGGCCGTCACCAGTCGCCGACGGCTCCCGCGCGCTCGATGCCACGATTCACCAGTTCGATGATCTCGTTTGCGTTGTCCGGCGCGGACATCCGCAGACCGTCCAGCGAGTTCACCCGCGCCGCGAGCGAGATACTCGACAGCATCCAGACGCTGTCGCAGGTGAGTAGATCAGCGGTGAACAGCGAATCGTAGCGGCACTCCCAGCCCGCCTTCTTCGCCTCGACGAACAGAGCACGCTGCGTGACGCCGGGCAGCACGCCGTTCTTCGCGGGCGGCGTGATCAGCTGTTTGTCGCGCGCGATCACCACGGTGGACCGCGGGCCCTCCAGCACCCGGTTCTCGGTGCTGGTGAAGATCACGTCATCGGCACCCATCCGCGCGGCGAACCGGAGGGCGGCCATATTGCTCGCGTAGGACAGCGTCTTGGCCCCGAGCAACTGCCACGGCGCCGCCTGAGCGAGATCGATCGAGATCCCGCGGGACAGGGTGACCACGGAAACGCCTTCGGTGCGGGCCTTCTCGACCCGATCGGGAACCGGAAGCAGCAGCACGAAGGCTGTCGGCACCGGCACCGCGGCGGCGAGATCACCGGTCTTCACCTTGTCGGGCGTGCCGGACAGGTCGGATTCGCGACCACGGGTGAGCACCAGCCGCATCAGACCCTCACGGTCGCTGCCCCACTCCTTCGCGGCCGTCTCGACGGCCTCGCGCCATTTCCCCAATTCTGGTTCGGGCAGATCCAACGCCTGCGCGGAGCGGCGCAGTCTGCCTAGATGAAACTCGATCGCGCACGCGTTTCCCGCACGCACGAGCACAGTTTCGAAAATACCGTCACCGCGCAATACGCCGATATCGTCCGCAAATAACAACGGCGCGTCCACATCTTGGACCACGCCATCGAGTGTGACAAGAACTCGATCCACCATGGGTCGAGCGTAGGCGGTGGGAGGGAACCGCGCCTATCGCACGGCCGAGTTCGCAGAACCTTTTATTCCCGATTCGCCACACCGCCACCGCACGATGCTTGATCCGCTGTCGATCGACCATCCCGAAATACCGGGTCGACAGCCCAGTTCGCACACGGCGGTGCAGCCACGCCTAGAGTGGGGAGGGTGTCCGTGGTCGTTGCGCCCAGCCCCATTCTCAGCGTGTCGGGAGCCGTCGCGGGAGCGCCGGGTTCGCCCGATGCCGCCGTCGCATGGCACTACGGCGATCCGTTCGGTGAACAGCGCGCCGCTGTCGACCGAGTAGCCGTCGTGGACCGCTCGCATCGTTTCGTGCTGCGCATCACCGGCGGCGAGCGGCTGACCTGGCTGCACACCATCTCCAGCCAACATGTCGCCGCCCTGGGCAACGGTGGTTCGGCGGAGAACCTGGACCTCGACCTGAACGGCCGGGTGCTGCACCACTTCGTGCTCACCGACCTGGACGGCACCGTATGGATCGACACCGAGGCCGAGCGTGGGCCCGATCTGCTCGCGTTCCTGCAGAAGATGGTGTTCTGGGCCGACGCCGAGCCGGTCGAGGCCACCGATCACGCCGTGCTGACCCTGCTCGGACCGCGGGTCGCCGACCTCACCGAAGCACTCGGTGTCTCCGAACTCCCCGACGTCTACGCGGCGACGCCGCTACCCGGCGGCGGCTTCCTACGCCGGATGCCCTGGCCCACCGCGGACTCGTTCGATCTGGTGATCCCCCGCGACCAGCTACCGGACCTGTGGAGCACGCTGACCACGGCAGGCGCCGCGCCCGCGGGCATGTGGGCGTTCGAGGCGCTGCGTGTCGCGGCCGTGCGCCCCCGGATCGGACTCGACACCGACGAACGCACCATCCCGCACGAGGCCCGCTGGATCGGCGGCGTCGCCGAGCACGGAGCAGTCCATCTCGACAAGGGCTGCTATCGCGGCCAGGAGACCGTCGCCAGGGTGCACAACCTCGGCAAGCCGCCGCGGCAGCTGCTACTGCTGCATCTGGACGGCTCGGCCGACGAACGCCCGGCCGTCGGCGACGACGTCACCGCGGGCGGTCGCGCGGTCGGCCGACTCGGCACGGTGGTCGACCACTACGAACTCGGCCCCATCGCACTCGCGTTGATCAAGCGGGCGGTCCCGGCCGACACCACGTTGTCCGTCGGCCCGGTCGCGGCGGCCATCGATCCCGATTCGGTTCCCGTCGACCACGCGACGCAGCCCGGCCGGGTCGCGGTCGACCGGCTACGCGGGCGCTGATCCACCGATGGACACCATCGACCGAAGCGGATCGCTCTTCGGCAGCCGCGCCCCCGAGCCCCGCTCGGCGTCCGCCACGAGAGCGTCCATGCGAGTGGGCGACCGCGGCGAAGTCCGCGCCGTCTGTGTGGTGCATGCCGAACTGGCGACGCCGGGCCGGGTCGGTCGAACCGCGATCGACAAGCGGCCGGTCCCGGGTCGGGTCGCAGTGCGCACGCTCGGCTTGGCCGGTGACCACGTCTGCGACACCGAACACCACGGCGGCGTGCACCAAGCGGTCTACGCCTACGCCGACGACGACGCTGCCCGCTGGGGCGCGGAACTCGGCAGGGAGTTACCCGCGGGCTGGTTCGGCGAGAACCTGCGCCTCGCCGGACTCGCGGTCAGCGACGCGGTGATCGGTGCGCGCTGGTCCATCGGAGACACCCTGCTCGAGGTGAGCGCGCCGCGGGTGCCGTGCGCAACATTCCAGCATTGGAGCGGAGAACAGCAGTGGGTGAAGCGGTTCACGCTACGCAGCGACACGGGCGCCTACCTGCGGGTACTCACCGAGGGCACGATCGGCGCCGGTGACCAGGTGTCGGTGGTGTACGTCCCGACGCACGGCATCACCGTCCGCGATCTGTTCACCGGTACCGACCCCGACCTGCTCGCGATCCTGCTCGCCGACGAGCCGACCCTCTCCGACGATGTGCGGATGCAGGTCGAACGGCACACGCGCAGGCATACCAACGCCGCACGAGCTGCCGAGCGCCGGGGCGCGGCGGCCGACGCCGACCACCTCGGCACGGGAGCGCAACGGTGAGTGTGGAACTGGTCGAAGTCGTCCGATCCGGCTTCCGCGAGTGCGTGCACCGCGGCACGGTGGTGGTGCTGGACGCCGCGAGCGAGCCGAGCCTCGCGCTGGGAGCGGTGCACCTGCCGATCTTTCCGCGCTCGACGAACAAGCCGATGCAGGTAATCACCTTGCTGCGCAATGGTTTCGAGCCGGTCGACGACGCCGAACTCGCCATCGCGACCGCCTCGCACTACGGCGAGCCCGACCACGTCGCGCTGGTACGCAGACTGCTCGACCGTTTCGGTTTCGACGAGGAAGCCCTCGCGTGTCCACCTGACCTGCCGTTGGATGAACGGGCCCGCGCCACCGTCCTCGCCGGCGCACAAGAACCGCGCCGAATCTACATGAACTGCTCCGGCAAACACGCCGCGATGCTCGCGACCTGTGCGATCAACGGCTGGCCCACCGAGGGCTATCTGGACCAGGCCCATCCGCTGCAGCGAGCGGTCATCGCCACGGTGGCAGACCTGACCGGCGAGCCGGAAGCCGATCTCGGCATAGACGGCTGCGGACTGCCGATCATTCCGGTCTCGTTGGTGAACCTGGCCCGGGTGTTCGCGACCATGGCCACGGCCGATCCCGGCTCCCCGGAACGCCGGGTGGCCGATGCCATCCGCGCCCATCCGCGAGTGATTTCCGGCACGAACGGCCCCGACCTGCTCACCATGCGGGCAACCCCCGGGCTGGTCTGCAAGATCGGCGCGGACGGCGTACACGCAGGTGCGCTGCCGGACGGATCGGCATTCGCGTACAAGATCGAAGACGGGCACGACCGGGCCCGAATGCCGCTGACGCTGGCCATTCTGCATCGAATGGGGGTCGATTGGACCGATGCGCATACCGAGCTGGCTGCCCCCGCGGTACTCGGCGGCGGTGCGCGAGTCGGCGTGATCCGCGCGATTCCCGGGGTCGTGTAGGGATTCCGTTCGGGGCGACAACCGGGCAAACGGCACCGGTTCGGGAGATCTTCACCCACTCCTGGAAGCGAGACCGTCAGACACACGCTAAAGTGTGTGTCAGGAAGAGTATTAATTCGAACGGGGCCGCCAACCAAACCCCAGGCCGCCCCGCAGTGACGCGAGGGGGTCAGCCATGGGCCGTGGCCGGGCTAAGGCAAAGCAGACCAAGGTTGCGCGCGAGCTGAAGTACAGCTCGCCTTCGACCGACTTCGCGAGCCTTCAGCGCGAGCTTTCGGGAAGCCCCAACTCCCATCGGAGTGGTGGTGTGCTGTCCGATGAGCACGACGCGGACGACTCCTTGTCCCGCTGGGATGAGGACGACAACGACGACTGGCGCCGCTGACTCGGATTTACGTCTGAAGGGGGAGGCCGACGGGCCTCCCCCTTCAGACGTTGTCACGGGTTGACGGACGGGCGCCGAAAAAGGCTTGCAACGCAACGGAGTCCCGCATCGGACGATGCGGGACTCCGTTGCGTTTTCCGCCGCGGTCAGAACCGCGGGTGCTCACCCACCAGGACGGCGCGCACAGCGTCGGCGTCCTTGGCCTTCTTGACCGTGCCCAGCGTCCAGCACTCGATATGCCGTGCGGTCAGGACGGCGAGCGCCCGGTCGACATCCTCGGGGGCGACGATGGCGACCATGCCGACACCCATGTTGAACGTCTTCTCCATCTCGGCCCGCTCCACCCGGCCGCGCTGCGCGATCATCTTGAACACCGGCGCCGGGTTCCAGGTCCCGCGATCCAGCTCCGCCACCATGCCGGCGGGCAGCACGCGAGCCAGATTGGCCGCCAGCCCACCGCCGGTGACGTGTGCGAAGGTGCGCACATCGGTCTCGGCGATCAGCGCGAGACAGTCCTTGGCGTAGATCCTGGTCGGCTCGAGCAGCTCCTCGCCGAGTGTCCGGCCGAATTCCTCGACGTGGCCGGCGAGCGACATGCGATCGATGTCGAGCAGGACCTTGCGCGCCAGACTGTAGCCGTTCGAGTGCAGGCCCGAGGACCCCATCGCGATCACCACGTCGCCGGGACGGACCCGATCCGGGCCGAGCACCGCATCGGCCTCGACCACGCCCACGCCGGTCGCGGAGAGATCGTAGTCTTCCGGGTCCATCAGGCCCGGGTGCTCCGCGGTCTCGCCGCCGAGCAGCGCGCACCCCGCGCGCACACATCCCTCGGCGATGCCGGAGACCAGCATGGCGACCTTCTCCGGGACTACTTTGCCGATGGCGATGTAATCCTGCAGGAACAGCGGTTCCGCGCCGCACACCACGAGGTCGTCCACCACCATCGCGACCAGGTCGAGGCCGACGGTGTCGTGCTTGTCCATCGCCTGCGCCACCGCGAGTTTGGTGCCGACGCCGTCGGTCGAGGCGGCAAGCAAGGGCTCCCGATAGCCGCCCTTCAGCGCGAACAGTCCGGCGAAACCGCCGAGGCCGCCTTGCACCTCGGGCCGGGTCGCCTTCTTCGCCAATGGCCCGAACAACTCGACTGCGCGGTCACCTGCCTCGATGTCCACGCCGGCCGCGGCGTATGAAGCACCACCACTTGGGGTCTGTTCAGTCATTTTCGGGGAAAGCTCCAAACCGAATCGGCGGATAGATGCCTGCTCACGCTACCCGAGCCGGATAACGACCCCGCACCGGTGTTGGCTCACCCTCTTGACAATGGCGCAGCCAACCGCGACGCCGTCCATCAGCCCGCCTTGTCCGCGCTGAACAATCCGGCCGCGAGTGCCCGTCGGCGGCGCTGTTCGACCGGGTCGGGCACCGGCACCGCGGCCACCAGACGCCGCGTGTACTCCTGCTGCGGCGCGCGCAGAATGCGATCGCGATCACCCTGCTCGACCACCGCGCCGTTGCGCAGCACCACGATTCGGTCGGCCAGCTGGTCGACCACCGCGAGATCGTGGCTGATGAACAGACAAGCCCAGCCGCATTCACGCTGCAACTGCCCGAACAGTTCGAGCACCGACGCCTGCACCGAGACATCCAGCGCACTGGTCGGTTCATCGGCGACCAACAGGTCCGGGTCGAGCACCAGCGCGCGGGCCAGGCTGGCGCGCTGGCGCTGGCCGCCGGACAGCTCATGGGGGTATCGGCGTTCGGCGCCCGCGGGTAGTTGCACATCGTCGAGCAGCCGACGCACTCGGGCACGAATCTCCGCCATGCTGCCGGTCTTATGCACGATCAGCGGTTCGGCCACACAGTCACCCACGGTGAGCCGCGGGTTCAGCGAGCTGGCCGGGTCCTGGAAGACGAATCCGAATCGTCTCCGGATCGGGCGCAACTTGCGCTGGGACAGGCCGGCGATGTCTTGGCCGCGCACCCGCACCGCACCGGAGGTCGGTCGTTGCAAGGCCGCGACACAGCGACCGATGGTCGACTTGCCCGAGCCGGATTCGCCTACCAAACCCACCGTTTCACCGGGACCGATACGCAGGCTGACCTCGTCGACCGCGCGAAACGGCGGGCGACCGAACGGCCCGGGAAACTCGACCACCAGATCGCGCACCTCGAGCACCGGTTCGCTGTCGGCCTCGGCGCGGACGGCCGGACCGTGTTCGACCTGTCCGGTGCCCAGATGCGGGACCGCGGCGAGCAGCGCGCGGGTGTAATCCGCTTTGGGGTCGCCGAACAGCTCGTCGACCGGCGCCTGCTCGACCACCTTGCCGTCGCGCATCACCACCACCCGATCGGCCAGGTCCGCGACCACGCCCATATTGTGCGTGATGAGCACGATCGCGCTACCGATCCGGTCGCGCAGGTCGCGCAGCAACGCCAAGATCTCGGCCTGCACCGTGACGTCCAGCGCAGTGGTCGGCTCGTCGGCGATGATCACCTTCGGCTCGCAGGCGATCGCGATGGCGATCATCACCCGCTGCTTCTGCCCGCCGGAGAGCTGGTGTGGGTAGTAGTCCACCCGGTGCGCCGGATCAGGCAGTCCGACCATGCGCAGCAGTTCCACCGCGCGGGCCTTGGCGGCCTTCTTGCTCAGGTCGCCGTGTGCGCGCAGCGCCTCACCGATCTGGAAGCCGATGGTGAACAAGGGGTCGAGGGCGCGCCCCGGCTCCTGGAAGACCATCGAGACCGCGCCGCCGCGCAGTGCGGTGAGCTGCTTCTCACTCATCGAGGTGATCGTGTCGGCGCCCAGGGTGACCAGGCCGCGCACCCGCGCGGTCTGCGGCAGCAGCCCGATCGCCGTGCGGGAACTCACCGATTTGCCCGAGCCGGACTCCCCGACGATGGCCAGTACCTCACCGGGATAGACCTGGTAGGACACGTCGGTGACCGCGTGCACGGGCCCGGCATCGGTGGCGAAGGTGACCGACAGCGATTCGATGGACAGGGCCGGGCGTTCCCGCTCGGCCATGGATGACTCAGCCATGGGTGGTGTCCTTCCCTCCGATGTCCCGCCCCACCGGGTCTGCGATGCTGTCTCCTGCGGCCACCGAAACGGCACGGCGGGTGCGCAAAATCGGGTTGAGCACTTCGTTGAGGCTCTCGCCGACCAGCGTCATCCCGAGCACGACGAGCACGATGGCGACACCGGGGAAAATGCCGGTCCACCAGATGCCGTTGGATACGTCCGACAGCGCCTTGTTCAGGTCGAAGCCCCATTCGGCGGCCTGGGTGGGCTCGATGCCGAAGCCGAGGAATCCCAGACCGGCCAGCGTGAGGATCGCCTCCGATCCGTTCAGCGTGACGATCACCGGCAGCGACTGAGTGACGTTGGCAAAGATATGCCGGAACAGGATCCGCGTGGTCGACGCCCCGGTCACCCGCGCGGCATCCACATACGGCTCCTGCTTCACCGCCACGGTCGCGTTACGCACCACCCGGAAGTACTGCGGCACGAAGACGGCTGTGATGGCCATCGCGGCCGACAGCACACCGCCGAAGCTGGTCGAGCGGCCGCCTGCCACCACGATGGACACCACGATCGCGAGCAACAACGTCGGAAACGCGTACATCGCGTCCATGAACAGCACGAGCACCCGGTCCAGCCAGCGACCGATATACCCCGACAGCAGTCCGAGCGGCACTCCGACCAGCAAGGACAACAGCAGCGAGATCGTGATGACCCAGAGCGCGGTGCGCGCGCCATAGATCACCCGGGAGAACACGTCCTCGCCGCGCACCGAGGTGCCGAACCAGTGCTGCGCCGACGGCGCCTGCTGGCGGACGAAATCGACACCGTCGGACGCGCTCTGGGCGAATCCGTACGGCGCGATCAGTGGTGCGAACAGTGCGGCGAGCACGAAGACGCCGACCAGGCCGAGCCCGAAGATCAGGGTTGCGCGCTGCAATCCCGCGGTCATCGAGAACAAGCGCAGGCCAGGCACTCCCCGGCGCACCGACGGTGGCACCGCAGGCACGATCACCGGTTCGTTCAGCAGTTCCGTAGCGGTCATCAGAACCTCACCCTCGGATCGATCAGCGCCACGAGGACATCGACCAAGAAGCTCATCACCGCGACGATCAGCGCGATGAATGCCACGATGCCCTGCACGGCGACGAAGTCGCGTGCCGACAGATACGACGCGAGCTGGTAACCGAGCCCTTTCCACTCGAACGTGGTCTCGGTGAGTACCGAGGCGCCCAACATCGTGGCGATCTGCATGCCCATCACCGTGACGATCGGGATCATCGCGTTGCGGAAAGCATGTCGTCCGGTCACCACTCGCTGGGATAAACCGCGGGCCCGTGCGGCGTCCACATAGTCCGCCCGCAGCGTCTGGATCAGGTTGATCCGCACCAGCCGCACGAAGATGCCCGCGGTCAGCAATCCGAGTGCGATGGCCGGCAGCACGGCGTGTTTCAGCACGTCGACCAGATATCCGGGGTCGCCGTACAGGATCGCGTCGACCACCATGATGTTGGTCTTCGGCGAGACGTGCTGCAGCTGCAATTCGACGTTGGTGGCGGCCCTTCCCGCCACCGGCAACCAGCCCAACTGCACCGCGAACACCAACTTGAGCAGCAGGCCGACGAAGAACACCGGCGCCGCGTACGCGAGGATGGCGAACAGGCGCACGCCGGTGTCGGCAGCCGAATCACGGTGCGTGGCCGCGTACCTGCCCAGCGGAATGCCGACCGCGAATGCCACGATCAGCGCCCAGAACACCAGCTCCAGCGAGGCCGCGCCGTAGGTGACGACGACCTCACTGATCTGCCGATTGTCCTGCGAGTGACCGAGATCACCATGGAGCAGCCCGGACAGGTAATCCCAGTACTGCGACAGGATCGGCCGGTTGAGCCCGGCCGCCTCCTTGCGCGACTCGATCTGCTCCTGGGTCATGCGCCCACCCAACGCCGCGCTGATCGGGTCGCCGACCACACGCATGAGGAAGAACACGACCGTGACCAGAATCCAGGCCGTCACCGGAATCAGCAGCAGGCGGACGCCGAGATAGCGCAGCAGCGCGAACTGGCGAGAATCGCGACCGCCCTTGCCGATTCGTGGCGGGCGCCCGGCACGGACCGCCACCGGCTTCGCGTCCGGCGCAGCTACCGTGCCGGGCCCGGCTGAGTTATCCGAACTCACTTGCTCAGCACGGTGTAGCGGAACTTGAACGACGCGTCGAGCGTCTGCTCCACACCGTGTACATCGGTGCCGGTGACCGCGATCTGCTTACCGGACAACAGCGGGAGGGTCGGCAGGAAATTCTGGGCGAGGTCACGCTGCAGTTGTGCGATCTGCTCCATCCGCTTGTCCTTGTCGGGCTGTGTGGCCTCGGCAATCAGCTGCGCGGAGATCCCTTCGTCCTCGAAATGCGACTGCAGGAAGTTGTTCGGGCCGAAGAACGGGGCCAGGTAGTTGTCCGGGTCCGGGAAGTCCGGGAACCAGCCCAACTGGTAGAGCGGGTACGCGTCACGCGCACGTTCCTTCTGATAGGTGACCCATTCAGTGGATTGCAGGTTGACGTGGAACAACCCGCTCGCCTCGAGTTGCGACTTGAGCGCCGCGTACTCCTCGGAGCTGCTCGAACCGTAGTGATCGGGGTTGTATTGCAGATTCAGTTCGACCGGCGTCGCGACTCCCGCGTCGGCGAGGAACTTCGCCGCCTGGTCCTTGTTCGGCTGCGCGCCGTAGATGTCCTTGAACGGCTCCACCGCACCCGGCGTTCCCTGCGGCACGAACGAATACGCGGGCAGATAGGTCTGCTTGTAGACACCGCCGGCCAGCGCGGCCCGGTCGACGGTGGAGGCGACCGCCTTGCGCACGGCCAGCTTCTGCTCCGGTGTCCCGCCCGGCATGGTGTTCAGGTTGAACACGATGTAGCGCAGCTCACCGCCGGGACCCTCGTGCACGGTGACCTTGTTGTCGTTGCGCAGCGATTGGATGTCGGTGGGCGTGAAGGACCGGTAGCCGACGTCGAGCGACCCGTTTTGCAGATCGAGTTTCATGTTGTCGGTGGTGGCGTAGTACTTCGTCGACACCGTCTTGGTCTTCGGAGTGCCGAGAATGCCGTTGTAGCCGGGGAACGCCTGGTATTCGACCAACTTGTTCTTGTCGTAGCTGGCGATGGTGTACGGGCCGGAGTAGCCCTTGGCCCGCACTACCTCCTCATCGGTCATCACCTTGTCCGGCGAGTACACCTTCTCATCGACGATCGGCCCGACCTGGGTGGGCAGGATCGCGGGGAAGGTCTGGTCGTCGGCGACCTTCAGAGTGAACGCGACGGTGCGCTCGTCCACGACGTCGGTCTTCTCGAGGTTGCCGAGCAACGAAGCCGGCCCGTTCGGATCGTTGATCCGCAGCATCCGGTCGAAGGAGAACTTGACGCTGGTGGCGGTCAGCGGATTCCCATTGGCGAACTTCAGACCCGCTTTCAGGGTGCAGGTGTACACCGTTGGCGCGGTGAATTCGCAACTCTGCGCCGCATCCGGCTTCGGCGTCGCGTCGCCGGGGGCGAAGTTCAGCAGATACTGATAGATCTGCGTTTCGACGACCAGAGACCCGTTGTCGTAAGCAGCCGCGGGGTCGAGCGAGAAGATCTTGTCCGTGGTTCCCGCCAGCAAGCCCACGCCGTCACCACCAGCGCCGGTCCGCCCGGAACCACAGCCCGCCAGCACCGATGCCGCCAGCGTGGCAAGGCTGACAGCAGCGATGACTCGCCTACCGGCTCTTCTCCCAGGTCTCCTTGAAATCAACATCCCGGCCCTACTTGTCGAGTGCCGCACCCTATTTCCCTCATCACAGGATCGGAGCGGACACAGTGAACTTCTGATCCACCGGGCACCGTACCCATGAAATATTTCCGTGACGTTGCTTTCGTGAAGAAAAAAAGTCGAACAATCGCACGTATTGCACTTAACGCCCGGGGCGGGCGAAAATGCGGTCCGGCGTCGAGGCTCCGGAGTCATCCGGACCGGAGATGTCTCGAGGACGCCACGTCCGACAATGGACAGCCGCGGCGTGATGGTAGCCCCGAGCCAGCACAAGCGGGCCCAGGAATCGCGGACACGCCCCATCAGGACGAATAGTGCGCAGGACGGGACACCGTCATTGCTCGGACGCGAAGCAACCGCCGACGTACGTGCACCGTATTCAGTCGAACTCCGGCCGTGCGTTCACGGACGGCTCAGCGCGCTCGCATTCGCGTTGTCGCTCAACAGCGCGGCCTCGGACTGTCCGGTCAACATGCCTTCGAGCACGTTCTTGCCGATGGCGGCCTCGGTGGGCAGCGGGATCGGGTAGTCACCGTCGAAGCACGCGCTGCACAGCCGCGAACGCGGCTGCTCGGTCGCCGCGATCATGCCGTCGGTGGAGATATAGCCGAGGGTGTCCGCGCCGATCGAGCGGCGCACGCCCTCGACCATGTCCTCGAAGCCGCCTTCGGTGCCCGCGCCGTTGGCGATCAGCTCTGCTCGCGAGGCGAAGTCGATCCCGTAGAAGCAGGGCCACTTCACCGGCGGCGAGGCGATCCGCACATGGATCTCCAGTGCGCCCGCCTCGCGCAGCATCCGGATCAGCGCGCGCTGGGTATTGCCGCGCACGATCGAGTCGTCCACGACGATCAAGCGCTTGCCGCGGATGACCTCGCGTAGCGGGTTCAACTTGAGTCGGATGCCCAGCTGCCGAATGGTCTGGCTCGGCTGGATGAAGGTCCGCCCGACATAGGCGTTCTTCATCAGGCCCTGGCCGTACGGAACACCCGAACCCTGCGCATAGCCGACCGCCGCCGGGGTCCCGGACTCTGGCACCGGGATCACCAGATC
Organism: Nocardia sp. NPDC049190; assembly: GCF_040648115.1. Classification (NCBI taxonomy): domain Bacteria; kingdom Bacillati; phylum Actinomycetota; class Actinomycetes; order Mycobacteriales; family Nocardiaceae; genus Nocardia; species Nocardia sp. NPDC049190. The sequence goes on from NZ_JBEZDE010000014.1 coordinate 69,694, forward strand.
CGCCTCGACCGGATGCTCCTTCGCGAGCCGGCGGCCGATCTCCACCCGGGTGGCGTGCACCGACCGACCCGAGATGGCGCTGTCCGGCCTGGCCAAGTACACGTATTCGAAGACGCAGCCCTTCGGCTCCGGATTGGCGAAGCGCATCGAGCGCACGCCTTCGGCATCGATCGCCAGCAGTTCACCCGGCTCGATCTCGCGGACGAACGCGGCGCCCACGATGTCGAGTGCGGCGGTCTCACTGGCAACGACCCAGCCACGTTCGAGTCTGCCGAGACACAGCGGACGAACACCGTGCGGATCACGCGCGGCGTACAAGGTGTGCTCGTCCATGAAGGTGAGACAGAACGCGCCCTTCAGCGTGGGCAGCAGTGCCATGGCGGCTTGCTCGATGCTGGAGTCCGCGGCGGCGTGCGCGAGCAGCGCGGTCACCACGTCCGAGTCGGAGGTCGCCGCCGCGGGCTGCGGTCGCCCGCTGCGGACGGACGCGCCGAGCAGGCCGAGTTCACGCGCACGGCTTGCCAATTCGGCCGTATTGACCAGATTGCCGTTGTGCCCCAGCGCAAGCCCGGAGCCGACCGCGGTGGTCCGGAAGATGGGCTGGGCGTTCTCCCAGGTCACTCCGCCGGTAGTGGAGTAGCGGCAATGTCCGATGGCGATATGACCCGACATGGCGGCGAGCGTCTGCTCGTCGAACACCTGACTGACCAGGCCCAGATCTTTGAAGACGAGGATCTGCGATCCGTCCGACACCGCGATCCCCGCTGCCTCCTGCCCACGGTGCTGCAGCGCATACAGGCCGTAATACGTGAGTTTGGCCACATCTTCGCTCGGCGCCCAGACTCCGAAAACGCCACACTCCTCGCGTGGCTCGTTCTCGTCGGCATCCCCATCGGCGGAAAACGCCGCGTTGGCGGAAAACGAGCTGGTGGAAGTGCTGTCGACCGGCAATTCGGCGTTGGTCACCGTGTGCTCCCTGTTCGGGCGGGCTGGGGGCAGATTTCATTCTACGGGTGAACGCTCGACGATGATCACCGCCACCGCGGCCGGGCAGCAATCCGCGCGGCGAAGCCGCGAAATTCCGGACCCGACAGCTGTTACGGTGCGGTCCGTGACGACTACGGACGACGCGGGCACGACGGGGTCGACCACGGCCCCGGCGCGCAGGTCATGGGCACGTATGCTGCTTTTTCCGATCGGCGTGCTGACGCTGCTGACGACACTGCTCGGCATCATGTATCTCGACTATGTCGCCGATCCGGAGAAGAACCTGCACGACTTCCCGATCGCCCTGGTCAACCAGGATGTCGGCGATACCATCACGACCGCGGACAAGCAGCAGCAGGTGAACTTCGGCAACCAGATCACCGCCGCGCTGGCGCAGGGCATACCGGCCGACAAGGTCGACCTGCGGGTGATCAGCATCAATGAGGCCGAGCGACAGTTGCAGTCCGGCCGGATCTACGGCGCCATCGTGATTCCGAGCGATTTCAGCAAACGGCTCGGCATTCTCGGTGTGGGCAGTGTCATACCCGGAGACATCCAACGACCGATCATCACGCTGCAGACCAATCCGCGCGCCGGCACGTTCGGCACCCAGATCGTGCTGCGGGTCGGCAACGAGGCGCTGACCGAAGTGAACACGCAGGTCGGCAAGCAGCTGACCGATCAGGTGAACGCACAGCTGGCGCCGAAGCCCGGCGCCGCGCCCGCGCCCGCGCTGTCCGGCGCCACCCGGGTCGCGCTCGCGGACCCGATACAGGTGGTGACCCAGCAGTACCACCCGCTGCCCCACGGCACCGGACAAGGCCTCACCGCGTTCTTCTACGCACTGTTGCTGCTGTTGGCCGGCGTGGTCGGCGCGATGGTCATCCACACCATGATCGACGCCCAGCTCGGTTTCGTCCCCACCGAATACGGTCCGTGGTACGTGCACTATCCGCCGACGCCGATATCCCGGATCAAGACGCTGCTGATCAAGTGGGGCGTGCTCATCGTGGCCGCGAACATCGTCTCGGCGGTGTTCCTGGTCGTCGGCGAGGTGCTGGACATGCCGATCGACCATCCGCTCGCGCTGTTCCTCTACAGTGCGCTCGCGATCATCGCGGTGGGCGTGACGGGGCTTTCCATGCTCGCGGCAATCGGCTCGGCAGGTCTGCTGGTGAACCTGATCCTATTCGTCATCCTCGGGCTGCCCTCCTCCGGCGGCACCGTGCCGATCGAGGCGACGCCGAAGTACTTCGGCTGGCTGGCCTCGTTCGAGCCGATGCACCAGGTGTTCCTCGGTGTGCGGTCGATTCTGTACTTCGATGCCAGTTCCGACGCGGGCCTGACCCGCGCCCTGTGGATGACGATCTTCGGGCTCGCCGTCGGACTGGTGTTCGGCGCGGTGATCACCCGCTACTACGACCGCAAGGGGCTGCACCGCAGCAATCGCGCTCGCCCCTGACCCACGGCAGCGAGGCGGACGACCGGTGCGACTTGGCGGATCCAGCGCGCCGCCGGTGTGTTCGACGCTCAGTCGGCGCCGAGCCGGACGACCGGCAGCCAGTGCGCCACCTCGCCCGCTCGACTCCCGGAGGCGCTGATCGCACCGGAATTCACCGCTGCCTCGAAGTCGAGCAGTCCCATGGCCAGCAATAGCCAGGTGCGCGGATCTGTCTCCACCACGTTCGGCGGGGTCCCCCTGGTGTGCCGCGGACCCTCGATGCACTGCACCGCGACGAACGGTGGCACCCGCACCTCCACCGAGTGCCCCGGCGCCGACGCCGCCAGCGAACGCGCGGTGCTCCGCACGGCTGCCGCGAGTTCGGCGCGAGCGGGCGCGCCGGCCGATTCGTCGCGCAGCCACGCGCTCACCGCCGCCACCGCCGCCCGCGTCTGCGCGGGATCCACTGTCCCTCGTCGTGCCACTCGGCCGACCTTACTTCGCGACGGTGACACCCTGCGTGCATGGACAGAAACAATCCGACCGCTCTTGCGGGGCGAGGATCAGGCGATGTGGGTCGACTGTTTCGGGGTGGCGCGCATATCGACACAGGAGCATTCGGTGCCGTCGGCCAGAGTGCCGAAGACGCCCGGCATGTAGTTCTCGCTGAATGACGGGCCAGCGCCGAAGGCGGAGAACACGGTGGAAGAGGCCGGAGTCAGTTCCATGCTCTACGCGGGTCCATGCTCTACGCGGGTCCATGCTCTACGCGGGTCCATGCCCGACGCGGGCGACAGCCCCGCCATGCTGTCGGCGCATTGGTGCATGAGCTCTGGTGCCGTCGTCGTGTTCGGTGACGGCCACACCGGCGCGCCGATAGGCGCCGAGGTACCCGGCGAGACCCACCACGACCGACGGGGTCGTCCGGGTCGTCGCTACGCCCGGCGTCGTGATTGAAATAACAGTTGTGAGCCGCCGAATGTGCCGTGCGCCAAGCTATTTCATCGGAATGTCAGCCAGTGAAACGATAAGGCACCCGAACACGATGTAGAAAGGAGCGGCGTAAAGCTCTGCGCGTGAACGGAATATAAATGTGCGCGGCCTGGCTCTCGCTCCGCATCGAAATCACCCGCGTAACCGGCAGGCCCTGAAAACCACGCGTAGCGGCATGGCCACTCCCGGTGACGCTCCCGCCGGCATAGCGAGATGGCGTCATCAAAATGTTATCCGCAGTTCTTTCCCTAGGTCTTGTGCATGCGGCGGACAAATCGGTACAAAACAGATGTTTCACTCAATCTCCCTGTGGATCCGTTCGATTCCGTCGGTCAGACTCACTGTGCACATCGCGAGCGGTCGACAGGGCATGCCATAGGTAGGCAGGACAGACGTGATTTTGTTCAACACCTTGATGGGGGTGTGCGCCGGGCTGGTGATACTGCTCTCCGCCGACGCGCTCACCAAGATCCACAAGACCGACGCCGCAGGTGCGGCGCTGGCCGGCACCGGAGTGGCGTTGCTCGTCGTCGGAGTGCCACTGACCTTTCTCAGCGCCGTGATGGCGGTGACCTGGCCACTGACGGTGAATCCGCCGATCAATATCGCTTTCGCCGAGCCGGGGCTGATGCTCGGCGTGCTCGCGCTCGTGGGCGGCGGTGTCCTCGCAAAGGGCCACTTTCGCCCCGACGCCACCTTCACAGCACCCATTTCCTGGGTGATCGGCGCGGTGGGGCTTGTCCTGCTGGCGATTTCGTCGGCCATCTTCTCGTACAACCTGATGGGCGACGCCCCGCCCCAGGAACCGATATCGGGCCAATTCCAGGGGTGGGAGAACACAACCTTCGCGATCGTGTACCTCATCGCGGCGGTCGGATGCCTGGCGATGCCGCTCTACCGTTCCGACCGGATCTGGGCCTTCCACGTGATCCGGTGGGCATGGATCATATCCGGCCTGTTCTTCTTGTTGTTCAGTGTTCTCAACTACCGCACCCACATCGGAATGCTCATCAACAACCTGCACCACACCTCCTATAAATGGTGATCGGGTCATAGTCGAACTCCGACGAACCGGGCCGGCCTCCCCTCCGAAGAGGAGTGGCCGGCCCTCGGCGTAATCGTTCGGGCACGCGATAGCCACAGCACGAGTCGCAGTGATATGCGCCGCGTGTCGGCCCGGGCCGAACACAACTGTCGGCTTATTCTTCGCTGTTCAGACGCGTTTCCCGACACGTGGAACGAGGTGTGATGGCAACGAATTTCGAGGCCTTCGCCGACGCAGCACGGAAGGATTGACGGTGTCCGACGAAGCGAACCCGGGAAGTGATGACAGCCGCGCGACGAACGCACCCGAGAAGAACTTGCTGAATCGCCGCACCGCCATCGGCGCCGGTGCTGTCGGCGGTGGCGTGCTGGCCGGCGCACTGATCGCCGACGCTGCCCGTTCGGACGCGACGCCGCAGCACACGGATACCACCGGTGATATCAACCGGAATCTCAACCAAGCTCCGCATCTGTTCAAACTCACCGCGGCCGATCCCACCGTCTACCAAGGCGGGACACTTCGGGGCGCCAATGAAGACACCTTCCCGGTGCTGCGCGGCCAGAACGGCGCCGTCTATTTCGTTCATCTCGATGTCGGCGGGATGCGCGAACCGCACTGGCATCCGACCGCGTGGGAAATGAACTTCGTCATCGCCGGCCGCGCAAAATGGACGGTACTGGGCACGCACCCGGACGGTGCCTACCGCAACGATGTCTTCGAAGCCGGTCCGGGCGACCTGGTCTTCGTGCCGCAGGGATTTTTCCACTACTTCGAAAATGCCGGTACCGTCGATCCGCTCCAAGTGTTGATCGTGTTCAATACCAGCGCAGATGAGACCTATGACGACATCGGCATCGTTGCCGCCTTCAATTCCCTGCCTCGCGATGTGCTCGCCACCGTATTCGGTGTGCCCGTATCGGCGTTCGCGGGCATTCCGGGGGAGATCAAACCAGTGGTGATCACCAAACGCCCCTAGTACTCCAGCGCGACTTCGTGATCGTTGGTATTGGTGCTGGTCAGAACGGTGCTGTGGAGTGGATTGCGGTGTCGGGTTGAGTCTCCATCGGGGGGAGACATCAAGCTTGTGGGCATGGACGACGAGAACCTCCTCACGATCGGGGCTTTGGCCGAGCGGACCGGTTTGACGGTCAAGACGATCCGGTTCTACTCCGACAAGGGGATCGTTCCGCCGACCTGTCACAGCCCGGCTGGCTACCGCCTCTATGACGTGCACGCTTTGGCGCGCCTGGAACTGGTCCGGACGTTGCGTGAACTGGACATCGATCTGGCCACGATCCGACGCATCCTGGTTCGCGAGATCTCGGTGACGGAGGTCGCTGGAGCACACGCAGCGGCCCTCGACGTGCAGATCCGCGTGCTGCGTCTTCGGCGTGCGGTGTTGCAAGCGGTAGCCGAACGGGGTTCGAACCCACAGGAGATGGATCTGATGCACAAACTGGTGAATCTGTCGGAAGCCGAACGGCACCGCTTCATCCACGACTTCATCGACGACACCTTCGGCGGCGTCGACGCCAATCCGGCCATGGTGGAGTTGCTGCGCTCGAGCATGCCGGAACTTCCGGACGACCCCACGCCCGAGCAGGTCGAGGCATGGATGGAGCTCGTAGAGTTGGTGCAGGACACCGACTTCCGTACCGCAGTGCGGCGGATGGCCGAATATCAGGCCAAAGAACGCGCCGAGGGCGACACCACGGGCCTGCATCACGATCTGACCGAGACTGTGTGTGAGGAAGTCGGTCGGGCACTCGCGGCGGATATCGCGCCGGATTCGGCGAGTGCGGCCGACATTGTCGACACGCTGACCGCACGGTACGCCGAGACCTTCGGTCGGGCCGATGACGACCAGCTGCGGCGGTGGGTGCTCGAGCGGCTCGCGGTCGCCAACGATCCTCGCGTGGCGCGGTACTGGCAACTGGTGGCCATCATCAACGGCTGGCCGCCGCTTCCGGATCTGGGACCGGTGTTCACCTGGTTCGGACAGGCGCTGCACACCTATCTCGACAAGCAGCACTGAGATCTGCGTGCGACGCAGCGGCTGGAGCGGTGCTCGCGGCGTCGAGCGATGAGGGCGCGAGGAAACAGTGCGCAACCCAACTGAATTGGTAGCGGTCGGTGACGGGGTGGCCCGGTCCGGTGGCGGCGGGAATTCGAGAACGTGGTTCGGCGGATCGGCTCACGATTCGTGCGGGTGGAGAGCGCCGCACCACAGCGGCGATTCTGACCGGGATGGTATCGGAGCTGCCGAACAAGAAGTGCTGGACACTTGCCGAGCAGGCAGGGGACACCAGTCGGGGTCGCATGCAGCACCTGCTGTCGGCGGCTGTGGTGGACGATGATGGCATGCGAGATGACCTCGATGCGGGTGCCCTGGGTGACTGGAGACGAGGTCTATGGCGGCGACCCGAAACTGGGCGCTGAACTCGAATCCAGACGCACCGGTTATGTTTTCGCAGTCAGCTGCGATCACCATGCCACGGCCGCGACCGGCCGCGTCCGTGCGGATATCCTCGCCGCCACACTTCCGAAGCCCGCACCAGCCACTACCAGCGCCGATCCGGAAAATTCACCTGATTACGAACTCGGGCTGGAGTACTAGTACGTCCGCGCGCGGTACGCGGCGAGCGAGGGGTCGGCTCAGTCGCGACGGGACGACGCGAGGCGACGGGCCACACGTACCGCGACCCCACCGCCGACATCGACAGCCAGGTGCAGCAGAGCGGGAGCGACGGCACTATCGGTGCGGCGGCACAACCAGCCGAACACGAAACCGCCCACCGAGGTCGCGGCGACCGTCGCGGGAACGTTGTCACCCGCCACACGCGCAGGCGCGATGTGCCACAGCCCGAACGTCACCGCGCCGACCAGCGCACCGAAGCGGGCACCGAAAGCGTTGTCGAGCACCGGGTCCAAGGTGGCGCGGAAGACCAGTTCCTCGCTATAGACCGTGCCGACCGGGATGTGCACGACGACCCACTCCACCGCCGATACCCCAGGCCCCCGATCGGCGTACTCCCCGAGGCGGCGGCGCCCCCACGGAACGGCAAGGAGTGCCGCGTAGCCGGCGGCGACCATCGAGGCCGAAACCAGCCCGCAGCGGACGCCGCGCGGCGCGCCCCAGTTCGGCTTGCCGCGCAGCACGAACGCATATCCGACAGCGAAACCGGCGTTGGCGGCGGTCCGGCCGCGGATACCGAGCCGCAGCCGCGGCAGGATCCAATTGTTCCAGACCGGCGGAACGACGATGGCCGCGACCGTTCCCGCGATACGGGTCGGGCTCACTTGGTCTTCCGCTCGTATTCCTCCGCGGCCTCCAGCTCGCCTCGGATCCGCTCGGACATCTCCGCGGTCCAGCCCGGTGGCGCCGCGATGGCCGCCCAAGCGTCCAGTACCAGGCTGCCATAGCGGTGCCCGTGACCGTCGGTGACACCCTGTGCGTTGGTGAGGTCGGCGGCGACCTGCCAAAACGTGACGAACGGCCACCAGCGCATGTGCGCCGACACATCCGCGCCGCGCGGCTCGGACAACCAATCCGGCTGCGAGAAGATCAGATCCGGCGACCACCACACGATCGGGTCGGACGCGTGCTGCAGATAAGCGATGCGCGGCGGCCGCCATTCGGTCGAAGGCCGCGCCAGATCGGCGCTGTCGGAGGCGAACCGGACCACGAGCCCGTCCGCGTACACCGGCTCGACCTGTCGCGAGCCAGGATCACGACGCGAGACGAACTGCTGCCACAGCCGATTCGAGTTCGGCGGGCCGACCCACAGCGCTCCGTCCACCTTGGCCCGCAGGTCGGCAAGTCCGTCGAAGGCCGCCTCGGACCCCTCCGACCCCAGGCTCTCCCCATACACCAGCAGCCTCGGCCGCTGCTGCGGCGGTCGTGCCGTCCAATGCTGGTACACCGCGTCGAACAACTGCTTGCCCGCGGCAGTCGCCTTGGTCCGGTCCGCCAGGAACGACAGCACGCTCGGCAGATAGGAGTACTGCGTGGCGACGATCGCGGTGTCGCCGTCGTACATGTACTCGATCGCTCCCGCCGCCATGGAATTGACCCACCCGGTCCCGGTGGTGGTGACCACCACCAGCGCCTTCCGGTCGAACGCCCCGGTCCGTTCCAGTTCGGACACCGCGAGGTCGGCCGGTTCCTCGCCACCGTCGACCGATTCCAGGCCGACGTAGGCCCGGATCGGTTCCTTGGCAGGCCGACCGGTGATCGAGGTGATGCGGCTGGCGGTCGGGCCGTGCGAGACGAACCAGCGCCCTTCGAAACCGAGCGTCTCCCAGCGCGCCAGCGAAGCAGGACTGCCGGAACGCTCCGCCTGCTGGGGCTGCACCGCGTTCTCCGAGGTGTAGTCGTTGCGCACACTGAAGGCCGAGTTGGCCACCGCGAAGAACGCCCGCGAGGCGACGCCGTTGAAGATCGTCACCGCCAGCACGACCAGCACGAGAAACCCGGCGGCGGGCGCGAGTTCACGCGGCACCCGAACCCACTGGTTGAGTAGCCGAGCCAGGAACAGAATGATCTCGCGCACGGTCCGGTATACGGCAACCACCGCCGCGCCGATCGCCATGCTGAGCAGCCCGGTGCGCAGGTAGGCGGGCGTGGTGGTGCCCTCCATTCCCATCAGCGCGGTGATCGCGCGCTGCCAGCGCGCCGACTGTACGAGCATCAGGGCCGCGCTCAGAGCAGCGGTGCCCAAGATGGCCGACTTCACCGCGTAGCGCACCCAGATGGGCGGCGCGGGAATCTTCAGGCGCGGTCGCACCCACAGCCGGAACAACCATTCCAGCAGGCAGCCGACGCCGTACCCGAGTGCGGCGTTGATTCCGCTGATCAACCCCTGAAACAGCCAGTCCCGCGGCAGCAGCGACGGCGTCACCGACAGCGCGAAGAACACCGTCGCGATCACAAGGCCGACGTAGTTCAGATCGATGATCTCCTCGGCGCGTCGAACGACCGCGATGACGCGCGTACGCAGCCTCCGCAAGGTCGTGGTCGTTTCGAGCACTCGAACAGTATGGCGCTCGGCGCCCACGACCCGGCGCGTCGCCCATCCGCGACACGAATTCCCTCGGCGTCAGACCGGACACCGGCCGATCACACCGGAGCGCGACAGCGGGTCAGCCAGTCGACGCTCGGAACGACGCGGACGCTCGATCGCGACCGACGCCCGCTCAGCGAGCAGCCGACGGCACGCGACCAGGCGTAACATCCCAGCTCAGTTCCTGCGGATCAGACAATCGCGACCGAAACCACGCGATCACCGCCCGTACGGCACACTGGGCAAGCGCGACGAATTTCTTCCGCCGCACGGCAATTACCCAGTCCGCTCGAGTAGTTGTACCCGGGCGCGCGGGCCGCCTGGTCCGCAGACTTGGTATCCATGAGCACAACCACCGCACAGCCGAAGGCCACCTCGGCTTTCGTCGCCCAGGCCGCGATCGCGTTCGGCGTCAGCTTTTTCGGGGCGGGCATCGGCATTCTCTATCTGCCACTGGATATCTGGCAGCGTGGTTTCCTCGCGATGTCCATGCTGTTCCTGGTGACAAGCACCTTCACGCTGTCGAAGGTGGTGCGCGACCAGCACGAGGCCGCCTCCGTACACGGTCGGATCGACCAGGCGCGGCTGGAAAAGCTGCTGGCCGAGCACGATCCGTTCACCTCGGTTACGTGACCGAGCGCACCTGGCGGGCCCGGCAATCGAGGGGTCCTGGCCCGCCCAGGTGGGCATTCACGCGTTCGCCGGCACGGCCTGCGGCCCGGTCAGACCGTGCCCGCCCCGAACAGCTTCGGCAACGTGCCCTCGTGCGCGGCGCGCAGCTCGGCCATGGGGATCGAGAACTGCCCCTGCACCTCGACCGAATCCGCCCCTTGGTCGACTACGCCGATGCGCACCCACGGCAGCTCGCGCGCCGTGCACATGCGCGTGAACCTCGGCTCCTCCGAGCGCGGAACGGCGACGAGCACCCGACCGGCCGATTCGGAGAAGAGCATGACGAAGGGGTCGGCGTCCTCGGGAAGCAGAACGCGGCAACCGGTCTCGCCCGCCAGTGCGGCTTCGATGACGGCCTGCGCGAGCCCGCCCTCCGAAAGGTCGTGTGCCGCGCTGATCATGCCGTCGCGTGAACCGGCGGTCAGCACTTCGGCGAGCAGCTGCTCACGGGCGAAGTCGACCTTCGGCGGCTCGCCACCGAGGTGGTCGTGCGCGACCTGGGTCCACATGGAACCGCCGAACTCGTCGCGGGTCTCGCCGAGCAGGATCAGCGTCTCGCCCGGCTCCAAGCCGAGTCCGGTCGGAATACGACGGTGCACGTCATCGAGCACGCCGAGCACGCCCACCACCGGAGTCGGCAGGATCGCCGTCTGGCCGGTCTGGTTGTAGAAGCTCACGTTACCGCCGGTGACCGGGATGCCCAGCGCCACACAGCCATCCGCGAGACCACGCACGGCCTGCTGGAACTGCCACATCACGCCCGGGTCCTCCGGCGAACCGAAGTTGAGGCAGTTGGTGACCGCCTTCGGTGTCGCACCGGTGGTTGCGACATTGCGGTACGCCTCGGCCAGCGCGAGCTGCGCCCCGGTGTACGGATCCAGCTTGGTGTAGCGGCCGGAGGCGTCGGTGGCCAACGCGATGCCTCGGCCGGTCTCCTCGTCGATGCGGAGTACGCCCGCGTCCGCGTGCTCGGCCAGCACGGTGTTGCCGCGCACATAGCGGTCGTACTGCTCGGTGATCCATTTCCGGCTGCACAACTGCGGGCTGGAGATCATCTGCAGCAGCGTCGCGCGCAGCTCGTCGGCGGTCTTGGGCCGGGCCAGCTTGTCCGGGGTATCGGCGATCAGGGCGTCCTGCTCGTCGGGACGCCGGACCGGGCGCTCGTACACCGGGCCCTCGTGGGCGACGGTGCGCGGCGGCACGTCCACCACGGTCTCGCCGTGCCAGGTGACCACGAGCCGGTCCCCATCGGTGACCTCGCCGATCACCGTGGCCAGCACGTCCCACTTGCGGCACACCGCCATGAACGCGTCCACGTTCTCCGGGGTGACCACCGCGCACATGCGCTCCTGCGATTCGCTGGAGAGCACCTCGGCGGGGGTCATGTTGGTCGCGCGCAGCGGGACCCGGTCCAGCTCGATGTGCATACCGCCGTCCCCGGCCGCCGCGAGCTCGGAAGTGGCGCAGGACAATCCGGCGCCGCCGAGGTCCTGAATGCCGACGACGAGCTTGGCCGCGTACAGCTCGAGACAGCACTCGATGAGCACCTTCTCGGTGAACGGGTCGCCGACCTGCACCGAGGGCAGCTTCTTGCGTCCGGCCCCGGACTCGTCGCCGGAGAAGGTATCCGACGCGAGCACCGAGACGCCGCCGATGCCGTCCAGTCCGGTGCGCGCACCGAACAGAATGATCTTGTTGCCGGTGCCGGAGGCGAAGGCCAGATGCAGGTCTTCGACCCGCATCACGCCGGCGCACAACGCATTCACCAGCGGGTTGCCCTGATAGGACGCGTCGAAGACGGTTTCACCGCCGACATTCGGTAGGCCGAGCGAGTTGCCGTACCCGCCGACGCCGCGCACCACACCGTCCACCACGCGCCGGGTGTCGAGCGCGTCGGCCGCTCCGAAGCGCAGCTGATCCATCACCGCGATCGGACGCGCGCCCATCGCCATGATGTCGCGCACAATGCCGCCGACGCCGGTGGCCGCACCCTGGTAGGGCTCGACGTAGGAGGGATGGTTGTGGCTCTCCACCTTGAAGGTGACCGCCCAGCCGTCGCCGACGTCGACCACGCCCGCATTCTCACCGATGCCGGCGAGCATGGACTTGCGCATCTCGTCGGTGGTGGTCTGGCCGAAGTAGCGCAGATGCACTTTCGACGACTTGTAGGAGCAGTGCTCGCTCCACATCACGGAGTACATCGCCAGCTCGGCATCCGTCGGCCGGCGACCGAGGATTTCCTTGATCCGAGCGTACTCGTCGTCCTTGAGGCCTAGTTCTTTGTAGGGTTGCGGCACGTTCGGGTTTGCTGCGGCTGCGCTGACGGTGTCGACCTGCGGAGTCACGGAGTACCAGGGTCCTTTCGGCCGGGCATTGTGAAGCGACGAGCATTGTCACTGGGTTGCGGCGAGATGCCTGTGTGTAAGTCTAGAGGCAGTGGGTAGGGGGCGTGCAGGTGAGGGCGCGGCAGCAGCACCGGGCCCGGTGCGCGACCGGACGCGCGGCGGCGCCTCGGGCCGGTATCAGCACCCGGGTCGACCAGCCGACCAACCGAACTGACCGGCTACTCTGAGCCGGTGAATGAAGGAGCGGGGGTTGCGAATCCGAGTGAGCGGTCGGTCGCTACGAACGCCGCGCGCCCCGGGAACGCCGATACCCCGACGATCACCCGCGCCCCTGCCCTGAACCTTTCCCCGCTACAGATGCGCTGGCTGATTGCTGCCATCGCGTTGTTTGCCGTGTCGGCACTCGTGTCGCTGCTGGTGCACTGGTGGAACGGCTACATCGATCTTCAGGTCTACCGCAACGGCGCTCGGGTCTGGCTGGACGGTGGCGAGTTGTACGGGCCGATGCCGCCGGTCGACGGGATCGGGCTTCCGTTCACCTACCCCCCGCTTGCCGCGCTGTTCTTCGCTCCACTTGCCATGCTGCCGCTGCCGATCGCCGAGGTCCTGGTGGTCGCCTGCTCCGTGCTGAGCCTGGGGATAACGCTGTGGCTGGTGCTCGTGCGGGTCCGCCCCGAACTGTCCCGGCGCACCGTACTGACCCTGGTCATCGGCGCGGTCGCACTGGCACAGTTCTTCGAGCCGATCCGCCAGACGTTCGGCTTCGGCCAGATCAACCTCATGCTGATGGCCGCGATCGCGCTGGACTGCCTGGCGCGCACCCCGCGGTGGCCGCGCGGCATGCTGATCGGCATCGCGGTGTCGGTGAAGCTGATCCCGGGGGGATACCTGCTGTATTTCCTGTTGCGCAAGGACTGGAAATCGGCCGGCACGCTCGTGGCCGCCGCGATCGCGGCGATCGGTATCGGATTCGTCCTGTTCCCTGGCGATTCGATGGAGTACTGGTTCCACACGCTCGCCGACACCGATCGGATCGGCCCGCCCTATTTCGCGGGGAACCAATCCCTCAAGGGCATGGCCTTCCGCCTCGACGTCACCGATTCGGTGGCCACGCTGGTGTGGCTCTCGCTCTCGCTGGTCGCCATCGCCCTCGCCGCGGTGTGGATGCGCAGGCTGATCGACGCGGGCGCGACCGTGGCGGCGCTGCTGGTCAACGCCGCCGCGGTGCTGCTCGTCTCGCCGGTGTCCTGGTCGCACCACTGGGTGTGGATCGCGCCCGCGCTGGTGGTCACCGCCGACATGATGGTGCGCGGCACGCACGGTCGGCGACTGGTCGGCGCCGTCGCGGTGTTCACCGTGCTGTTCCTGATCGGCCCGCACTGGCTGCTGCCCCACTCCACCGACCGCGAGCTGGACTGGACGTGGTGGCAGCAAATCATCGGAAGTAGCTACGTGCTGGCCACTCTCGGGGTGTTCGTGGTCGCGGTCGCCACCTACCGCCCGGTGGTCTCGGGTGTGAGGAACGCGGCCAGGGCAGCGGCGTAGGACGGAACGTCGGCCGCGCCCATCAGCTCGCGCGCGGAGTGCATCGCCAGCTGCGGCGCTCCGACATCGACCGTCGGCATGCCGGTGCGGGCCGCGGTCATCGGGCCGATGGTCGAGCCGCATGGTAGATCGGCGCGGTGCACGTAGCGCTGCAACGGAACTCCCGCCTGCGCGCAGGCTAGCGCGAATGCGCCCGCGCCCGCCGCGTCGGTGGCGTAACGCAGGTTCTGGTTGACCTTGAGCACCGGCCCGCCGTTCACCTCGATCCGATGCGCGGGCTCGTGCCGATCCGGGTAATTGGGATGTGTCGCATGCGCCATGTCGCCGGACGCGCACACCGAACCGGCCAGCGCGGCCAGGTAATCGGTGCGTCCACCATCCCGCGAGAGCACGATGCGCTCCAGCACCGTGGGAAGCAGGTCCGACTGCGCGCCGCGGTCGGACTGACTGCCGACCTCCTCGTGGTCGAACATGGCCAGCACCGGGATGGCCGCGCCCGGGTCGTCGATCGCCGCCAGAAACGCCTGCAGGCCCGCGAAGCAGGTGCCTTGGTTGTCCAGGCGTGGCGCGCTGACCAGGTCCTGGTCGCGCCCGACCAGCCTGCTCGGCGTCAGGTCGTGGGTCATCAACTCCCAACCGAGCACCTGGTCCGGGTCGACCTCGATACGGCCCGCCACGAAATCGACGAACGCGGCCGACTCGTATCCGACGCCCCACACCGCGTTGACATGCCGCTGCGGGTCCAGCGTGACGCCACCGCGGTTCTCGGACAGGTGAATGGCCAGCTGCGGAACGCGCAGGATCGGCTCATCGATGCGAATCAGCCGCTCGCGCACCGCGTTTCCGTCGCGCACGCTCAGCCGCCCGGAGACGCCGAGTTCGCGATCGAGCCAGGAGTTCAGCAACGCGCCGCCGTAGGGCTCCAAACCGACCAGCTGCCAGCCCGCCGAGAGCAGGTCCGGATACTGTTTGACCCGCAAGTTCGGACTGTCGGTGTGCGCGCCGACCACCCGGAACGGGGTCGCGCCCGAAAAGTCCGCCGTGGCCCAGGCGACCAGCGATCCGCCGCGCACTACGTAGTGTCTACTCGGGCCGTCCGAGGGCCAGGGCCGCGATTCCGCGAGTGGGGTGAAGCCGCGGGCCTCCAGTTCGCCCGCGACTGTTCGGCAGACGTGGAACGGCGAGGGCGACGCGTCGATGAACGCGCACAACCCCGCGGCAGTGGCGTCGGTGGTGGAAACGGGCATGCCTGCGATCCTAGGCAAACACCTGGTTCAGCTCCGCTCCCGCGCCTCGACGGCGCGTGGTGCATTGCCCCCGCTACCTCGAGCCGCCATTCACCGGGCATCGCGATGCCCGGCAGCCGAATGACCTTCGACCCGATTTTGTTCTATTCGAAAACATAACAACATGAATGGTTTTACATCCCGACGGATCGCACCTTCGAGACAATCGGGACATTCATCGGATGAGCCGGGTCGGCTCACTTCGGCGTTTACTCCGGATCGATGGAAACCAGATCCAGCGCCCGCATGAGTTCCGCATAGCGGCGCGCACCGATTCGCCCCCGCAACTCGTGCTCGGCGCGCGCCTCTTCCGCGCGCACCGCGGCCACCAATTCGGACCCGAGCTTACTGAGACCGATCAGGATACGCCGCCGATCGTCCTGCGCCGCGAGCCGGAAGATCAGACCGCGCTCGGCCAGGTAGTCGGCGTGCCTGGTCGCCGAGGACGGGGCGAGTTGTGACCTGGCCGCCAGTTCGGACATGGTGATTCCGGAGCCGTCGCCCAGATTCGACAACATCGACCACTGATCCGCCGAGAGCTGCCTGGCACACAATGCGGCGTCCAGATGCCGCAGCCAACCGCGTTCCGCGGCACGCAGCGCACCATGCAGCGTGGAATATCCGCTTACAATGGCTGTCATTAGTTCCTGCCTGCGCTGAATTTCGCCTGAACGAGGAGAAGCGTACCGAATGCGAGCGTTCGGCGACGGCCCGTAGGCCATAATCCAGGTCGACAGTGGGGTTCCATGCGGGGACCGGTCGGTATTATTTTGTCGTATGCGCCGCGCGGGAATTCCTCGGTTGTCGATGGAATCGACCGTGGCCGTGGAATTCTCGGTCGCGAAATTCGTACTATGAATATCGATCACGGCCGGCCGCGGTGAGGTCGCGGCGCATCCGGCCGCCAAGGGCGAGCACACCATCGGCTGGCACATCGCTACTCGGTGCAGTACTGCGGGCAACTGTCAGCCAACGCTCGCACGGTTCGCGACCAGCTACGCGGGACACGCCGACCGGGCGCTGAGGCCGGCCGATGCCGTGGCGATTCCGCTCGGCGGTGCGGACATCAGCTGATACAAGCAGCAGCACTCGGTCAGCGGTTGATCAGCCGGGGCGCACACGAAATTGCGCTGTCGGGCCCCGACTCCGATGTGGCATCCAACTTCTTCGAGCCGGCGTATCCGACAGCGGCATAGGCGGTGACGACGACCTCGCGCCGCCGAGGCAATCCGCTCGCGGCGAAGCGCCGTTCAGCCCAGCGCTGCCGACCGCGACATCGCCGATCGAATCACCTGGCCCTGCGCTCGGCGAGTGTTATGTGGAAACCAGCGTGTCCAGCACGGAGAGGAACAGGCCGAGGCCGTCGTCACTCGGTCCGGTCAGTGGCTCGGTAGCGTGCTCGGGGTGCGGCATCAAGCCGACGACGCGACCGTTGGCCGACGCGATACCCGCGATGCCGCGCTGTGAACCGTTCGGGTTGTCGCCCGCGTAGCGGAATACCACCCGCCCCTCGCCCTCCAGTTGGTCGAGCACCGCGGGCGAGGCCTGGTAGCGGCCCTCACCGGACTTGAGCGGGACCAGGATCTGGGCGCCCGGCTCGAAGCGGGAGGTCCACACCGTCGACACCGACTCCACCGTCAGCCACTCGTCACGGCAAACGAAGTGCAGGCCCTCGTTGCGGGTCAGCGCGCCGGGGAGGAGGCCTGCCTCGCAGAGCACCTGAAAACCGTTGCAGATGCCGAGCACCGGAAGTCCGGCGTTCGCCGCGCGCACGACCTCGCCCATCACCGGGGCGAACCTGGCGATGGCTCCGGCACGCAGGTAGTCGCCGTAGGAGAAACCGCCCGGCACGATCACCGCGTCGACCTTCTTCAGATCGGCGTCGGCGTGCCACAGGCTGATGGCCTCGGCGCCCGCCGAGCGCACCGCCCGTGCGGCATCGACGTCGTCGAGCGTGCCGGGAAACGTGATGACCCCGATCCGCGTGCTCATGAGAGGCGGACCACCTTCCACTCTTCGATCACCGTGTTGCACAGCAGCGATTCGGCGATCTGCTCGAGTGCCGCGTCATCGATGCCGTCATCGACGACGAGTTCGAACCGCTTGCCCTGCCGCACATCCGAGATGCCCTCGAATCCCAGGCGCGGGAGCGCGCCGACGATGGCCTGTCCCTGGGGATCCAGGATCTCGGCCTTCGGCATCACCTCGACCACGACTCGTGCCACGCGTTGCTCCTCATGTGGTTGGGGGGTTACCTCAGCAGCCTAGTTGCGCTGGTCGGAAGCGGCATCCGCGGGGTCGGACAAACCACCCGCCGGGTCGCCGAGAGCGAATTCAGCACTAGCATGGCCATATGCGCATAGCCCACTTCGGTCACTCCTGTCTGCTCGTCGAGTTGCGCGGCAAGAAGATCCTGTTCGACCCGGGAACCTTCTCCCACGGCTTCGAGGGCATCACCGGACTCGACGCGATCGCGGTCACTCATCAGCATCCTGACCATATCGACCCGGTCCGGGTCGACGCGCTGATCGAGACCAACCCCGGCGCCCGGCTGCTATGCGATCCGCAGACCGCCGAGCAACGCGGTGGCCAGTGGGAGGCGGTACACGCGGGCGCTGTGCTCACACTCGGCGATCTCCAGATCACCGGAGGCGGCGGCAGGCACGCCGTCATCCACCCCGAGATCCCGGTGATCGACAACACCGTCTTCCAGCTGGGCACCCCGGACGATCCGGCCCAATTGGTACACCCCGGTGACTCGCTGTGGGTGCCGCCGGTGCCGGTCGGCGTATTGGCCGCACCGGCCGCAGCGCCGTGGATGCGGATCAGCGAGGCCGTCGACTATCTACGCGCGGTCAATCCGCGCACCGCCCTGCCCATCCACTACGGCATCATTCGTCCGGAGGCACATGGCGCCTACTTCGGGCGCCTGGTCGAGATGGCGCCCGCCGGAACCGAATTCCGGGTGCTCCAGCCGGAGGACGCGACCGAGCTGTAGCCCTGGCTCCGGTAGGTCGCCAGGAACAGCGCCTCGGCCAAGGCCATCCGCTCGATCTCCTTCGGGTCGACGCTCTCGTTGGGCGCGTGGATCAGGCAGGTCGGTTCCTCCACCCCGAGCAACATGATCTCCGCGTCCGGGTACGTGTCGGCGAAGACGTTGCACTGCGGAATGGACCCGCCCTGGCCCTGGGTGGTCGCCGGGCGGCCATAGGACGCGGCGAGAGCCGCCTCCATGGCGGCACGGGCGGGCCCGCCGGTGCCCGACTCGAATGGCGCACCGAATGATTCGAGTTCGATCGTGAGTTTCGCCTGCCATGGCGTGTTCGCCTCGAGGTGCGCGACGAGCGCCGTGTGCGCGTACCGCGGGTCGATGCCGGGTGGAATGCGCAGGTTCAGGCGCGCGCGGGCAATCGGCTGGATCGCGGCGGCGGAACCCGCCACCGCGGGAGCGTCGATGCCGAGCACCGTCAGGGCCGGTCGTGCCCAGAGCATGTCGGCGACGGTGCCGTCACCGGTCAGCTCGACGCCGCCGAGCACGCGGGCGTCGGCGTGGAATTGTTCGCACGGATACTGCACGCCCGGCCAGACCTGGTCGGTACGCAAACCGGCGATGGTGGTGTTGCCGCGCTTGTCGCGCAGCGAGGCGAGCAACTGGATCAGCGCGGCGAGCGCGTCCGGGGCCGCGCCGCCGAACATGCCGGAATGCATCGGCCCCGCGAGGGTTTCGAGGGTGACCACGACGTTCACGCTGCCGCGCAACGTCTCGGTGAACGTCGGCACGCCGACGGCGACGTTACCGCTTTCCCCCACCACGATCGCGTCCGCGCGCAGCAGGTCCGGGTTGGCCTCGACGAAGCGCTCCAGTCCATCGGTGCACTGCTCCTCGGAACCATCGGCGACCAGCGTCACACCCAGCGGCAGATCGGGGCCGAGCGCACGCAACGCCGTCAGATGCATGACGATGTTGCCCTTGCAATCGGCGCTGCCTCGGCCGTACCACCGCCCCTCCTTCTCGGCGAGCTCCCAGGGTGGGGTCCGCCAGGCTGCCTCGTCCATCGGCGGCTGGACGTCGTAGTGGCAATACAGCAACACCGTCGGCGCGCCGTGCGGCGCGGGGCGGGCGGCGATGACGGCCTTACTGCCGTCCGGTGTTTCGTGCAGGCCGACCTTGGTCAGCCCTGCCCCGGCGAACGCATCGGCCACCCACTGCGCGGCACGCTCGCACTCCTCGGCGGGGAACTGCCTGGCATCGGCGACCGATCGGAACGAGACGAGTTGGGCGAGGTCCCTTTTCGCCTGCGGCATCAATGCGGCGACCTTCTCGCGCAGGTCCGCGGTGCGGGGATCGTCGATCATGCCTCGCCTCGATTCTTCACATCGTAGAATGTCATTGTCGTGCGCCTGATCGATACAGGTGCGGCAATGGCCGACCAGACCACCCACCGGCGTCCCGCTTCCACCGTTCGATCAGCAGAGGTAGCAAACCCTGGCGAACAATCCCCGGTTGACGCCGAGCGTATCTACCAGAAGCCGGGTTTCGACCACTGCCGCGCCCTTCGTGGTGAACTTCGGCACAGGCGCGCTCGAGTCCTCGCGTCGTCCGTACGATCCGTTGTCGATCGGGCCTCGGGCGGCCGGAATCGGACGGCCCGACCTGCCAACACAGCAAGCTCGGCCGCGACGCGCGCGTACTGTGTCAAGCTGATCTCACCAAGTGTCGGCAATCAGCTGGCATTCTCGAAAATCGATCGACGCACGGCAAGCACTGCCGGAACCGGATCCCCCGATTCCAGCGCCCGCACAGGCATACCAGACGAGCCGAATCGGGAGGCCGTACCCATGCCCGACACCGAAGGACCCGACGCGCTACCCGGGCTGGGCCCGGGCCATGGCAGTTTCCCGGTGAGCAGCACCGGCACCGACACAGTCGTCCTGTTGTTCCGAGTCCCGTCCGAGACTCGCGCCGTGTTCGATCACGAGATGGATTTGGCCCTCGACAGCATGGAACCGCTGCTCTCCTGGCTGGAACGCAATGGAGGACAGTGGCAGCTGGCGGGATGGAATCCCGCAGCGTCCGAGAGCACAGACGCATTCGTCGACAACGGGCGCGATCGACGGCCGTAACAGATATCGCACCGATCGATCGGTTGGCCGAGCCGACGGTTCAAGTGATCGTGCCAGACGGTTCGGCCTGCGAATACATGAACCAGGCCGCGACGCGACCGCGCTGTGTCAAGCTGATCTCACCAGGTGTCGGCAACCAACCGGCATCCGCGAAAGTCGATCAATGCACGGCAAACCCTGCCGGAACCGACCCCGATTCCGGCGCCCGCACAGGCACACCAGACGAGCCGAATCGGGAGGCCGTACCCATGCCCGACACCGAAGGACCCGACGACCTGTTCGCGCTCCCGGGGCTGAGCCGGACCGCACCGAAGCGCGGATTTCCGGAGCACGAACTGGTCCCGCAGGTCGCTTATGAGATCGTGCACGACGAGTTGATGCTCGACGGCGTCTCCAGGACGAACCTGGCCACCTTCTGCACCACCTGGGTGGATGACCAGGCTCGCCGGCTGATGGCCGAGTCCTTGGACAAGAACATCGTCGACAAGGACGAGTACCCGCAGACCGCCGAACTGGAGCGCCGAGCCGTCCGGATGGTGGCCGACCTGTGGCGGGCACCGGATCCGGCCACGACGCACGGCACCTCGACCACCGGGTCCAGTGAGGCGGCCATGTTGGGCGGGCTCGCCGCCAAATTCCGATGGCGAAAGCGCGGCGGCACCGGGACGCCGAACTTCGTCTGTGGGCCGGTTCAGGTCTGCTGGGAGAAATTCGCGCGGTACTTCGACATCGAGATTCGACAGATCCCGCTGCGGGGCGACCGCCTGACCATGCATCCCGACGACATCGCCGCCCACTGTGACGACAACACCATCATGGTCGTGCCGACCTTCGGCCAAACCTTCACCGGACTGTTCGAAGACGTCGCCGCGATCAGCGCGGCGCTGGACAAGCTGCAAGAGACCACTGGCCTGGACATCCCGATCCACGTCGACGCGGCCAGCGGCGGCTTTCTCGCCCCGTTCACCGCGCCGGACCTGATCTGGGACTTCCGCCTGGCCAGGGTCAAGTCGATCAACGCCTCCGGCCACAAGACCGGGCTCGCGCCGCTCGGCTCGGGCTGGGCGATCTGGCGGGAGGCGCGTGACCTGCCCGAGGAGCTGATCTTCAACGTCGACTATCTCGGCGGCAGCATGGCCACCTTCAACCTCAATTTCTCCCGGCCGGGCGGGCAGGCGATCACGCAGTACTACGAATTCATCCGGCTCGGCCGGACCGGCTACGCCAGGGTGCAGTCCGCGACCTACCGGGTGGCACAGCACCTGGCCGCCGGCTTGCGTGGGCTCGGGGTCTTCGAGATGATCCACGATGGCGACCCGCAGCGTGGCATCGCCGCGGTGTCCTGGCGGCTGAGCGAGGATCCCGGATTCAATCTCTACGACCTGTCCGATCGGCTGCGCACCAGGGGCTGGCTGATCGCCGCGTATCCGCTGCCCGCCGACCGGGGCGACGAGACGATCATGCGCGCGGTGCTGCGGCACGGCTTCAGCGTCGACATGGCCGATCTGCTGCTCGCCGACCTGGTTCGCTGCATGGACCAGTTGCGGCGACGCCCGTTCTCGACGTCGCTCACTCGCGAGGAGGCCGGCGGCTTCACCCACGACGCCACGGCCGCTGTACCGACCACGTCGACCTCGCCGCGCTGACCCACGATCGCGCGTCGCCGCCCGATTACGCCGTTTCGGGCGGCGACGCCGATCGGCGGCCTACGGCGTGCCGATCCGCCACAGGCGGCTCCCGTGCACGTCACATCGGCGGCAATGGGTTGTTCAAGCCACGCGCAGCGCCGCGAACGGTTCCCAACGGTAGGTCTGGCCGGACGCGCCGTGGAACAGCGCGAGATCGACCGCGTCGAGTATGGCTTGGCGCGGGCCGGAACGGGCCAACTGCGCGGCGGAAACAGCCAGGCGCAGCACACCGCCACGGCGTGCGGCGCGGGCTGCGCCCAGTACCAGCGCGCGACACCACCACGGCTCGGCGCGAAAGCCCTCCCCGATGCCGTACACCCAGGATTTCTGCGCCGTATTGCGCTCCAGATCGAGGATCCAACTGCGGCCGAGCGCGAGCCGGAAACCGGCGTCCGGCAGCGCGTCCAACGCGCCGGTCGAGGCATCCCAGCGCGGGGCCGCGAACAGGCGGGTCCGCAAATCTACCTGCTCGAGCACCCGATCGGCCGCGGTCAGCCGCAACCGCGCCTCGTGCTCGGGCAGGGTGGCGAACTCGGCTCGACGCCGCTTGGTGGCCGCCTGGTCGTAACCGTGCAGCACGATCGCGTCGCCGCGGGCCCGGCGCCCGCGCAGCCACGCCTGGGTCGCCGGGTCGTCGACCAACCGGTATTTGCCCTTCAATCGCGGCGCGACCAGCAGCGAGAGCGGCACGCCGCGCCGATCCATCTCCTCGGCGAATCCCATCGCTGTGTCCCGGGTGGTATCCCTGATCCCGGACACCGACACGATCAGCTCAGCGTTCATGAAACAACGGTGCCGGCCGCACATGTCCGCCACGTGCAGCCCGCATGACCACGCGACGAACTCTGCTGTACACCTCGGCCGCCGGCCACCACCGGTTCCCGTGCTTACGCGTCGGCGCGACCCACCCTGTCGAGCACCCAGGCGTACTCGAACGCCACTTCTTTCCACTTCTCGTAGCGTCCGCTGACCCCACCGTGGCCCGCGCTCATCTCGGTCTTGAGCAGTAGCGGCGAGTCGCCGGTCTTGGTGGCGCGTAGTTTGGCGATCCATTTCGCGGGCTCGACGTAGAGCACGCGGGTGTCGTTCAGGCTGGTGATGGCCAAGATCGCCGGGTAGTCCTTGGCCTCGATGTTCTCGTAGGGGGCGTAGGACTTCATGTATTCGTAGACATCCTTGTCCGCCAGTGGGTTTCCCCACTCGTCCCATTCGATGACGGTGAGCGGAAGCGACGGGTCCAGGATCGAGGTGAGCGGATCGACGAACGGGACGTTGGCCAAGATGCCCGCGAACAGTTCGGGCGCCAGGTTCGCCACCGCGCCCATGAGCAGACCGCCCGCGCTACCTCCGTCGGCAACCATCCGGTCCGCGGCGGTGATGCCGGATTCGATGAGATGCCGGGCGCAGGAGACGAAGTCGGTAAAGGTGTTCTTCTTGGTGAGCGTCTTGCCGTTCTCGTACCAGAGCCTGCCCATCTCGCCGCCGCCGCGCACATGTGCGACGGCGAAGACCACGCCGCGGTCCAGCAGTGACAGCCGCGAGACCGAGAACGAAGGGTCCATGCTCGCCTCGTAGGAGCCGTAACCGTAGAGCAGCAACGGCACCGCGCCGAGCGCGGCAGTCGCCGCGTTCTTCCTGCGCACCAGCGAGATCGGGATCCGGGTGCCGTCCTCGGCGATCGCCCACTCTCGATGCTGTTCATAGTCGTTCGCGTCGAAGCCGCCGAGCACCGGTTGCTCCTTGCGCAACAGCAGCTCACCGGTGGCCGGGACGTAGTCGAATACCCGCATCGGCGTGATGAACGAGGTCAGGCCGATCCGCAGGGTCGGCTGCTCCCACTCCGGATTGGCGCCGGTGCCGACCGCGAAGAGCTCCAGGCCGAATTCGAGTTCCCGGCGCTCGCCGTAACCGGATTCGGTCAGCGGCCACACCGCGATCCGGGTGAGCGCCTCGCGCCGGTAACTGAGCACCAGGTGGTCGCGGAACGGGTCGACATCCTCGAGTCGCACATCGTCGCGGTGCCCGATCAGCAACGTCATGGCCGACGGGTCGTCGACCGGCGCTTCGGCGAGCACGAAGTTCTCCGCCTTTACCCCGTCCACGACGTCGTTGTGCAGAATGAGGAATCTGTTTTCGCCGCCGATCACCGCATGTTCGGCGGAGTACTCGACGCCTTCGCGGCGCGGCAACAGCACCCGGAATTCGCCCTCGGGGTTGTCGGATTCGAGTACCCATCCCTCGGTAGTGATCTTCGAGCCGACCCAGATCACCAAGTATTTCTCCGAGCGGGTCGCACCGATGCTCACCCAGTACCGCTCATCGGGCTCGTGGAATACCTTGACGTCGGGATCCGTAGCGCCGAGCCGGTGCCGCCACACCGTGTCGGGCCGCCACGACTCGTCGACCGTCTGGTAGAAGACGTGTGTACCGTCCAGCGACCAGGTAGCGCCCGGCGCGGTTCCGGCGATCTCGTCGCCGAGCAACTCTCCGGTGCGCAGGTCCTTGAACCGCAGCACATAGCGCTCGTCGCCGGCGATGTCCACCGAGTAGGCGAGCAGGTTGCCGTCGTGGCTGACGGAGAAGGCGCCGAGCGCGAAGAAGTCGTGGCCCTCGGCCAGTTCATTGCTGTCGAGCAGCACCTGTTCGCCGGGAACCTCCGTCCCGACTTCCAGCTGCGGTGGCGTCCAGGCGTCGATCCCGGTGGCGGCGGTGGCGATCGGGCACCGGCAGTGCACGCCGTACTGTTTGCCCTCGAAGCTGCGCGAGTAGTACCAGTACTCGCCCATGCGGGTCGGCACCGACAGGTCGGTCTCCTGGGTGCGTGCCCTGATCTCGTCGAAGATCGTGTCGCGCAGCCCGCCCAGGTGCTCGGTCTGCGCTTCGGTGTAGGCGTTCTCGGCCTCTAGGTAGGCGACGACCTCGGAATTCTCCTTGTCCCGCAGCCATTCGTACTCGTCGATGAACACATCACCGTGATGCACACGCTCGGTGGGCACCGTCTTGGCGATCGGCGCCGCCAGGACGGGAGTTCCGCTGCCGGGTTCGGAGATCGTTCCACTGTCGAGAGCCATGGCCTACACCCTACTGTTCGGGCGCCTCGCCGCCCGGATGATGCCGTCCAGCCCGGTGCTGGTCCGGCGCGGATCATGCGTGGTGTGGTCGATCCGGTCGCGCCGTGAGCGCGCCGCGAATCGAGCCCGCGAGATAGTCCAGATCGGCGCGCCGCGGGCTGGTCGGACGACCGCGCAGCCCGAACCCGTCGCCGGGTGTACGCGGGATGACGTGCAGGTGTACATGGAACACCTCCTGCCCCGCCGTCACCCCGTCGGCGAGAAAGAAGTTGACGCCATCGCAGCCCACCACACTGGCCCGCAGTGCCGCGGCCAGTCGCTGCCCCACCTGGAACAGCTTCCCCCCGACGACCGAATCCAGCTCCGCGAGACTGCGTGCCGCCACCTTCGGCACCACCAGCAGGTGGCCCGGCGTCATCGGCCGAATATCCATGAACGCCACCACGTCGTCGTCCTCGTACACCCGGCTCGCAGGCGCCCGCCCGGCAACGATATCGGCGAAAATCGTGTACGGATTCACGACCCGCAGCCTAGGCGGCTCACCAGCTGTCCACGAAGGTGTGCCCGCGCACCGCCGAGGTGGGCCGGTACTCCGAGAACCGACTCACGGCGAAGTCGCGGTCCCGCTACAGGATCGGCGATGGCGTGTAGCGGGCTGCGTCCGGGTGCAGATCGACCAGTTTCTGCACCTGACCGATCACGTCGGCGACCTGGGCTTCGGCAGCGCCGATGAAGGCGGACCTGTCCGACAGCGCGGCGTCCAGGGCGGCGCGGTCGAGCGGGAGGCGATCGTCGGCGGCGAGGCGGTCCAGCAGGTCGGGTTCCCGGCCCTGTTCCCGCATCGCGAGTGCGACAGCGACGGCGTGCTCCTTGATGACCTCGTGCGCGGCTTCGCGGCCGACACCGACGCGGACCGCCGCCATCAGGATGCGAGTGGTGGCGAGGAAGGGCAGGTAGCGATCCAGTTCGCGGGAGATGACGGCCGGATAGGCGCCGAACTCCGCGAGCACGGTGAGGAAGGTTTCCATCATGCCGTCGATGGCGAAGAAAGCGTCCGGCAGCGCGACACGGCGCACCACGGAGCAGAACACGTCGCCCTCGTTCCACTGCGCCCCCGCCAGTTCGGCCGTCATCGAGGCATACCCGCGCAGAACCACCTGCAGGCCGTTGACGCGTTCACAGGACCGGGTGTTCATTTTGTGCGGCATCGCCGAACTGCCGACCTGACCCGGCTGGAAGCCCTCGGTGACCAGCTCGTGGCCCGCCATCAGCCGGATGGTGTGCGCGAATGACGAAGGACCGGCGCCGACCTGCACCAGTGCCGAGAGTACGTCGTGGTCGAGCGAGCGCGGGTACACCTGGCCGACGCTGGTGAGCACGGTGGCGAACCCGAGATGCCGGGCCACCTGCTGTTCCAGCCGCACCAACTTGGCCGAGTCGCCGCCGAGCAGGTCCAGCATGTCCTGGGCGGTCCCCATCGGGCCCTTGATGCCGCGCAGCGGGTAGCGGTCGATCAGTTCACGCAGCCGGGCCAGCGCGATCAGCAGTTCGTCGGCGGCGGAGGCGAACCGCTTGCCCAGCGTGGTGGCCTGCGCGGCGACGTTGTGCGAACGGCCCGCCATCACCGACGTCTGGTACTCGGCGGCGCGTTCGGCCAGGCGCGCGGCGATCGCGACACCGTGCTCGTAGACGTGTACGAGCGAAAGACGGATCTGCAGTTGCTCCACGTTCTCGGTGAGATCGCGGCTGGTCATCCCCTTGTGCACATGCTCATGGCCGGCCAGGGCGTTGAATTCCTCGATGCGGGCCTTCACGTCGTGCCTGGTGACCCGCTCGCGTTCGGCGATCGAGGCGATGTCGACCTGTTCGAGCACCCGCTCGTAATCCGCGATGACGCCCGCGGGCACCTCGATGCCCAGTTCCGACTGTGCTCGCAAAACCTCCAGCCACAGCCGCCGCTCGAGCACGATCTTGTGTTCCGGTGACCACAGGTGCACCAGCTCCGGGCTGGCGTACCGGGTGGCAAGGACATTGGGGACGAGACTCACGACTGCGCCTCGCTGACACTCGGCTCCGTCGCGCCCTCGGGCGCTGGGTTGATGGTTCGCTCGCTTCGCCGCCTCACGGCCGGTCAGTCTAGTGCCCGGAACCGATCCGCTTGCTGCGGCGTCGCCGGGGCGACGATGTCGATCACTTCGAGCAGCGCGCCGCGGGCCATCCGCCGCGGTTCGGGGTCGGTTTCGGTGAGTGTCGCGACCACGGCCCCGTCCACCACCGCGACCAGCCTGCGTAACTGTTCCGGGCGCACCATTCGGTCGGACCGGCGCAACACGTCGGCCAGCAGTTCGTCCAGTTGCGCGCGTAGGCGTAGCTGGACCTCGCGTAGCTCGGGGTGCCGCGCCGAAGCCACCGAACGCTCGTAGCGGGCGATCAGCTGCCCGCGCGCGCCCTCGTCGGGACCGTCGGTCCCCACCAGCAGATCCAGCACCAGGTCGACCGTGGCCTCGGCGCCGCGGCGGCGGTGACTCACCTCGCCGACCCTGCGTCGCATCGCGTCCAGCTCCGCGTTACCGCTGAATTCGACCGCCCGCGCGATCAAATCGTCGAGCGATTCGAAGTAGTAGGTGGTTGACGCCAACGGCAGATCCGCCCGCGTCGCCACCGAACGATGCCGCACCGCATCGAATCCACCTTCGAGCAGTAACTCGGCGGCTGCGGCTACCAGAGCCTGGCGACGCCGTTCACCTTTCGGGGTCGTCGCGGTGATCACCGTGCCATCGTGCCAGTCATCATCAGTTCTTCCAGGGGAAATCAGCGAGGAAAAGCAACCACCGTTGTTTTACCGCATCCGCGCGGCCACGGTGCCGAACTGCGGAAAGTTGTTGCCCGATAGGAGGATCAATTACCGAGATAGTGCCCTAGACGCAGCAGCGCCGCCTCGATGTCCGCCGTGGCGCCGGCGAAGGAGAAGCGCACCGTGCGGTGTCCGTGCACGGTATCGAAGTCGATGCCGGGCGCGAGCGCGACGCCGGTGTGGGCGAGCACATCCGCGCACCACTCGCGGGAATCATCGGTGAGATGGCCGATGTCGGCGTAGGCGTAGAAGGCGCCGTCGGCCGGAGCCAGATCGGTGATCCCGAGCTTCGGCAGCCCGTCCAGCAGCAACTGTCGATTCACCGCGTAGCGCCGGACGTGCCCGTCGAGTTCTTCCTTCGCCTCGGCGCCGAACGCGTGCAGCGCCGCGTACTGCGAGATGGCCGGCGGACAGACGGTCAGATTCGACGCCAACCGCTGCAACGCTGGTCGCAGTCCGCTCGGCACCAGCATCCAGCCCAGCCGCCAGCCCGTCATCGAGAAGTACTTGGAGACCGAACCGATCACCACCGATTCGCGGGAGGTCTCCCACGCCGAGGAAGTTCTGTCGTCCGCGCCCACGCTGCCGTAGGTGATGCCGTGGTAGATCTCATCGGAGATCAAGAGGGTGCCGTGGTCATCACACCAGCGGGCCAGCGCGGCCAACTCGGCCGGCGCGATCATCGTGCCGGTCGGGTTGGCGGGGCTGGCCACCACGAGCCCGGCGGGCGGTTGCGGCAGGGCGTCGAGCATGGCGACGGTCGGCTGGAATCTGGTCTCGGCACCGCAGTCCAGTTCGAGCACACGGCAACCGAGGGCGGTGAGGGTGTTGCGGTAGGCCGGATAGCCGGGGCGGGCGACCACGACGGTATCGCCGGGGTCGAACGCGGCGAGGAAGATCAGTGAGAACGCGCCGGAGGAGCCGGTCGTCATCACGACGTCGTCCGGGTCGACCGGGTAGCCGTAAGTCTCGCGGTGATGCTCGGCGATCGCTTCGCGCAGCGGCAGGATGCCGAAAGTTTCGGTATAACCGAACAACTCGGATTCGATCGCGAGTTTCGTCGCACGCAGCACCGGTGCCGGTGCCGGCGTCGACGGCTGCCCGGCCGCGAGAACGAGCACATCGCCGTGCGTTCTGGCCCGTTGCGCGGCGGCTTTCCAGACATCCATCACGTAGAAAGGTGGAATGGTCGACCGGCGAGATTCTCTGGACACTCGACAGACGGTAGAGCACCCGGTCCGCGGCGGTCGGGGTTATGGTCGGCGTAATGCTTGAGAAAGCTCGACGACACGGGCTGGACCGAGTGCGCGGAGTGGGCGGCATCGGCGCCGTCGCACGCCGGTGGCGGGGGCGAAAACGCACCGGGTACCGGCTGGTCGGGACCGGTGGGAAAGCCGAGCCAAAGGCGCTCTGGGCGCAACTGGTCCAGCGGTGGGAACGCAGGCCCGACCTGCGTGCGGTCTGGCAGCGACGGCCCACCGGCGCCGCGCTGCGCGAGCTGCTGCGCGAGCACAAGGTGCTGCTGGCCGGGTTCGCGGCGGCCGCGGTGTTCGCCGCGAGCGACACGTCGTTCGCCGGGATGGTCACCGATCGCACCCCTGCGCCGGGCCGCGCCCAGCGGGTCGCCGTCGCCTATCCCCCGCAGATACAGAACAGTCCGCCGTCGGTGCACCGGCTGCTGAATGCGATCGCGCATGGCGAGCACCTGCGCGAGCAGGCGGTCGTCGCCGCCGCCACGCGAGCGACGTTGGAACGCGCCAAGGCCGAGGCGGCCGCCGCGGTCGCCGGCGAGCGCCAACCGTGGATGACCGGAAGCGCACCGGTGCGGCCGGGGACCCGCCCACCCGGTATCGGGGGCTTCGTTCTGCCCACCAAAGGCCTCTTCACCTCCGGTTTCGGCTCTCGGTGGGGCACGTTCCACAACGGCATCGATATCGCCGGCCCGATCGGCACCCCGATCTACGCGGTCGCCGACGGGACGGTCATCGACGCGGGCCCCGCGGAGGGCTTCGGCCTGTGGGTACGAATCCGGCACGACGACGGCAGCATCACCGTGTACGGCCACATGTACGACTTCTTCGTCTCGGTCGGCGAACGGGTGCCAGCGGGCCTGCAGATCGCCCGGATGGGCAACCGTGGCGATTCGACCGGCCCGCACCTGCATTTCGAGGTGATCGAGGGCGGGCAGCACGTCGATCCACAGCAGTGGCTGGCGCTGCGTGGGCTGAGCGTCAGCTGAGCGCCGCGTTCGATACCGTCCAGCCGCCGGCGCCCGTGCCGCTACCGACCCGCGTCGATCTCAGACGGTGATGCGGTTCTCGACGGCGGCCAGGCCGATGTCGGTGCGGTAGTGGCTGCCGGGCAGCTTGATCGCGGCGATGCGGTCGTAGGCATGCGTGCGGGCCTCGCCGAGATCGGCGCCGACACCGACGACGTTGAGCACCCGACCGCCCGCCGAGACCAGCGCACCATCGTCGCGCAGCGCGGTTCCCGCGTGCAGGACGGCGGCGTCGCCGGCGAGCGCGCCCTCCACCGCACCGCCGATGGCGTCGCCGAGCCGCGGGCGGCCCGGATAATTCTCCGCGGCGAGCACCACGGTGATCGCCGAGCCGTCGCGCCAGCGCGGCGGAGCCAGCTGTGCGAGCGTACCGGTGGCCGTGGCGTTCAACAGTTCGCCGAGCGGGCTGTCCAGCAGCGCGAGCACCGCCTGGGTCTCGGGATCGCCGAAGCGGCAATTGAATTCGACGACCGCGGGACCCGCCGCGCCGATCGCGAGACCCGCGTAGAGCAGGCCGGAGAATCCGCTGCCGCGCCGCACGAGTTCGGCGGCAACGGGTTTCACCACGTCGTCGACGATCGCGGTGACCGTCTCCGGGGGCAGCCAGGGCAGCGGGGTGTAGGCGCCCATACCGCCGGTGTTCGGTCCGGTGTCGCCGTCGCCGACGCGCTTGTGGTCCTGTGCGGGCAGCAGCGGGACGACCGTCTCGCCGTCGACCAGACAGAACAGCGACACCTCCGGTCCGTCCAGGAACGATTCGAGCAGGACCGGATGGCCCTGCTCGAGCAGTTCGGCGCCGTGGTCGCGCGCGGCCGAGCGGTCCGCGGTCACCACGACACCTTTGCCTGCGGCCAAGCCGTCGTCCTTCACCACCCAGGTCGGGCCGAATCGATCGAGTGCGGCATCGAGCTCGGCCGGGTTGTCCACAACCTCACTGTGCGCGGTGCGCACACCCGCCGCGGCCATCACGTCCTTCGCGAACGCCTTCGAACCCTCGATCCTGGCGGCCGCGGCCGACGGACCGAAACATGTGACGCCCGCGTCGCGCACCGCGTCGGCGACGCCGAGCACCAGCGGAACCTCCGGTCCGATCACCACGAGGTCGGCCGCCACCTCGGTGGCCACACCGACCACCGACTCGGCGGAGCACGGGTCGACCGCGCGGATCTGCGCGTGCTGAGCGATGCCTGCGTTACCGGGGGCGGCGAAGAGCGCACTCACCGCAGGGTCCCGGCGCAGCGCCAAGACGAGGGCATGTTCACGGGCTCCGGAACCGATGACGAGTACGCGCACGGCAGACAGCCTAAACGAGCCGGTTGTCGTGGTTACCCGCTACCGGCCCTGGCCCAGGGGATGATGGGTGGGACAACGGATGTGGGCGCGCACCGCTCGCACCGATCACACCGGAGCACCCGAAGGATGTGCTGACGATGGGTCTGATCGACGGACTGATGGGCAATGCCGGACGGATCGATCCGGGCCAGGCGCAACAGGAGTACACCAGACTCCTCGGTGACGGTGAACAGATCTACGCCGCGTATCTGCTGGTTCGCGACGCCATGCTGTTCACCAACCGCCGCCTGATCCTGATCGACAAGCAGGGCGTCACCGGTCGCAAGGTGAGCTACCACAGCATCCCCTACCGCGCGATCACCCACTTCTCGGTGGAGACCGCCGGCACCTTCGATCTGGACGCGGAACTGGCCATCTGGGTCTCGGGGACCGACGAGCCGCTGCAGAAAAGGTTCAACCGGCAGGTGGACATCTACGAGGTGCAGGGCATCCTGTCGCACTTCGTGGCGGTGTAGCGCGGGGTGCGGCGTGGCCGCCCGCGCGAACGAACCGGTCTAGTCTGCCGAATATGGCTTCTGTCTTCAGCGCGATCATCGCCGGTCAGCTCCCAGGACGGTTCGTCTGGGAGAACGAAGAGTTTGTCGGGTTCCTCACCATCGCACCGGTCACTCCGGGCCACACGCTCGTGGTCCCCCGCAAAGAGATCGATCAGTGGCAGGACATCGACGCGGACCTCTTCGGTCGGCTCACCGGCGTCGCCCAGAAGATCGGCCAGGCGGTACGCACGGCGTGGGACGCGCCGCGCACCGGTCTGCTGATCGCCGGTCTGGAAGTCCCGCACCTACACGTCCACGTATTCCCGGCGTTCACCATGGGCAACTTCGACATCTCCGGCGCCGACCACAACCCGACCCCCGCATCGCTCGACGAAGCCCAAACCAAGATCAAGCAGGCCCTGCGTGACCTCGGCTACGGCGCCAACGTCCCCGACTGATCGCGCGGTCGACCTGACGTGAACCGATCCGGCTGCGACAAGCGGCCGGACCGGTTGACCTCCCCGGTGTCACCCCTGCGGGTCGTGCAGGGGTCGATCGACGCCACCGATCGAGACCGTCGCCAATGTCTGGCGCGGAGTCCAGAACACCCTGCCGTGCTCGAAATCCTGATATGTGCCGCTATCCCAGGGGATTTCGTCGCTGCTCGGCCAGCCGAGCGGACCGTTCTCGTAGCCCGAGCGGCTCCAGCGGTCGCCGATCGCACCGTGCACCCAGAAGGCGTCCTCGTTCGGTTCCCGGCGGTAGAGCGCGCCGCCCTGAAAACCTTGCACCTCACCCCACGGCGCGCCGTCCGGCCCGTTCAGCACGGTGCGGTCGGTGACCGGATAGCCGAGCGGGCCGGATTCCCAGTGCAGTTCCTCGAACTTTCCCCACAGTGTTTCCGGGATGGCGTGCGCGCCGGTCGACGGGTGCCAATAGATGGAACCGTGTTCGAATTCGGCGAATCGGCCGACGCCGTCGGCAGTCGCGATCTCGCCGACAGTGCTCCGGACGCCCAGCCATGGACTCGCCGCGGCGCAATCGTTGATCGCGTTCGGCTGTGCCCCGCCTGGCTCACCGCTGGTAAAGGCCTGCACGTCGAGCGCGAAGACATCCCACGGAAAATTCGGGCCGACATCGGTGTGTGTGCCGATCCCGAGGCACTCGGTCACATATTTGTGGTCGGAGATTCCGGAACGCTGCTGATATGGCGGTGCGATGACATAGGTGTCGAAACCGTACTTTCGGGCATCCTGTACCGCGAGCCATGCCGCGATCCGGAGATCATCGCGAATGGATAGCCACCGGTCGCGGCTCCATGCGGCGCGACTGCCCGCGAAACAGAGATTGATGGTGTACGGATTCGCGTCCAGCACAGACCAGCTCGCCGAATCGGTGTCGACGACATCCACGACCACGCCGTCACGGAGGGTGTAGTGATAGCTCACCCCGCGGCTGGGATCGTTGAGATAATTCGCAAGGCTCTCCGCGGTCCCATTCCCTTCCTGCGTGTGCAGGAGAAAATTGACGACGCGCGCACCGTGGCGGCTGGAAGCCGAATTGCCCATTCGATCGAGTTCGAGGTAATTCGGCTTGGTGTCGACGCCCGGATCGGGTGGCGGCGAACCCGCTTTCGACCACTGTCCGTAGTCGGCGGCGAGAATTTTGTCGACGTCGACCCCGACTCCGCCGACCACGTCCCGGTCGATGCGGATCTGGTGGAGGTGCGCGGACGGATGGTCCCCGTTGATCGAGGTGTCGCCGGACCAGTTGTGTTGCCAGAACCAGGTGGCGACGCCGTCCTCGAGCGCCCAGTCGATGCAGCGCGCGTTGGCGTAGACGCCGGTCCACTCCAGGCCGACCACCGAGGCCCAGCCCCGCAAGAACGGGGCGATCAACGAGTTCCACTCCGCTAGCGAGGGGTTCGCGTCGACCGGGGCGTACAGCGGCCGCAACCGTGGCCCACCGGCGGCGAGATGGTAGCCGAGCGCTATCCGGGCATGCTGGACGCCCGCGTCGAATCCCCCTTTCCAGTCCGCTGTGTCGCCCTTGCCGTACTGATAATTGCTCACCACCTCGAGCCCGATGGCGCGCAGTCGGTCGCAGTATTCACGGGTCAACGGCTTGGCGCCGAAGTTCGTGCCCGGTCGGGAATCGCTGAAGTAGCCGATGACACCGGCGTATCCGGCGTCCTTGATCGCCTGCGGGTCGATCAAAGCGGCGGAGAAGTCGATCAGTTCAGGCATCGCACACCGTCCTCGTATGAGTCCGCGTGCCCTGTTGGCAATGGCGCGCTATCTGTGTACATCTCAATACTTTCGGCAGAGGAACAGCCCCGACACCGTATGATTCGGCGCGGGGTGCGCCGGGGATGCCGAAGTTTTGATGAAGTGGCCGATCCGGTATTCACGCGTGATGTTGTCGGTGTCGCTGTCGTCGAAACCCATGTCCGTCGACCGCCGCGATCGGCTATGGGGCGGATGCGCAGTGCGCGCCCGGCTATTTCGGCCGCCTGAATCGAGAACGATCGGCGTATTGCACAGCCACTGCACGCCATCCCGCCGGGGGGATCGGCGCGAATTGTGTCGACAACCGCTTGCGGACAAGGCGGATCGAGTGGGTCCGCTGCTGTTCATCAGTCGAGCCGTTCCATGAATTCGTGCGATGCGGAGCTGCGAAGCGGCACAGTCGTATACCGAGTTCCGCGGCGCTGAGGTGGAAAACGAACATCACACGGTCGGTCTCGACACGGTCGGCAAGCGGTTGTCCGACAAGGGCGCTGCCCGACCCCGGGTCGCGGCCGCGGGCGGTGTTCAGCCGAATCCCGCTGTTGATCGTGGTCGACCAACCCGACGCCCAGGGCTGTGTCCCGGCGCCGGCCTGCGCCCCCGCATCCAACCCGGACTCGAACGGGCTCGGGTGCACAGATCCCGCACCTTGCTGTCTCGGAGGAGTTGTCGCGCGGCAGTGGTCCGGCACGATATCGAGGCACGACCGACCCGAACTCACGGCCGGCTGAGTCCTCGTTCAGAGCGTCGGCCCGGGCCTGGTCGGCCGCACTCGACAGCTGAACCGTCAGCCCTCCGGTAGCGTCAGCGTTGTGCAGCCTAGCGGTGTTCCCGCGGGTGGGCCTGCGGTGGAGTTGGTCGGGCGTCGCGACGAACTCGCGATTCTCGACCGACTCGTCGATGCCGTCCGTGCCGGTGCGAGCCGGGCGTTGGTGGTGCGCGGAGAACCAGGCGTAGGCAAGACCGCGCTCTTGGAGTACGTGGCACGCAGCGCCGCGCAGTGCCGCATCGCGCGTACCGCCGGTGTCCAGGCGGAGATGGAGCTGGCCTTCGCCGGCGTGCACCAGCTGTGCTTGCCGATGCTGGACCGGTTGGAACGGCTGCCGACGCCGCAGCGCAGTGCGCTCAGTACGGCGTTCGGCATGACCGCGGGACCGGCGCCGGACCGCTTCCTCGTCGGACTGGCGGTGCTCAATATCTTGTCCGATGTGGCCGAGGAGCGGCCATTGCTGTGCCTGGTGGATGACGAGCAGTGGCTCGATCGCGCATCGGCGCAGGTCCTGGCCTTCGTCGCGCGCCGCCTCGGCGCGGAGTCGGTGGGCTTGGTGTTCGCCGCCAGCGAACCCAGCGAAGCGCTTGCTGGACTGTCGACGCTGGTCGTCCGGGGATTGCGGACAGTTGAGGCCCGTGTGTTGCTCGACGCGGTGTCGACCGGACCGCTGGATCCGCGGGTCCGCGACCAGATCGTCGCTGAAACGCGCGGCAACCCACTGGCCCTGCTGGAGGTGCCGCACGGGCTGACAGCCGAGGAGCTGGCCGGCGGGTTCGGACTCCCCGGCGCGGTTCGGCTCTCGGCTGATATCGAAGCGACCTTCCGCGCGCGGATCGACGCCCTGCCGGATCGGGCCCGGCGTCTGTTGTTGCTCGCGGCGGCTGAGTCGACGGGTGATTCCGCGCTGCTGTGGCGAGCGGCCGACCGGCTCGGAATCGGCCCGGAAGCAGCGACGCCCGCGGTCGAAGCAGATCTGGCCGCTTTCACCACCCGAGTACGGTTCCGGCATCCATTGGTTCGCTCGGCGGCCTATCGGTCCGGATCGCTGCGCGACCGGCAGCAGGCGCACCGCGCCCTGGCCGAGGTCACCGATCCGCAGCTGGATCCCGACCGCCGGGCATGGCATCGAGCACATGCCGCCTCGGGTCCCGATGACGATGTCGCCGCAGAACTCGCCCGCTCGGCCGGCCGGGCACAGGCCCGCGGTGGCGTCGGCGCGGCAGCCGCATTTCTAGCGCGTGCGGCGACACTCACTGTCGACCCGGCGCAGCGAGCCGAACGGGCCCTCGGCGCCGCGGCCGCCAAAATCCAGGCGGGTGCGTTCGATGGGGCGCTGGATCTGCTGGCGATGGCGGAGACCGAATCACTCAGCGATTTCCAACGAGCCCGCGCCGAGGTCCTGCGAGCCCGACTCGCGTTCGTCAGCAGCCGCGGAAGCGCTGCTGCGCCACTGCTACTGCAGGCCGCCCAGCGGCTCGAGTCGATCGATATCGCCGAGTCGCGAGCCACCTACTTGGACGCGATGTTGGCCGCCATGTTCGCCGGCCGCCTCGCGGTCGGCGCCAGCGTGCTGGAGGTTGCTCGTGCGGCGGCCTCGGCGCCACGCCCGCACGGGGCCCCGGGGCCGCCCGACCTGCTCCTCGATTGGCTGACCACGCACTACAACGAGGGATACGTGCTCGCCGTGCCCGCGCTGCGCAGCGCTCTGGCCGCCTTCGACGACGACATGCCCGCGGCGGAGCAGTTGAGGTTGGCGCTCTTCGCGGCCACCGCCGCCTACAGTGCGTGGGACGACGAGCGCTTGCACCTGCTCACCCGCCGCTATGTGGAGCTCGCCCGCGCCACCGGCGCCATTACCGACGTTCCGGTCGCGCTCAGCGCGCACGGTGTCGCGCTGCTGTTCGAAGGGGACCTCCTCGGCGCGGCGGCGGTGGTCGAGGAATTACAGGCCGCACAGGACGCGACCGGAAGCAGCCTCGCACCCTACGCGGCGCTGGGCTTGGCGGCACTGCGCGGCGAGCGGGACAAGACATCAGCGCTGATCGAATCCACCGTACGGGAGGTGACCACGCGTGGTGAGGGAAACGGCATCAGTGTCGCCCGGTGGGCCGAATCGGTGCTGTACAACGGTATCGGCGATTACCGAAAAGCCCTCGACGCCGCCCAACTCGCCGCCGCGTTCGCCCCCGAACTCGCGGCGACGAATTGGGCACTTGTGGAGCTCGTCGAGGCCGCTGTCCGAGGTGGTGCGAGCGAGGTGGCGGCTGCCGCCCTGAGCCGACTCGGCGAGATGACCGGTGCCAGCGGCACCGAGTGGGCGCTCGGGGTTGGGGCGCGTTCGCGCGCGCTGTTGAGCGCCGGGGCTACCGCCGAGCATCTGTACCGCGAATCGATCGTCCGGCTCGATCGAACCCGGATGCGCGCCGAACTGGCCCGCGCTCACCTGGTGTACGGGGAATGGCTACGCCGAGAACGCCGCCGTACCGATGCCCGCGGACAGCTCCGTACCGCCCATGACCTGTTCGCCGCGATGGGCATGACGGCATTCGCCGAGCGCGCCAGGCGCGAACTGAACGCGACCGGCGACACGATGCGCAAAAGTGCGCACGCCGTGGACGATAAACAGCTCACCGCCCAGGAGGCCCAGGTGGCGCGGCTTGCCCGCGCGGGGATGTCCAACCCGGAGATCGGGGCGCGCCTGTTCATCAGCGCCCGCACCGTCCAGTACCACCTGAGCAAGGTATTCGCCAAGCTCGGCATCAGCTCGCGTGGCCAGCTCGACCGCGCACTGCCCGCGGAGCAAGCCGGCTAGCGTGGGCCGACGCACTGCTCCGACACCCGACAGCAGTACCGCCGCACCCGAGACCGGCCGGTCGGACTGTCCGGTGGCGGATTCGCTGATGCCGGTCCGTCGCGAAGATGACTAGCGAGATCACGCCATCGAACCGACTCGGTTCGACGTCGTCGGTACCGGTCTCTCGAAGAGCCTCGAGTACAACCGGCGGCAGTTCCACCGCGGCAACGACGGAACCCGACTCCGGGACATCCGGGTCGCGGCGAACTCGGTCCCCGACATCCGCAATGACTACCGAACACCCGACAGAGGAGGCAGTAGCAATGCTCCAGCTCACCAGCAGAGACATACTGCGGACCCGCGCGGCATGACCGCGCCGACCATGAAGGCGGTCGCGGTCACCGAGTACGGAGGTCCAGACGTCCTCGAGCTCGTCGACGTTCCCCGACCGAGTACGGGCCCAGGGCGGATCCGTATCCGTGTCCACGCCGCAACGGTGAATCCCGGTGACACACTGCTGCGGGCCGGCGATTTCGACGCGCTGTTGCGCACGGCGCCCCTCGTCGCGCCCTATCGCCCTGGTATGGAGGCTGCCGGCATCGTCGACGAGATCGGGCCCGGCGCCCGGACCGATCTACGCGTCGGTGACCGCGTGATGACCATCGTCATGCCCATCGACGCCACCGGCGGCGCCTACGCCGAATACCTCGTCGTCGAGGCGGACCAGGTCGCCCGGGCGCCGGGCGGCGCCACGCATGCCGAGGCCGCCACGTTGCCGATGAACGGGCTCACCGCGCGCCGGGCATTGGATG
Organism: Nocardia sp. NPDC049190; assembly: GCF_040648115.1. Classification (NCBI taxonomy): domain Bacteria; kingdom Bacillati; phylum Actinomycetota; class Actinomycetes; order Mycobacteriales; family Nocardiaceae; genus Nocardia; species Nocardia sp. NPDC049190. The sequence goes on from NZ_JBEZDE010000014.1 coordinate 108,581, forward strand.
TGTTGCACCTGCGCCCTGGGGAGACAGTGGCAGTCACCGGTGCTGCCGGCTCGGTCGGCGGGTACGCCGTTCAATTGGCGAAAGCAGACGGGCTGCGGGTGATCGCCGATGCCGGCGCTGCCGACGAGACCTTGGTGGCCACACTGGGGGCCGATCAGATCGTCGCTCGCGGTCCCGGTGTGGGACATCGTATCCGGCAGTGGTGGCCTGAGGGTGTCGCCGCGGTCATAGACACCGCGCTCCAGGGAGACGACGTCGTGCCCGCGGTGCGCGACGGTGGGGAGATCGCTGTGGTGCGCGGAAGGGAAGAGCGAGGCAGCGCACCGCTGCGGGAAGCACGCGGCATCGCCGTTCGGGAGGTGTGGGTGCCGGACTACACCCATGCCCACGACAAGCTCGACGAGCTGAGATCCCAGGCAGAACAGGGGAAGTTGACCCTTCGAGTGGCGCGAACGTACCCGGCGGCGGAGGCGGCCGAGGCACACCGCGCACTCGAAGCCGGAGGTATCCGCGGCAGGCTCGTTCTGCTCTTCGACTGACGACAGGAAGGAAGGTCATGAGACCGATCGGTGTAGGGATTATCGGCGCCAGCCCGGACGGCGGCTGGGCGGCGGCGGCGCACGTGCCCGCTCTGCAGGCGCTGCCGGAGTACGAGTTACGCGCCGTGGCGACCAGTCGGCCGGCGTCGGCTCAGCGCGCCGCCGACCTCTGGGGCGTCGACGCGTTCGACGACGCGCGCAAGCTCATCGAGCACCCCGGCGTGGATCTGGTCGTGGTCGCCGTCAAGGTGACCGATCACCATGAGCTCCTCGGCCGGGCACTGTCCACCGGCAAGATGCTCTTCAGCGAGTGGCCGCTCGGCGTCAGCCTCGACCAAGCCCGAGATCTGGCCGATGCGGCCGCGATGGCGGGCGTTGCGACGCTCATCGGCCTGCAAGCGCGGTTCGCTCCGGCGGTACGCGCGATGCGTGAACTCATCGAACAGGGGTACATCGGACGAGTACTGGCGACCACTCTCATCGGCTCCGGGCAAGCGTGGGGTCCCAGCACCGACAGCGCGCACGCGTACCTGTTCGACGCGCGCAATGGCGCCACCACCTTGTCCGTGTCGGTCGGTCACGCCCTCGACGCGGTGACCCATGTGCTCGGTGACCTCGACTCGATCACCTCGACCGTCGCGGTGGGACGCGACACCGTTCGCGTCGGCGACGATCGTGTCATTCCGGTGACCGCACCCGATCAGATCGCTATCACCGCCGGGCTGCGCAGCGGCGCGGTCGCGTCGGTGTTCTATCGAGGCGGCTTGTCCCGGGTCGGCGATCTGCGCTGGGAAGTCAACGGCACCGACGGTGACCTGTTGCTGTCCAGCCCTGTGCCCAACGGCAATCTGCAGGCAATCGAACTGGCGCTGGCCGGCGCGAACGGCGCCGCGACCCGGGTCGCCCCGATCGACACGCCGGACCGCTATCCCGAACTCGGACTGGCCGGTCCGGCGCGGAATGTGGCGAACCTGTACCGAGCCTTCGCCCACGACCAGCAGCACGGCACCGCCGAAGCCCCTTCCTTCAGCGACGCCGTCGCCTTGCATCAGCTGCTGGCCGCCATCGAACACGGAAGTCTGTGAGCGTAATTCATGATTACTTCGATGCCGGACTCCCGACATGTCGAGGACGCCGCTGCGCACATCCGAACAGTCGTGCATCCACAGATCTACAACCACAGTGTCCGCACCTTCTTGCTGGGCCGGGAAGCAGCTCGTCGGGACGGTGTGACCGACCTCGATGCCGAATCGCTGTGCCTTGCCGCACTGTTCCACGATTCCGGCACCGCTGACCTGTACAACGGTCCCTCCCGATTCGAAATCGAGGGCGCCGACGCTGCGGCCGAGTTCCTGCAGCAGCGCGGATGGCGTGCGGCGATGGTCGATCCCATCTGGGAGGCGATCGCGCTGCACACCTCCCCGGGCATTGCCGAACGGCGCGGCCCCATCGCCCACTATCTGCGCCGGGGCGTCGTGATCGAGTTCGGCCCGCCAGAACTCCGCGAGACCTTCACAGCAGCCATCGCGGCCGCCGAAGCACAGTACGCGCGGTCGGACCTGGAAGAAGTCTTGCAGACCCTCGTCATCGAACAGGCTCTGGCACAACCGCAGAAGGCGAAGCGGCCATCCTGGGTGGCAGATCTGCTCGCTCAGCACGACCCAGGCCGAACCGGAGTGAATCCCGCGTTCTGACCACCGAAACACGAAGGCAGCGAGAGCGTCCCAATGTGAGACACCTGAACGTCTGCCCTCGCGGGACCGTGTCACTACTGACCGACACCGCACCATGCGGCGAATCCGCGCAGTGTCTCGGTGCTCCGCGCCTCCTGCCGAGCCAGTACACGCACCGTCTCGTGCACCATCGGGTGATACCTGGTCTGGATCGGCGCGATCCGCTTGGCCATGTTCAGTGCGTCCAGCGCCTTCGTCCGGTCACCGTGCAGCAGAAAGGCCCGGCCAAGGTCGATATACAAATGGCCGGCACGAGACTTCGGCGTTGACGCGGGAACATGGAGATGTTCGGCCCGTGTAATTGCCCCCGGCCCGTCGAGCATCTCGACGGCCAGTCCGACCGACCAGATGCCAACGTTCGTCGGACCGAAGTAGAACACCGGTTCGTGGTAGTCGACATCGCCGACCCGAGCTGCCGTATCTCGCGCTTCGGTCAAGTGCGCATCTGCGGTGTCCCGATCCCCGGCGCGCGCCGCGGCAAGCCCAGATTGCAAGTGCAGTCCGCCCCAACTGACAAGGTCCTCAGTATCTTCCTTCGCCAGATGGGATTCCAGTTCGGTCCGACAACGCTCGAGATAGGCCAACGCGGTGTTCCACTCGCCCGTCGAGGTGAGGATCAAGGCCCGGAAATATTGAGCCGAGGTCACCCACAATTGACTGCCAGTGCCCGATGCAGCCCACGCTAGCCGCTCGACGGCGACTGTCATCAGGTCGATATAGCCGAGCTTGTGCGCCATCCCTCGGGCGCACAGATACAGCTCGCAGAGCAGCCGGAACGCACGCTGTTGGTTACCGCCCTGTTCCTGGTGCACAAGCGCGCGAGCCTCGGTCATCAATGTCGGCAGGTCCTGGGACATTTGGCGCAGGTTCGATGCCCGGCGCAACGCACGCATCCGCTCTACTTCCACCGCTATTACCTCGATCGGGCGCGGCTGCAGACCGGCCGGGGGGATGTCGTAAGCGGCGAACTCGGAGCGGATCAGCGCGATACCCGAAGCGACCTCGGTTTCGTCGCGGGTCGTGCGCGGGTACGGCTGACCGAGCAGCTCGGACGGGCTCACCTTGAATGCTTTTGCGACCGAGGACACGAACGCCGGGGATGCCGGCGCCCGCCCTTGCTCGACAGCACGCACCAGCGACACCGACACATTCGCTTCCGCGGCCAGCCGTGGCTGTGTCCAACCTGCAAGTTTGCGCTCCTCGGCTACCCGCTCCCCGATGCCGTGGTCCTGCTCATTGCTCATCGCCATCACATCCTGCCCTCTGCCCCTCCAACAGTGTGACAAAACCTTTGGCACTTCACAGGGATCGGGAGGTTGAACCTGAAACCAGCACCCGGCGCCGGGTTGAACGTCGTGTCCTCGGCGTCGGGTGCCCACCAACCACACCACGTAGCGCCAGGGGGTACGAGATGTCCGAACACGTCACAGTTCTGATCGTTGTTGCAGCGGTAGCGTTCCTCGGCTGGGTGATCTTCGTCGGCCTTCCTTATGCCTTAGACCACTTCGGTGGCTGCCATACCGCGCCTGAGGGAATCTACAGCCTGCAGCAAGCCCACGAGGTGATGCAGGACCTCATCGACTGCGACGCCGACAGTTGCGCGGCCAAGCGCGCCACCATGGATGTGCTGATCGCGGCCGAGCATCTCGTCCTTGCGAGAGCTCGATGACAACCCTCGCCGACACCGAAATGTGGCGCCAGTTCCACCGGAAGTGCTGGCAGGAAGGCGCATTCCGTTCACTGGAGGAAGCCGACTTCGTCGCCCGCGTGCACGGGGGCCACGGCCCGGACTGTCTGCAGTATCTGTCGGCGTCCGCCTACCGCGTTGGCCGCGGGGATGGGGCCGACCATGGCGAGTGACAACGAACCCATCGGCATCCGACACAGCCACATCGACGGCGAGTTGTCGATCATCGGCGCCGACGGCTGGCCGCTCAGCACCGAAGAAACAGCCGAGCTATTCCAGGAAGCCGCCGATGGCGACTCTGAAGCCACTCGAGCGGGTGTGTGACACCGTGCGCGTGCTGGCGTGGAAAGCGATGGCGCCCAGTAGATCGCGGGCGATGGCGCTCCTCGCGACAAGTGAGCCGCCGACCACGCAGGACCTGAGCGTGCGGACGGGCACGGCGGCGGGGTGTAGGACTTGCGTTGGCGGCCAGCAATTTCCAGTCCACACCGTCGCTCGAGCCCCCTCGGGGATACCCGCCCGAGCTTCGATCCATGGCTCTCGTTGTGAGTGAGGTTGCTGAGCTGATGTGCGTCAAGGGCTCCGTATGCCCCGAGCACAGTGTCGATGGTCTGCGTCTCGTAGTCACTCAACTCACCGACCGCGAGGACGGCATCCTCTACTACGACGAAGTGCCTCGATGTCGGTCATGGAGCGCCGGAGCAACCGGGCCGTTCGCCCATCCTTCAATCCGGTCGGCGAGAAGCTTCATCGATCAGTCCAACTCCCCGTTGACCACGTCGCCGACAAAAGATCGCAACGGCTGTACCCGGCAACTCGCTGCCGGGCCTCCACCACGGCGAGGTTGGTATGGAGCCCCCTGTCAGGATTGAACTGACGACCGCTCGCTTACAAGGCGAGTGCTCTACCACTGAGCTAAGGAGGCGGAAAAGCGGTTGCCATCATAGCCGGACACGCCAGCTGCGTGACACCGGATTCACGGCATCACGCAGCGGCGGTCCCGGCGCAGTATCGGCTACCGCAGATCAGGACTGTTGTGCGGCCTGACGGGCCGCGTCGTCCGCGGCCATCGCGTCGCGCAGGCTCTTCGGACGCATGTCGGTCCAGTTCTTCTCGACATACTCGACGCAGGCGGCGCGACTTTCCTCGCCGAACACGACTCGCCATCCGGCCGGAACCTCTGCGAACGCCGGCCACAGCGAATGCTGCTCCTCGTCGTTGACCAGAACGAAGAAGCGGCCGTCTTCGTCATCGAAGGGGTTGGTGCTCATTTCACCTCACTGGATACTGGCACTATGTACGGGATCGCTTCAAGGATCGCACGGCGCCGGGTTACTTCAACCGCGAGCGCCGACGGACCTCGAGCGTTATTTCGACCCTAGCAAGCAGAACGTTACGCCTGGGCGGTTGCCTCGACTCTTCCCTCGACCGACTCGGCTCAGCTGGCGAAGAAGTCGAGCAGAATCTTGTTGACCGCCTCCGGCCTTTCCAGATACCCGAAATGTCCGGCATCTGGCACCTCCTGGTACCGCGCGCCCGGGATTACCTCGGCGATCTCCCTGGATAGATAGGGCGGGATCATCCGGTCATCAGCAAACCCGACCGACAGGCACCGTACGCGGATCGCCCGGTATGCCTGCACGCGGTCGAAATCGTGGTCCATCTTGCGCTGGGCGCGGATGCCCGCCGGCACCGGCCCGCCGGTGAACTCGAACAGGTCGAGCCAGTCGCGGGCCGCGTTCGGTTCGGCCATGGTCGCGGGCGAGAGATTCATCACCGCGGTAATCGCGGCCTCGTATTTCGGCGGCAGCCGCACCCCGCCGGCGTCCAACTCGTGTTCCCCGAGGGAAAGCGTCCGCTGGAACTGGTCGAGCCGTCCGTGGCCCGCCATGAACACCGCCTTGCTCACCAGGTCGGGGCGGGCCAGCGTCAGCTCTTGGGCCACCCGCGCGCCCATCGACGTGCCCACCACCAGCGCGGGACCCTCGTCGAGGAATTCGATCAGCGCGGCGGTGTCGGCGACCAATTCCTCGATGGTCATGCCCGAGGCAGCCTCGAACGAGGGAGCGATCCCGCGATTGTCGAACGTGCACACCCGGTAACCAGCCGCGACCAGCGCGGGGACCTGGTGCAGCTCCCACACTCGCCCCGGGCTTCCGGTGCCCATGATCATCACCACGAGTGGCGCGGAGCCCTTGACGTCGGTGCCCCTCGTGCGGTCGCCCTTCACCTGATAGTTGAGGGAAATTCCGTTCACCGTGGCCAGCGGCATGTCGCCCCTTTCGTGGAGTTGGTGCTGCGTCTCCACGGTATAGGGGCACACCGGGCGGGCACACCGGCCGGGGTGCCCGGATCGCGGCGCGTCGCCGCCTGATGCCCGGACGGACGCACATCTGGGCGTCGCATACCCACGTCCGGGCGTCGCATACCATTGACTACTTGCACGTACGAGCGCATTGAGCCGGGAGGACTTGAATATGGGCGCGAAAGGCAGCACGAACGACATAGCGGACGACGATCTGGAGCCGCTCGCGGACGAGACCGCGCGGCAGGCGCAGCGGGTGGTCGCGGCCTACGCCGAGGATGCCGACGAGTGCCGGATGCTGTTGTCCATGTTGGGTATCGGACCGAGCGCGCGCGGCGAATAGCCTTATCTCCGACGTCAACGGTGACGTCGGTGGCACAACTCCAGCGGGGATATAGCAACGCGCGCGAACGCGCAAAGGATGCGTGAGTGAGATGAACCCGGCCGACGACTCCGAGTACGCCAGAGACACTTCACCCGCTGAGACCGCGGCAGCGACCGCCGGCCCGTCCGAATCGGGCTCCGGTTTCGTCGTCGTCGCCAATCGACTCCCGGTTGACCTCGAACGCCTGCCCGACGGAACCAGCCGATGGAAGCGCAGTCCAGGCGGCCTGGTGACCGCGCTGGAACCGGTCTTGCGCAACAACAAGGGGTCTTGGATCGGCTGGGCTGGGGTCCCGGACGTCGACGTCGACCCGATCATCGAGGATGGTCTGGAGCTTCATCCCGTCCCGTTGTCGGCCCAAGAGGTCAGTGACTACTACGAGGGCTTCTCCAACGGCACGCTGTGGCCGCTCTATCACGACGTCATCGTGCGCCCGGTCTACGACCGCCGATGGTGGGCCGCCTACGTCACGGTGAACCGGCGCTTCGCCGAGGCCACCGCGAAGGTGGCCGCCGAGGGCGCCACGGTGTGGGTGCAGGACTACCAGCTGCAACTCGTGCCCAAGATGCTTCGCATGTTGCGCCCCGATCTGACCATAGGTTTCTTCCTGCACATCCCGTTCCCGCCGGTCGAGCTGTTCATGCAGATGCCGTGGCGGACCGAGATCGTCGAGGGCCTGCTCGGCGCCGACCTGATCGGCTTCCATCTGCCCGGCGGCGCGCAGAATTTCCTCTATCTGGCGCGTCGGCTGGCCGGTCAGCCGACGTCGCGCGGGTCCGTGGGTGTCCGGTCCAAGCTCGGTGTCGTCCAGGTGGGGTTCCGCACGGTCCGCGTAGGCGCGTTCCCGATCTCGATCTCCTCGGCCGAACTCGACGAGCACTCCCGGCGCAGGTCGGTGCGCGAGCGCGCCGCGCAGATCCGGGGCGAACTGGGCAATCCGAAGAACATCCTGCTCGGCGTCGACCGACTGGACTACACCAAAGGCATCGATATCCGGCTCAACGCGTTGGAGGAGCTGCTCGCCGAGGACAGGGTCGATCCGACGGAGACGGTCATGGTCCAGCTCGCCACCCCGAGCCGCGAGCGCGTCGAGAGTTACATCCAGATGCGCGGCGATATCGAGCGTCAGGTCGGCCGGATCAACGGCGAATTCGCCAGGGTCGGCTACCCGGTGGTGCACTACTTGCACCGACCGATCCCGCGCGACGAACTCATCGCGTTCTTCGTGGCCGCGGACGTCATGCTGGTGACGCCGCTGCGCGACGGCATGAACCTGGTCGCCAAGGAGTACGTCGCCTCGCACAGCGGGCTCAACGGCGCCCTGGTACTGAGCGAATTCACCGGCGCCGCGGCCGAATTGCGGCAGGCTTATCTGTGCAACCCGCATGATCTGGACAGTGTGAAGGACGCGATCGTCGCCGCGCTGGAGGACGACAAGGACACCAGGCGCAGGCGGATGCGCTCGCTGCGCCGCCAAGTGCTCGCCCACGACGTGGACCGTTGGGCGCGAGCGTTCCTCGACGCGCTGGCACAGGATCAGGTCGCGGGCAGCGCGTTGCTGACCGATGACGACATCTATCCGGAATCGCGCACACCGTCACGCTGATCTGGCGGTTCACAGGAATCACCCAGCTTTTGCCCAGGAACTTCGCACCAGTGTGCGCAACCATGATGCAATGACTGGTGTGCCTGCCGAGCCGACGCCCGAGGCCCGGGTGTTGGTGGTCGACGATGAGCCGATGATCGTCGAACTACTCGCGGTGAGCCTTCGCTACCAGGGCTTCGAGGTGGACACCGCGGCCGACGGCGCACAAGCGTTGGACAAGGCCCGCACCTTCCGGCCGCAGGCGCTGATCGTCGATGTGATGATGCCGGGGATGGACGGCTTCGGTCTGCTGCGCCGGCTGCGCGCCGACGGTATCGATGCACCGGTGCTTTTCCTGACCGCGCGCGACGACGTGCAGGACAAGATCACCGGCCTCACCCTCGGGGCCGACGACTACGTCACCAAGCCGTTCAGCTTGGAAGAGGTGGTGGCCCGGCTGCGGGTCATTCTGCGCCGTGCGGGCCACGGCGCACCGCAACGGGAAAGCGCGCGGATCAGCTTCGAAGACATCGAGCTGGACGACGACACCCATGAGGTGTGGAAGGCCGGCGAGCCGGTCGCCCTGTCCCCCACCGAGTTCACGCTGCTGCGCTACTTCATGGTCAACGCGGGCACGGTGCTGAGCAAGCCGCGCATCCTGGACCACGTGTGGCGCTACGACTTCGGCGGTGAGGTCGGCGTCGTCGAAACCTATGTCTCCTACCTGCGCAAGAAGGTCGACACCGGTGACACCCGCCTGATCCACACGCTACGCGGCGTCGGCTACGTCATGCGCGCACCGAACCGCAGCCGGTCGGGCGGTAAATGATCCCGGGTCGGATCACGACGGCCCGCGCGAAGGCCTCCAGCCGCTTGTCCGCGATCCCGCTGCGGGTGACGCTGATGGTGCTGCTGGTCCTCACGGCGGGTCTGGGCCTGCTCATCTCGGGCATGGTCGTCACCTCCAGCATGGAGCAGCAGCTGACCAACCGCACCGACCAGCAACTGCGCGAGGGTGCGGTCGAGTGGTCTCGGCGGCGGACGCCGCCACCGCCGGTGCTTCCGCCGGACCCGCGCCACGCGCCGAGCCAGTTCTACGTTCGGGTGCAGAGCACCGACGGACGGTCGTTCGTCATCCAGACATTCGGCGTCGACGCCGAACCCGCCGTACCGGACCCGCCGCCGGCAGGTCCCGTCACGGTCGGCTCCGTGAACGGCGGACCGATCGACTGGCGGGTACTGACGATGCGGACACCGGACCGGACGACTACTGTGGCGCTGCCGCTCACGCAGAACACCGACACAGTGCACCGGCTGCTGATGCTGGAACTGGTGGTCGGTCTGATCGTGCTCGGCGCGCTGGCGGTGATCGCGTACTTCGTGGTCCGGCGCAGTCTGCGGCCGCTGCGCCGGGTCGAGAATATCGCCGCCGCGATCGCGCAAGGCGACCTGCATCGCCGAGTCCCGGTGCGCGGCAACAATACCGAGGTTGACCGGCTGTCCCGCTCGCTGAACGGCATGCTGGCGCAGATCCAGCACGCGTTCACCGCGACCGCGGCGTCGGAGGAAGCCGCACGGCGGTCCGAGCAACGTATGCGCCGGTTCGTCGCCGACGCCAGTCACGAACTGCGCACCCCGCTCACGACTATCCGCGGTTTCGCCGAGCTGTATCGCCAGGGCGCCACCGCGGACCCGGGGATGTTCATGGATCGCATCGAACACGAGTCCCAGCGGATGGGCGTGCTGGTCGAAGATCTGCTGATGCTGGCGCGGCTGGATGCGCAGCGTCCGCTGGAGCTCGGACCGGTGGACCTGCTCGCCGTCGCCAGCGACGCCGTGCACAACGCGCGGGCGGTGGTCGCGGCCGGGTATACCGAGGGGCCCTCGCGCACCATCGAACTGAAAGTCGAACCGGGCCAGGGAACGTTGGAGGTGGTCGGCGATGAGGCGCGGCTGCGCCAAATCTTGGCGAACCTGCTCAACAACGCGGTGACGCACACCGCGCCCGACGCGGTGGTGACGGTCATGCTGACTCCCGACCCCGACCACGTGGTACTCGATGTGGTCGACACCGGACCTGGTCTGCCGTCCGAGGAGGCCGAGCGAATTTTCGAGCGCTTCTATCGCACCGATACTTCTCGCGCACGCGCCAGCGGCGGCACCGGACTCGGCTTGCCCATCGTGCAGGCCTTGGTCACCGCGCACGGCGGCACGGTGCGCGTGCGCAGTACGCCGGGCGCGGGAACCACGTTCACGGTGCGTCTGCCCCGCCGAACGCCGCCGCATTCGGAGTAGCCGAATCGCCGCCGCGAGTTCGGCGATCAGACCGGATCAACCGCCTCGACCAACCATCGGGAGTCCCGCTTCGCCAAGACCACGCGGACCCGGCTGCCGGTGGTGGTGCCCTGTGGCGTGTCCTTGCTCGTCATGACCTGGTTGAGAAAAAGCAGGACTTCGGCGCGGTCGCGATCGGCGGAGATGACACCGCTGGCCTGGGTGGTCGCCGTGACGGTGAGTTGCTTCTCCTTGGCGCCGGGCGCGATCTGCTTGTCGATCAACGTCAGGTAGTCGTCGTGGAAGCTGCCGCCGAGGTTGTCGGCGGACTTGCGCAACTCGGTGTCGACGGTCTGCGGGTTGTAGGTGAACATCGCCTCGACCGTGCGGCCGGCCGTCGCGACCGCGTCTTCGCGCGACTGCTCGACCTGCCGGTCGTTCCAGTAGCGGTAGCCGTTGACACCCGCGATCACCACCGAGGCGGCGACCACCACGCCGACGATGCCGAGCCGGATCTTGCCCCGAATCCCCGTCATGCCACGAACTCCACGTTGGACACGCTCATACCGGAATCGCCGCGGGCGACGGTCACCCGGAACCGGTAGTACCGAGTCTGCGGTTCGGCCTGGCCGGCATTGGTCAGCGTCTGCTTGGCCGCGACCAGGACACGTCCTGAGCGGTCATCGTCGCCTTCCAGCGCGGCCGCCACGATCTCGCCGTGCGAGACCACCTTGGCCTGCTGCACGATGCTGGTGAACGGGTCGACCCGGCCGTCGAATTCGGTCTTGAACTGCCCCGAGGCCAGCGACAGGATCCGGTCGATATCCTGCTTGGCCGAATCCGCCCGGATGGTGGTGAGATTGACGATCGCCTGCCGGGCGGTCCGCAGGTAGTCCTCGCGACGCGCGTCGCGTTGGTCCGCCGAGCGCATCGCGAACACGGACACGGTCGCACCGCTGACGAGCGCGAGAACCAGCAGTGCGGCGGCGGCGAGCGCGAGGATTCGCGAGCGGCCGCGCTTCCCGTCGGTCGTCTTGTCCTCGAATGTCTTTTCGTCTGTCTTTTCGTCGGCGGCGACCGGCACGGCAGCGGCTTCCGCCTTCGTGAGCGCGACCGACCCTTTGTCAGCCGTGGCGGCGCTGTCGGCAGTCGCATTCTTCTCGTTCGGCGCCGACGGGGCAGCGGCGTTCGCCTCGTCAACGGAAGTACGCCCGCCGGCCGCACGGACACCGGACGTTCCGGCGCCGAGATCCGCGCGCGTCGAACCGACCTCGGTGACCGAGGTCGCGGCGCCAGTGCTGGTCGAGAGTTCGTCGACCGGAGGCCCGGCCGAGCGCACCGCACGCCGGCGCGTGCGGCGACCGTTTCCGTTGATATCACTCATCGTTGCTGCTCCTCGAGCATCGCCTGCCAGCTCGACGGTACCGTTCCCGAACCGCCGGGTCCGATATCGCCTTGTCGGTACGTTCGCCCGTCGGTGCCGATGTAAACACCGGTTTGCGGGTCGTAGGCTCGCGCGGCGGCCGGTGTGCCGCCGTAGCTTGCCGGTGCGGCGCCCGCGGGGTCCGGCGCGACCGGCTGCGGCGGGCCGAACGGCGGGTTGTTACCCAACGGAACGTACCCGGTCCGGCACAGTTCCGGCGTCGGGGCGCGCACGCCGGGCACCTCGACGCACGGCGTGTTGCGAATGCCGCGCACCGCTTCGCGCGCGCCCTGCGGGACCTTGCAGTACAGGCCCGGCGGCGTGTCCACGGTGTCCAATTCGCTCGGGGAGCGGCGCTGGTCCGGTGGGAGAAAGCCGGTAGTGCAGGCCGGCGGGTCGTTGACAACGGCCATGAAGTCGACCAGCGCGCCGTATTCGAGTGGACCGCGGACCGCGGTGAGCAGCGCCGCGACCAGCGGCGGGTAGATCACCAGGATCTGTTCCAGCCCCGCGTGATAGGTGACAGCGACCTGACCGACACTGATCAGATTGGACAGCAGCAGCGGCAGGGTCGGCTGCAGGTCGTTGAACAACGTACTCACCCGCCGCATCGCGGAGGGACCCTCGCGCAGCACACCACGCAAGGCGGGATCGTGGCCGCGCAGCTGATCGGTGACCGTCGCCAGATCAGCGGTCCAGGAACGGATCGCGGCGTCCGAACGAGTCTGGGTGTCCAGCAGCGGCCCGATCTGATCGATCAGCCGCTTGGTCGACTCCGCGTTGTTGTGCGCCTCCTGCACCAACAGTGCCGCGGAGTCGATGAACCGTTGCAGATCCGGTCCCGCACCGTTGAACGCGAGGAACGCCTCGTCGATGACTTGCCGCAGGCGAGTGTCCGCGACGCTGGACAGCAGACGGTCGGTCTGGTCGAGCATCGACCCGACATCCTGCGGCAGTTCGGTGCGATCCATGGGGATCACGCTGCCGTCATGCAGGTTCCCGCCGGTTCGGTGCTCGGCGGGTACCAGGTCGACGTACTGCTCGCCGACCGCCGAGACGCTACGCACCCAGGCTTCGACGTCGGAGGGGATCTTGAAGTCGCTGTTGATGGACAGTTGCGCGTCGACTCCCGCCGGTGTGAGCCGAACCTCCTTCACCACACCGACATTCGTGCCGCGGTAGGCAACGTTGGCGGTCGGGTAGAGGCCGCCGGTCGCGGCCAGCCGGACGGTGACCGCATAGCGGCCGATACCGAACATCGCGGGCAACTTCACATACACCCCACCCATCACGACCAGGCTGATCACCGTGAGCACGGAGAAGATGACCAGCTGGGTGCGGACGAATCGCGTGAGTGTCATTGTCCCGGACTCCCTTGCGGCACAGCACCTTCCGGCATAGGCACGGTCAAACCGGGAATCGCGGGCAGGCCGGGGATCGGCGGAAGGCCGGGAATGGTCGGCGTCGGCCGCGTGCTCACGTCGGGCGGCGGTGGCGCCTGCAGCGGCCCGGTCGCCGGGTTGCCGTTCTGGGCGGCCGTTCCCGGCGCGAAACTGCCGAGCGCGCCCTCGACGCCGCCGAATCGCCCGCCCAGCGGCGTCCCGGTGAGGAAGTTCGAGTCCAGTCGCCGGCCGGTCAGGTCGACCGTCATGAACAAATTGAGGTAGTCGCCCTTGATCGCGTGATCGAGGTTCTTCATCGGGAACGGGAAGGTGAGCACGATCTTGAGCGCCTCGGTGAGGTTGTTGCCGGTGTCGGCCAGCGACCGCAGCACGGGCACGAGGCTGCGCAGGTCGGCTTTCAGATTGTTACCTCCGGCGTCGATGATCCGGTGGGTCACGTCACTGAGCTCGCCGAGCGCGGTGAGCGCCCGGGTGATGTTCGCCCGGCGATCGGCCAGCACCGTCAACGCGGGATGGATCTGCTCGAGTGCGGCCGCCACGACGTCACGCTGCTGAGCGAACTGGCCGCTGAGTCGGTCGAGTCCGCTCATCGCGCGGATGATGTCGCCGGTCTGGCGGTCCAGGTTCGTGGTCAGCTCATTCAACTGCGGCAGCAGATCCCGGATCGCGTCCTCATGGCCGGTGAGCGCGGAATTCAGTTCACGGGTAATGGTTTCCAGCTGGGAAAAACCGCCGCCGTTGAGCACCACCGACAGCGACGACAGCACCTGTTCGGTGGTCGGGAAGGCGCCGGCGCGCGCCAGCGGGATGACATCGCCCGGGCGCAGTTCCCCTGCGGGCGCCTGGTCGGTCGGCGCGGCCAGCTCCACGTGGTTGGAGCCGAGCAGGCTGGTCTGGCCGATCCTCGCAGTCGCGTTGGCGGGTAGGCGCACGTCGGAATTCAGGCTGACGGTGACCAGCGCGTGCCAGTCCTGCACCTCGATCTTCGATACCGTACCGACCGTGACATCGTGCACCCGCACCGGCGAATTCCTGGTCAGGGTGGTCACGTTCGGCATCTGGATGCGCACCTGGTAGGAACCGGGCCCGGTGCCCTGGGTGCCGGGCATCGGCAGCGAGTTCAGCCCGTCCCACTCGCAGCCGGACACGCCGAGCGCCACGGCGAGGCCCACCGCCAGGGCGGCGGTCCTGCGCAGTCGTCGCTTCGGCATCATCGCCCCCCTCCCGGAATCGCCAGTCCGGCAATACCGTTCGGCACACTCACCGGCGTGGACCGCTGCTGCGCTTGTGTCTGACTCGCCACCTGCCCGGCCAGACCGGGATCGGAGTACTTCAACTGGTTCGGGAATGCGGTCACACCACTGGCCGGGTTCAGCATGATCGGCAGGTAGTTCATCCCCAGGGTGTTGAGCACCGGCGCCAAGTACTGCGCGCAGAGGTCGGCGCTGCGATCGGAGTCGTTGGTCTCCAGCGCGCGCACCGAGCCGCAGAGGAAACCGAGCGGGTCGGCGGTGTTGTTCAGGGCGATGGCGCCGGTCAACGTTCCCTGTGCGGGTTTGTAGATCTGATAGAAGTTCGCCAGGGCGGTCGGCCCGGAATGCAGCACCCGTTCCAGCGCGGGCCGTTTGTCGACCAGCACCTGGGTCGCGTCGGCGAGCCGCTGCAAGCCCTCGGTGAGCTCGGTGCCGCTGCCGTCGAGGAACCGGCGCACGTCGACCAGCGCCGCGTCCAGATTGTCCAGTCCCGCACCGAGGTCCGACGAAACGCCGGCCAGCACCGCGGACACCGACGCCAATCGACCGCC
This sequence comes from Nocardia sp. NPDC049190, assembly GCF_040648115.1. NCBI lineage: Bacteria > Bacillati > Actinomycetota > Actinomycetes > Mycobacteriales > Nocardiaceae > Nocardia > Nocardia sp. NPDC049190. Next base: position 123,719 of record NZ_JBEZDE010000014.1, read on the forward strand.
GAACTGCACAATCTGTTCGTTGCTCGCGGCGAGTACTTCGACGAATTTCTGCAGGTTGCGGATGGTGCCGAACAGGTCGGTTCGCCCGTCGGACAGCGTGTTCAGCGTGGCGGACAGCTCATGAAGCGTGTCGCGGAACCGCTGCCCGTTACCGTCGAGATTGTCGGCGGCGGTGTCGACGAAACGGCCGAACGAACCCTGCTTGTCGTCACCGACCGGGCCGAGCGCGGTCGCCAACTTGGACAGTTCCGCCTTGATGTCGTCCCATTCGACCGGCACGGCGGTGTGCTCGATCGGAATCTCGTCGCCGTCGTGCATCGTCGGTCCACCGGTGTAGGCGGGCGCGAGTTGGATGAATCGCGCCGAGACCAGCGAGGGCGAGATGATCACCGCCCGCGCGTCGGCGGGGACGTCGATGCCGCGATCGATCGTCAGTTTCACCTCGACCCGGTCGCTGCCCGGTTCGATCGAGTCGATCCTGCCGACCTTCACCCCGAGTACCCGCACATCGTCGCCCTGGTACAGACCGGAGGTGGACGGAAAATAGGCGGTGACCCGGGTCGTTCCGATCCGGGTGAAACTCTTCCACGCACCGACCGCCACGAGGGCGGCGACCAGCACGCCGACCAGTACGAGCACCCAGCGGGGCACATTCCGTATCGCGTTCGGCGCGCTCATGCACATACCCCCGAACGCGACTCCAGCACCGTAGGGGCCGCGCTTCCGAACGGGTCGGCGAGGGCGTGCTGCGCGCTCATCGCGGCGGCTCCTGGGTCGCGGGCTCGATCGAGGGGAACGGCTCGAGATAGCTGCGCAGATCGTCCGGCAGATGGTTCGGCCACACGAGTGCGTCCACCAACGGCTGCAGCAACTTGCTCGACGCGTTGACCACGTACGCCTGGAAGTAGGGGCCGCTACCGACCTGCTCGCCGAGCGCGGCCGAGAACGGACCCAGTCCATCGAGCGCGTCGGCGAGGTTCTGCTGGTTGCGCTGCAAGAGTGCCAGCACCGAATTCAGCTTGTCCAGGGCTGGTTTCAGCTGTGCCTCGTTGTCGGCGACCAGCCCGGACAACTGCTGGGTCAGGCCGTTCACGTACACGATCAACTGGCCGATCGCGGTGCGCCGCCGATCCAGCTCGCCGAGCAATGCGTTGCCGTCCAGCAGCAGCGCGTTGATTCGGTTGCCGCGGTCGGCGAGAATCTTCGTGACGTTCTGCGCCCGCCGCAACAGGTCCGACAATGCCTCGTCGCGCGCGTTGATACTGCGCGAGAGCGCGGTGATCCCGTCCAGTGCCGACCGCAGCGGCGCGGGGGTCTCGGCGAAGGCCGCCGAGAGCGCGTCGAGGGTCTGGTCGACCTTGTCCAAGTCCAGTCGGCCGACGGTGCCCGCCAGGTCGCTCAGCGCTTCGTTGAGCGAGTACGGCGAGGTGGTGCGGTCCAGCGGAATCGTGTCCTGGGCGCGCAACGCGCCGGATCCGGACGGGGTCACCTCCAGCGACTTGCGGCCGAGCACGGTGTTGGTCTTGATCGCCGCCGAGGTCTGCTGGCCCAGCACGATCGACTCGGCCAGGGTGAACCGGACCAGCACCTTGGCGCCGTCCAGAGCGACCTCGTCCACCCGGCCGGAGCGCACCCCCGCGACCTGGACCGGATCGCCGGGCACCAAGCCGCCCGCGTCGGCGAAGTAGGCGGTGAAGGTCGCGCCGGACCGGATGAACGGGAGCCGGTCGAATTGCAGTGCCGCCATCGCCACCGCTACCGCCAGCACGAGGCCGACGACGCCGATGGTGACGGTGGGTGATCGCTGCATGGTCATCGGTCTTCGGCACACCTTCCGGTCGTCTGGGCGGCGGGCATGTTGATCTTCATTGTCTGCCCGTTCGGACCGTCCACCAGGAAGTTCGTCGAGCAGACGTAGAGCTGCAGGAAAGAACCGTAGGAACCGATCCTGATCAGCTGCCGATAGGTCGAAGGAAGCCGATCCAGCACCCACTGGATGGTGTCGGAGCCCGCGTCCAGGTTGGTGGCGAGCCGGCCGGTCTGCTCGATGGTGCTCTTCAGGTCCGGGCGGGCTTGGGCGAGCAGGTCGGTCAGATCACCCGTGGCGCCCGCGATGCGTGGCAGCGCGTCACCGATCGGGTCCTTGTCGGCGGCCAATTCACTGATCAGCCGCTGCAACTCGTCGATCGTGGTGGCGAATTGGTCGCCTCGCTCATCGATGGTCCGCAGCACGATATTCAGGTTGTCGATCACGCTGCCGATCAGCGCATCCCGATCGGCCAGCGTCTTGGCGAAGGAACCACCGCTGTTCAGCAGGGACACCAACGTGCCGCCCTGGCCCTGGAAAATCTGTAGCAGCGCATTGGTGAGGTCGTTGACCTGGTCGGGATCGAGGCCACGCAGCAGCGGCTTGAATCCGCCGAGCAGCATGTCCAGATCCAACGCGGGCGCGGTCTGTGCGATGCCGATGGTGCCGCCCTTCGGCAACACCCGATTCGACCCGGGGCCCTCGGCCAGTTCGAGATATCGGTCGCCCACCAGGTTTTCGTATTTGATCATCGCGCGGGTGCTGGTCATCAGTGCGTACTTGCGATCGACGTCGAAGTCGATGTGCGCGAGGTAGTCTTTGCCGACCTTCACCGAACCGACCGATCCGACGGGGACGCCGGCGATGCGCACCTTCGCGCCGGGCAATATGCCGGAGGAGCTGGTGAACACCGCGTGGTAGGTATTCGCGCGTGCGAAGCGCACCTGGCTGAACACGATCGCCAACCCGGCGAAGACCAGGGACATCACCAGGGTGAAGACGGCCAACTTGACGGTTGTCGCGGTGTTCCTCATGGTCGCGGCACCCCCGGCAGTCCGGCGAACAAGAGTTGGAAGATCTTGGGCGGGTTGACCGTCAACGTCGTCGACGGTGTGTACACGTGGCCTTGCGAGGTGTCGGTGACGAGGTAGTCGGCGTGGCTGCCCGGCGTCCGATCCAACAGCCCCGCGCACTGTGGGCCGCCGGTCGCGTTCACCTTCGGCAGATCCTCCGGATCGGTGTAAGGCTTTGCGCCGTACATGAAACCGGTGTTCAACGCGACACCTTCCTGCAAGCCGCCGAAAACCGCCTCACCCAACGGAAGCGCCTTGCCGAGACCACCGATCAGGCAGTACAGCGCGGGCGCGTACTGCTCGAGCAGTCCGGCGGTGGGACGAAGCAGATCGAGCGCCGTGACGAGCTGATTCTCATTGTCGCGCAACACCGAACCGGTGGTGTCGGCCAACCCGATGAGGTTCATCAGCACATCGTCGAGACTGTCGCGCTCCTCGACCAGAGTCGTGCTGGTGACGGTCGCGTTGTGCAAGGTGCGCAGCAGATCGTTCGACGTGTCCGCGTACAGGTTCGTGACAGTGCCGGTCGCGGCCAGGTCCCGGCGCAGCGCGGGCAGGTACGGGTTGATGTCACGCAGGTAGGCGTCGCTCTGCTCGAGCAGGTCGCCGAGCTTCTTGCCGCGGCCCTCCAGCGCGGTGCCGAGCGCGGACAGCGTCGCGTTCAGCTTCTCCGGCTCGATCTTGGCGAGCACGTCGGTCAGGCGCTGGAACAGCGTGTTGAACTCGACGGTCACCCGCTGCGCCGTCACCGTCGCGCCCGGTGGCAGCGAGGTCGACGAAGGACGTTCGGGGACAATGAAGTTGACGTACTTCGCGCCGAACACCGTGGCGGACCGGATGTCTACGCTCGCGTTGGACGGCACCAGTTTCAGTTGTTCCGGATCGAGGGCCAGTTTCAGTTCGGCGTGCTCGGTGGTGTAATCGACGGCCGCTACCCGACCGATCTCCACACCGCGCATCTTCACCTTGGCGTCCGGGTCGAGCACCAGGCCGCTGCGCGGCGCCTCCACCGTTACGGTGGCCGTCGAGGTGAACCCGCCGACGAACATGGTCAGTGCCACGGCGACGACGGTGACCAACACGAGCACCATCGCGGCCCCGGCCAGTTTCAGGCCGAGTCCGCCGTGTAGGGCCTTCGTCAGGCCGCTCTCCGCTCGCTTCGATTCCGCCATGTCGCCTATCCGGAGAGATGGAAGTTGCCGGAGGTGCCATAGATGGCCAGCGAGATCAGCAGGGTGACCGTGACCACCGCGACCAGCGAGGTCCGCACCGCGTTACCCACCGCGACACCGACGCCGACCGGCCCGCCCGCGGCGTTGAAGCCGTAGTAGGTGTGGATCATCATGATCGCCAAGGCCATGAAGATCGCCTGGGCGAACGACCAGAGGATGTCGCTGGGGATGAGGAACGTGGAGAAGTAGTGGTCGTACACGCCCGCCGACTGCCCGTAGATCACCACGGTGGCGAATCGGCTCGCGAGAAACGAGGCGATCACCGCGAGCGCGTACAGCGGGACGATCGCGATCATCCCGGCCAGCACCCGGGTACCGACCAGATACGGCACCGGCCGGATCGCCATCGACTCCAGTGCGTCGATCTCCTCGGCCACCCGCATGGCGCCGAGTTGCGCGGTGGAGCCCGCCCCGATGGTGGCGGCGAGGCCGATGCCGGAAATCACCGGCGCCGCGATCCGGACGTTGATGAACGCCGCGAAGAACCCGGTGAGCGCCTCGACGCCGATGTTGCCGAGCGAACTGTAGCCCTGCACCGCGATAGTGCCGCCCGCGAACAAGGTGAGGAAGCCGACGATCACCACGGTGCCGCCGATCACCGCCAAAGCACCGGTACCCATGCTGATCTCGGCGATCAGGCGGATCGTCTCGGTTCGATAATGCATGATCGCGCGCGGCAGCGAGCCGAGCGTCTGCGCGTAGAACACGGCATGTCTGCCGATCGCATCGAGCGAGTCCGACATCCGGCGCACGCGGCGCACGGTCCGCGGAAAGCGGGACTCGATCACGAAGGCCATCGCGTCACCGCACCGTGAACTTGATACCGATGGCGGTGACCACCACGTTCACCACGAACAAGGCCATAAATGCGAAGACTACGGTCTGGTTCACCGCATCACCGACACTCTTGGGCCCGCCTTTGACATTCAGGCCCAGATAACATGCCACCAACCCGGCTATCAGCCCGAACAAACCGGCTTTCACCTCGGAAATGATCAGTTCGGGCAGATGGGTGAGCAACGTGATGCCATTGACGAACGCGCCCGGGTTCACATCCTGCAGATATACCGAGAACAGAAACCCGCCGACAATACCGATGGTGCACACCATGCTGTTGAGCATCAGCGCGACAAACATCGAGGCGAGCACGCGGGGCACCACCAAGCGCTGTACCGGATTGATGCCCAACACCCGCATCGCGTCGATTTCCTCGCGAATGGTGCGGGCGCCGAGGTCCGCGCAGATCGCGGTGGCGCCGGCGCCGGCGACGATGAGAACGGTGACGATCGGCCCGACCTGGGTGACCGAACCGAATGCCGCGCCCGCGCCGCTCAGGTCGGCTGCTCCGATCTCGCGCAACAGAATGTTCAGCGTGAAGCTGACCAGCACGGTGAATGGAATGGCGACCAACAATGTGGGCACAATGGATACGCTCGCGATGAACCAGGATTGGTCGATGAACTCACGCCATTGAAATGGTCTCCGCACGCTGGAACGCGCGACCTCGGCGGTGAGTTCGAAGAACCCACCGACGGCACGCAACGGCACGGCAAGGACCTCGTTCATCGCGATCCTCCTTGCTCAACCGGCATGTACAGCGCACGGTGCTCATGTCCACCGTGGCCACACCGCCGCAACGATTAGAACACGTTCATCGTGTCGCCGGAAGCATTTTGCCACTTTTGAAGTGCACCTATTCTCAATGTCGGCGCATCAATTTAGAACCGGTGTCAAAAGCGAAAAGACCCCACCTTCGTTCGGCGTCGCACACACCCTGCAGCACCATGTCTACCAAGTGCCGAACCACTGATCAACGGTTCGACTGTTGATCAGCAGCGCATCGACGGCAGCCGTCGCCGAGCAGCGACTCACCCCAGATCGATGAGCGAGGAGGCCGAGAAGGTCTGCCCGGCCGGCCGGCCGGCGAAATGGTCGCCGAGCGTGTCGGCCAAGTCATCCGCCGACCACTGCCCGCCGACGGCGTCGAACCGACGCTCGACGACCGGCGCGGCCATCAGCGCGACCATCCCGCCGTACACCACGAACAGTTGTCCATTGACCCCCTCGGCGGCAGGCGAAGCCAGATAGGCGACCAGGCGGGCCACATGGTCCGGCGACAGCGGGTCGACCGCACCATCAGGGGCGGCGCTGAACACCGCCTCGGTCATCGCGGTCCGCGCTCGCGGCGCGATCACGTTCGCGCGCACGCCGTAGCGCGACAGCGCTCGCGCGGCCGAGAGGGTCAGCGCGGTGATGCCCGCCTTCGCGGCGCCATAGTTCGCCTGCCCCTCCGGCCCGAGCAGCCCCGCCTCCGAGGAGGTGTTGATGAGCCTGCCGTAGACCGGCGCGCCCGCCTGCTTGGACTTGTCGCGCCAGTACGCGGCGGCGTTGCGCGACAACAGGAAATGGCCGCGCAGGTGCACCGCGAGCACCTCGTCGAAGTCCTCGTCGGACAAGTTGAACAACATCCGGTCGCGAGTGATCCCCGCATTGTTGACCACGATGTCGACCGCACCGAAGGACTCTTGGGCGGTGTAGATCAAGGCATCGGCGGTCGCGCGCTCGGCAATACTGCCCGCGACGAACTCGACTTCGGCGCCCGCCGCGCGAATCTCCGCGAGGGTATCGGCCACCGCGTCCGATTCCGACAGATCGTTGACCACCACCGAGGCACCCGCACCAGCCAGCGCGAGCGCTTCGGCCCGTCCGAGCCCGGCGCCGCCGCCGGTCACGATCGCCACCCGGCCGGCCAGGCTCACATCTTTGCGCACGCGGCCGACTTTAGAACGCGTTCCAACGTTCGGCAAGAGTCGACTACTGCAGACGTAGCGCCGCCTTCGGGCATTGCGCGACCGCCTGCTCGACCTCGGTGAGCCGATCGGCCGGCACGTCGCCCTCCGCGATGTGCAGCACGTCATCGTCATCGAGTTCGAACACGTCGGGGGCGATTCCGACACAAATTCCGTTCGCTTCACACTGATCGGGATCGACGCTGACCTTCATGAGAACTCCTTTACCGCCGCTGTGCTCGAAGCCTGCCGAGCCGACCCGACCGCCCGGTGCGCCTTCGACCGGCTCCACTCTCAATACTGGAACATGTTTCAGTCGATATGCAATGATCGGGGGAACCCGAACCGACGAAGGTATGAGGTAGTGCCATGCGCATCGCGTACACGCCGCAGCAGGAGCAGCTACGCGTGCAGTTGCGCGAGTACTTCGCGCGGCTGATCACTCCGGAGCGCCGCGAAGCATTGAACGCACAGACCGGCGAGTACGGGCAGGGCAACGTCTACCGCGAGGTCGTCCGACAAATGGGCGACGACGGCTGGCTGGCGCTCGGGTGGCCGAAGGAGTACGGCGGCCAGGACCGACCCACCATGGACCAGCTGATCTTCACCGACGAGGCCGCGCTCGCCGGCGCGCCGGTGCCGTTCCTGACCATCAATTCGGTCGCCCCGACGATCATGCACTACGGCAGCGCGGAGCAGAAGAAGTTTTTCCTGCCCAAGATCGCGGCCGGTGAACTGCACTTCGCCATCGGCTATTCCGAACCGGGCGCGGGTACCGACCTGGCCGGCCTACGCACCAAAGCCGAGCGCGACGGCGACGACTATGTGATCAACGGCCAGAAGATGTGGACCAGCCTCATCGCCTACGCCGACTACGTCTGGCTGGCCGTGCGTACGGACCCGACCGCCAAGAAGCACAAAGGCATCAGCATGCTCATCGTGCCGACCACCGCCGAGGGCTTCTCCTGGACCCCGGTGCACACCATGGCGGGCCCGGACACCAGCGCGACCTACTACCAGGACGTCCGGGTGCCCGCCAGCGCGCTGGTCGGCCAGGAGAACGGCGGCTGGGCGCTGATCACCAACCAACTCAATCACGAGCGCGTCGCGCTCACCTCGGCCGCGCCGCTGGCGCTCGCGCTGCGCCAGACCGTCGAGTGGGCGTGCAACACCAAGGCCGGCGACGGCTCCCGGGTGATCGACCGCGAATGGGCGCAGCTCAATCTCGCCAAGGTGCACGCCAAGGTCGAGTACCTCCAGCTGCTGAACTGGGAGATCGCCAGCCGGGCCGACGCGGGCGGCGACGCGGCGCCGCGGCCGTGGGACGCATCGACCTGCAAGGTGTACGGCACCGAGCTGGCCACCGAGGCCTACCGGCTGCTCATGGAGGTCCTCGGACCGCAGGCGTATGTGCGCCAGGACTCCCCGGGCGCCGAACTGCGTGGACGACTGGAGCGGATGCACCGAGCGGCGCTCATCCTGACCTTCGGCGGCGGAACCAACGAGATCCAGCGCGACATCATCGCCATGACCGCCCTCGCGCAGCCTGCCTCGGCGCGCTGAACGAAAGCAGGTAGACCACCACTATGGATTTCACTCCCACCGAAGCCCAGCTGGACCTTGCCCGGCTGACCGGCGAGGTCTGCGGCAAGCTGGTCACCGCCGACCGCCTGCGCGAACTGGATACCGCCGGCGGGCCGGGAACCAACACCGACCGATTCGACGAGACGCTGTGGCGCGCGCTGGGCGAAACCGGCGTGCTCGCGGCGGCTCTGCCCGAGTCCGTCGGCGGCAGTGGCCTTGGGCCGCTCGAACACACTGCCATCTTGCGTGAACTGGGCAAGCACGTCGCGTCCGTGCCGTACCTATGGTCGATCGTGGTCGGCGCGGGCGCGCTGGCCCGCTTCGGCGACGCGGCGCAACAGGATCTGGCCGAGCGAGCCGGTGTCGGCAGCGCCATCCTCACCGCGGCACTGGCCGAGGAGCGCAACTGGGAGCCCGCCCAGCCGCTCACCGCCGCGGTGCAGACACCCGGCGGCTGGCGATTGACCGGCGCCAAGACCACTGTTCCGTTCGCCGATCGCGCCGAGCGAATGGTGGTTCCCGCCACGGTTTCCGGCAGCACTGCGGTCTTCCTGGTCGATCCGGCCGCCGCGACGGTGACGGCCCAGCAGGTGGTCGACCGAAGCCCGGAGTTCGCCGTCGAACTCACCGACACGCCTGCCGAACTGGTCGGCACCGTGGCGGACGGCGCGCAGATCCTGGACTGGATCCTGCACCGCGCCTGGCTGGGCCTGAGCGCCCTGCAACTCGGCACCGTAGAACGGGCGCTCCAGCTGGTCGCCGACTACGCCAGGGAGCGTGAGCAGTTCGGCCGGCCGGTCGGCAGCTTCCAGGCCGTCGCGCAGCGCCTGGCCGATGCCTACATCGACGTCCAAGGCCTGCGCCTGACCGTCACCCGGGCCGCCTGGCTGCTGTCGGAGAACCTGCCCGCGACCGAGGCGGTACACACCGCCAAGTTCTGGGCCGCCGACGCGGGCCATCGGGTCGCGCACACCGTCGTCCACGTGCACGGCGGTGTCGGCATCGACCGCGACCATATCGTGCACAACTACTTCACCGCGGCGAAGCACAATGAGTTCGCCCTCGGCGCGGGCACCGATCACCTGCGCGCGCTCGGCGCACTATTGGCCAGAACGGCGGGCTGAACGGGACACCTTCACTCGGGTCCGCCGCCGTGGCGGGCCGAGTTGTACCGAGTTCCCGACCGTCGGACCGATCGCGCCGCCAGGTGAGGGACCGGGCACTGAGCCGAATCGGCGGCCATGCGGTATGAAACAGCCCGCGATCGTATGGCGGACTCCTTCGCGCATCCAGTTCGTCAGCCTCCGAACTTCGCCAAATGCTCGGCAATCGCTGGCACATCGAGCGCACCCTGACACACTTCCAGCACGAATAGCTCGGCATCATCGACGTCGAAGCGCCCGTCCAGCCGGTGACCGTTGATCTGCAGGAAAACCCAACTCGCGTACCAGGCCAATCGCTTGTTGCCATCGACTAAGCCGTGGTTGCGGGCGATCGATTCCATCAGCGCGGCCGCCTTCTGCCACACATCCGGGTAGGCGTCCTGTCCGAACACGGTGGACTGTGGTCGCGCAAGAGCCGAGTCGAGCAAGCCGTAGTCACGGACCGCCGGAGTACCCAAACGCTCAGCGAGATTCAGCAGTTCGGGCAGGGTCAGATACTCCATCAGGCCAGCCGCCGGTTCAACTCCTCACTGACGCGTAAGACGTGATCAGCAGCCTCGTTGAACAGTCTGGAATGCTCGTTCATCGCCTTTATGACGGCATCGTGAACGAACTGCTGCATACTGCTACCCTCCACCTCCGCGCGCGCACGCAGAGCAGCCAGTTCCTCGTCGGAAAACCGAATATTCAGACCAGCCATCGCTCAATGGTACCGCGTGGTACCGAGCAGTATCGTCTGGAATTCACTCACCCGGGTTCGACATCAAGTAGTGCTGGAGCGTCGGGGCCACGTCGGCGACCAGTTGGTCGCCGGTCATGGCGACGACCGGCGGAATCCGCAGGACGTATCGGCAGAGGGCCACGCCGAGCAGTTGGGTGACGATGAGGCCGCCGCGCCGGGGGGCATCGGCCGGATCCCCGCAGCGTAGGACCGCGGGCAGCACCTGCTCGGCGAACACCGTGCGGAAGCGCTCGCCGACGGACTCGTCGGTGATAGCGGAACGCAACAGGGTGAGCAGGACGGCATTGTTCGGTTGCTCCTCCCACAGCAGCAGAAATCGGCGGACCAAAAGCTCACCGAGATCGCGCTGATCCGTGGCGGCCAGGTCGGGCAGATCGAGACTGATGTCGACCGCGGCGGCGAACAAGCCGTCTTTGTTGCCGAAATAACGCATGACCATGGACGGGTCGATATCGGCGTCGGCCGCGATGGCACGGATGGTCGCTTTACGGAAGCCTTCGGCGGCAAAACGGGCCCGTGCGGCATGCAGGATCGCGGCGCGCGTCGCATCGGAGCGGCGAACCGCGATGTGGTCGGACTCGTCAGTCATGCCAACAAGCGTAGGCCAACAGCTGTTGACTTTCGACTCGAACTCTGGCTACGGTTATGCCAACAGGCGTTGGCCTACAGATGTTGACCTGAGGAGTTCCCATGAATGCCACCCCGAACCACCCACTGCCGGACACCACCGCGGTAGTGATCGTCGGCGCCGGGCCGGTGGGGTTGACCGCGGCCATCACACTGGCCGACGCGGGTGTCGACTTCGTGCTGCTGGACCGGCTGGCCGAAGGCGCCAACACGTCTCGTGCCGCCGTTGTGCACGCCAGGACCCTGGAGGTACTGGAGGAACTCGGCATCACCGACGAACTCATCGGCACAGGCATTGTGGTGCCGCGCTTCACGGTGCACGACGGACCGCGCACCTTGGCCGCCATCGAGTTCGACGGACTGCCGACCCGGTACCCGTACACCTTGATGACGCCGCAGGACACCACCGAGTCCGTGCTGCTGGACCGGCTGCACAAGGCAGGCGGCGAGGTGCACCGGCCCTATCGAGTGACCCGGATCGCCGACGAAAACAACGGCGTCACGGTCGAATACACCGATGGCGCCGGCACGCCGGGCAGCCTGCGGGCCGACTACGTGATCGGCGCCGATGGTATGCACAGCATCGTCCGCGAGCAGGCGGGCATCGGATTCACCGGCGACACCTACCCGGCCTCGTTCATGCTCGCCGATGTGCGAATGGACTGGCCGATCGCGCGCGACGAAGTGGCGCTGCATCTTTCACCGGAGGGCGTCACCGTAGTCGCACCACTGCCCGACGACACCGAGCCGAACCGCTACCGCGTCGTGGCGACCGTCGACGAGGCCCCCGAAAACCCGTCCGTCGAGGACATCCAAGCCATCCTGGACCTGCGCGGTCCCGGCGGCGATGTCAAAGTCCGCGAGGTGCTGTGGAGCTCACGCTTCCGGGTGCACCATCGGGTGGCCGACCACTACCGCGCGGGCCGCATCCTGCTGGCGGGCGATGCCGCGCATGTGCACAGCCCGGCGGGCGGCCAAGGTATGAACACCGGCATCCAGGACGCGGCTACGCTCGGCCCGCTGCTGGCGCGGGTACTGACCGGCGAGCCGGACACGCTGCTGGACACCTATGAAACCGTCCGCCGCCCCATCGCGCTCAGCGTCGTCTCGTTCACCGACCGGATGACGACGATGGCGACTATGCGTCCGCGTCCGGCACGGATGCTGCGCAATCTGATGCTCTCGACACTGGCCCGAATCCCCGCCTTTCGCCACCGACTGGCCTTCCAACTCGCCGAACTGGCAAACCGCTGAACCGCGCCGACAGTCTCGACCCAGCGCCTACTTCGAACTCGCCTCGGCATGGTCGTCCGCAGGCCGTGCCCGGGTCTGCTCCTTGGCCCACCGATAGTCGGGCTTGCCGGCGGGCGAGCGCTTGATCTCGTCGACGAACCACAGGCTGCGCGGCAGTTTGTAGGAAGCGATCTCCTGAGTGAGCATCGGGCGCAGTTCCTCCAGGGTGGGCCGGTTGTCGGTGCGACACTGCACGACCGCGACCACCCGCTGACCCCAGCGCTCGTCCTCGACTCCGACCACGAGCGCGTCGAAGATCTCCGGGTGCGACTTGAGCGCGCCCTCGACCTCCTCGGGGTAGATCTTCTCGCCACCGCTGTTGATGCAGACCGACCCGCGGCCGAGCATGGTGACGCTCCCGTCCTCCTCGACCCTGGCGAAGTCGCCGGGGATGGCATAGCGAATCCCGTTGAACTCCTTGAAGGTCGCCGCGGTCTTGGCCTCGTCCCGGTAGTAGCCGAGCGGAATGTGACCGTGCCGGGCGAGGATGCCGACCACGCCACAACCGGGCGGCAAGGGGTTGCCCTCCTCGTCCAGCACGTCGGTGGACGCATCGATCTTCACCCGCGGACCGCCGGTGTGCGTCGCGCCCTTGGCGACGATGGACAACCCGCCGAAGCCGGTCTCCGAGGAGCCGATCGAGTCCGAGATCATCCGATTCGGCAGCAGTTCCAAGAACTGGTCCTTGAGCGCGGGCGAGAACAGCGCGGCACTGCTCGCCATCACGTACAGGCTCGAAAGATCATAGGGCGCACCGGTTTCCGGGTTTCCCTCGATCAGCGCGTCCAGCATCGGGCGCGCCATCGCGTCGCCGGTGATGAAGATGAGGTTGATCTTGTGCTTGTCGATGGCCTGCCACACGCCGTGTCCGGAGAACTCCGCGAGCAACACGATCTTCCCGCCACCGAACAGGCTGTGGAACATAGCCCACTGCGCGCCGCCGTGGATCATCGGCGGGATGGGGAATCGCACCATCGGCGGGCTGCCCGCACCCACCTTCGCCAACTCCCATTCGTCCTGGACATATTCGCCGGTGAGGAAATTGATGCCCGCGCCGAGAACGCGCCAGACGTCCTCTTGCCGCCACATCACCCCCTTGGGCTTACCGGTGGTCCCGCCCGTGTAGAGCATGTACAGGTCGTCGGGAGAACGATCGCCGAAGTCGCGCTCGCCCGAGGACCGCGCGAGCACCGCTTCGTATTCCCCCGAATCCGCTGCGGTGGGAATCGTACCGGTCGTATCGTCATCGACGACGATGACGGTGTGCAACTTCGGTGTGTCCGGACGGACCGCGGCCACCTTGTCGCTGTACCGACGCTCGTGGATCAGCGCGGCCATATCCGAATTCTCGAAGATGTACTGCAACTCGTTCTCGACGTATCGGTAGTTCACGTTGATCATCACGGCACGCGCCTTGAAGATCGCGACCATGGCCTCGACGGCCTCGATCGTGTTGCGTGCGTAGATCCCCACCTTGTCGCCCGGCTGGATTCCCCGCTCTTGCAGGTAGTGAGCGAGTTTATTGGCCCGCTCCTCCAGCTGGGCATAGGTGACCTCGCGGCCGTCGTCGGCCAGCGCGACACGGTCGGGCATTAGATCGATGGCGTGTTCGACTAGGTCCGCTATGTTGTAGCTCACAGCATAAAAATAGAACGTGTTACTGTTTCTGACAAGGCTCGAAGTCAGGAGAATCAGCGATGCCGCACTGCCTCGTCGAGAAGCGCGACCATGTCCTCATCGTCACCATGAACCGGCCCGAGGCGCGCAACGCGCTGTCGGCGGAGATGATGGCGATCATGCGGGACGCCTGGGACCAGGCCGACCACGATTCGGATATCCGGGTAGCGATCCTGACCGGCGCGGGCGGCGCGTTCTGCGCGGGCGCCGACCTCAAAGCGATGACCGCGCAACACCCCGGTGACTCGTTCGCGAGCGGCGGCTGGGATCTGTCCACGATCGAGGCGCTGCTCAAGGGCCGCAGGCTGAGCAAGCCGCTGATCGCGGCGGTCGAAGGTCCGGCGATCGCGGGCGGCACCGAGATCCTGCAGGGCACCGACATCCGGGTAGCCGGCCAGAGTGCGAAATTCGGTGTCTCCGAGGCACGATGGGGCCTGTTCCCGCTGGGCGGCTCAGCGGTGCGGCTGGTCCGGCAGATCCCGTACACCGTGGCCGCGGATATCTTGCTGACCGGCAGGCATGTCACTGCCGCCGAGGCCAAGGAGATCGGGCTGATCGGGCACGTGGTGCCCGACGGCACAGCACTGGACAAGGCACTCGAGCTCGCCGGGCAGATCGCCGCCAACGGTCCGCTCGCGGTGCAGGCCATCCTGCGCACGATCCGGGCGACCGAGGCGATGCCGGAGGAGGACGCCTTCAAGATCGACGCCGAACTCGGCATGGCGGTGTTCCGGTCGGCCGACGCCAAGGAGGGCCCGAAGGCCTTCGCGGAGAAGCGCAAGCCGACGTTCACCGGCAACTGAGCGCGCGGGGCTATCCGCACCCCGGGCCTCAGCTCTCGGCCGGGCAGTTCATCCAGAACGGCTCCCACTGATGACCATCGGGGTCGAGGAAGGTTCGGCTGTGCATGCCGACCCGTGCCTCCTGCGCCCGCTTACCCTCGTCGATCTCTTCGATGGCGCCGGCGGCGAGCGCCGCGACGGTGAGGCGGTCCACCTCCTCGACACTGCCGAGCGCGAGTCCGTAGCCGGCGCCGACCGTCCCGAGGGTGTCGGCGACCGGCCGCTTGCCGAACGTAGTGAAGTAATCCCTGGTCAGCAGCATTACGCAGATGTTGTCGTCGACGACTATGCACGCGGCGCTGTCATCGGTGAACTCCTGGTCGACTGTCCAGCCCAGCGCCGCATAGAAGCCCTTCGATCGGTCCAGGTCGGCGACGGGAAGGTTGATGAAGATCATTTTGCTGCTCATGGGCGCCGTCCTCTCGAGCATGCCAGGTGGGTTCACTAGGTAGGACGATCCGTGTGCGCCGAAGTCACCGCCCGACACGACGTGACCGAACGCACATTTTCGGCAGGTTTGAGGCCGGGCGGGACGGGTGCGCACCATCTGTTCCGTGTCGGTGGCCTGTGGCAGGGTGACTGCCATGAACGACTCGTCCGGCTTCCCCGTCGGCCTCGCTCCCGATGTACTCGCCTCGTTCGAGTCGCATCGAAGGGAACTGTGCGCATACGCCTATCGGATGCTCGGCTCCTCGTTCGAAGCCGAGGACGCGGTACAGGAAACCTTCACCCGGGCGTGGAAGTCCTACCACTCCTTCGAGGGCCGCGCCAGCCTTCGGTCCTGGCTGTACAAGATCACGACGAATGTCTGCCTCGACATGCTGGACGGCCCACAGCGCCGAGCGCGGCCGATGGATCTGTCCAGCCCGTCCAGGCCCGATTCGCCGCTGCCCGCGCCACGGCCGGACTACGTCTGGATCGAGCCCATTCCGAACGCGCTCGCCTTCGGCGCGGACCCGGCCGAGCATGCCAGTGCCAAAGACGCGCTGCGCCTTGCCTTCGTCGCCGCCTGCCAGCACCTGCCCGCCACCCAGCGCGCGATCCTGATCATGCGCGAGGTGCTGCGGTTCTCCGCCAGCGAGACCGCCGAGGCGCTCACCATGTCGCCCGCGTCCGTGAACAGCGCCCTGCAGCGAGCGAGAGCCACCATGTCCAAGGTCCAGCCGTCCAGCACGGACAGCTATGACGAGACCGACGACGACCAGCGCAAACTGGTAGACGACTTCGTCACGGCGTTCGAGGCCTACGACATGGACACGCTCACCACCCTGCTGAAAGCCGATGTGGCACTGTCTATGCCGCCGTTCGAGCTGTGGATCTCCGGTCCGGAGAATGTGGCCGCGTTCATGCTCGGCACCGGAAGCGGCTGCCGCGATTCCCGTCTGATCCGGCTGGACGGCGCCAACGGCCTGCCCGCTTTCGGCCACTACAAGCCGAGCGACGAGCCCGGCGTGTGGGTGCCGTGGTCGATCACCGTACTCGAGCTCCAGGGGGGCGCGATCGCCGGATTGAACTTCTTCCTCGACACCGCGAAGCTGTTTCCGCTGTTTGGCCTGGCACCTGAACTGCGTTAGCCTGTTGCGTCTCCCGGACCTTTCGGCTGCGGTTCGAGGGCTTCGGCATTGTTGGTGTTGGCTGCCGAACATCACGGACAAAGGATCCGCACGATCTGACGAACGTGGATCTTCGCACCCGGCTCACCGCGGTCGATTGAACTCGCCCCGGTCACCGCGTCCATCAACGTCCGCGATCAGTTGATCAGGCCTTGCGTGCCCAACTCGTCGAGGACCGCGCGGCGTAATCGCCGTCAGACCCCCGCCTCGCTTCACGCTCTGGACCGGCGGTGCGCGGTCGGCACCGTCAAAAACACCGAACGACGACGGCAACATCCGCCACGCGCGACACCGGTCAGCACGAACACCACCGCAATGAACACCACGCGCTCCTCGACTGGGGGCGGCGCCACCACCCTGCGGCGTACGGCGAACTCCGTCGAGCAGCGACTCGGCGAGAACCCACAACTCCTCCGGCACAAGATGTTTCGATAACTCATCGACCACAGGTCGACCATCATGCGGACAACTTATTCCGACACAGCCCCAAACGAATCGCAACCAGGTGAGACACGGTCGTAGCGATGCTGGAGCGCCGTGACGGGGCATCGTCGACCCGTGGACATTCCCAGGTCCGGGAACATCCGATGATCGACTTGTATCGACGTTGCCTGCCCGGATGAGAGCGAGGCATTGATGAGTACCGACGACAGCAAGCGACTGGGTGATTTGCACGAGCTTCCGGGCTGCGCGCCAGCGGGCTTGAAAGCTCTGTTCAAGGCGGCCGAGGGCGTCATTCAAGCCCAGATCAAGTTGCTCGGGTCGGGCACACCGTCCAAGGCTCTCAATCTGCGCGAGATGCTGCGTGGCCAGGGAATCGCCAATCCCGAGGATGAGTCGGTGTTGATCGACAAATACAAGGATCACACGGACGAGATGCAGAAGGCTACGTCGGGTATCACACGGCAGGACGACGGCATCGTGATGAAAACCGCAGGTATCGGGGACGCCGTGACGAATGCCTACAAGGCCATCGATACCTCGGTGGGGGAGCTCAACACGAAGGTCGCTGCCTCCTTCAAGGCCGTGCGAACCGTCACCGATGAGAACGGCAAAACCCACCAGGAACTGCCGAAAGACATAATCGACGGCCTGTTCAAGGGCGTCTGGAGCACGTTGGACACAGCATTCAACGAGGTCCACGGCGTCTCGGACCAGGCGGCGGCCACGGCACTCAAAATCGACGGCGACCAGCCGACCTATACCCCCACCGGCGGTACGACGCCCACCGGCGGTACGACGCCCACCGGCGGTACGACGTCCACCGGGTCGGGGTACAGCGGAACCACCCCGTGGAGCGGTCGGTCGGGGTCGATGGGCACCGCGATCATCCCCACCGGGGACAAGCCCGACGCGATGTCGATGATGAATTACCTCATCGAGACATACAACTTCACCCCAGCACAGGCCGCGGGAATCGTAGCCAACGCGAAGTTCGAATCGGGATTCGACCTCTCCGCCACGGGAGACAACGGAACGGCCAAAGGTCTGTTTCAGTGGCGTTTCGGTCGACTGTCCGGGCTCCACGAATTCGCGAGCAAGCCGGGCGAGAGTATCGGCGACTGGCGCACTCATATCGACTACATGGTTCAGGAACTGCGCGGTGGCGGCTATAAGGAGGCCAACGCCGCTGTCAGCGCGAACCGGAACGACCCCCGGGAAGTCGCGGAGGCCTTCGACCGCCTCTACGAAAGGAGCTCCGGATCCACCATCAACGGTCGGCGCGATTACGCGGCCGGGCTCCTGACAGAGTACAACAAGTCCCATTCGAGTCTCGCCGTCTGAAGCCGCGGGTCGCACCGAGCTACCACCCCGGAAGTCCGGCACACCGATCGGCGAAACGAGCTGGCGAAACGAGCTAGGGTGCGGGGATATAGTGATCGCGCAGTTTGCGCTTGTAAAGCTTGCCGTTCGGGTCGCGCGGTAGTTCGGGTAGATAGTCGATCGACTTCGGCATCTTGTACTTGGCCAGCCGCGTCGCGGCGAAGGCGAGCAGTTCCGCGGTGAACTCGTCGTCGCCCGCCACACCGTCCACGGGCTGCACGACAGCCTTGACCTCTTGGCCCCAATCTGGATGTGGGATACCGAAAACCGCGACATCCTCGACTTTCGGATGGGTGATCAATACGTTCTCCACCTCGGCAGGGTAGATGTTCACCCCGCCGGACAGGATCAGGTCCGATCGCCGGTCGTGCAGGTAGAGGTAGCCGTCCTCGTCGAGATGTCCGATGTCGCCGACGGTGAACAGGTCACCGACCCGCGCGTCCTGGGTCTTGGCCTTGTCCCGGTGGTATTCGAAACTCGAAGCGCCCATCCGCATGTAGACCAGCCCCGGTTCGCCGACCGGGACCTCGGAGCCGTCCTTCTCGCTGAGCACCTTGATCACCGACCACGGCCAGGCCTTGCCGACCGAGCCCGGCTTGCGCAGCCAGTCGGCGCCGTTGATCACCGTGCCGCCGCCTTCGGTGGCCGCGTAGTACTCGGTGACCGTCGGGCCCCACCATGCCAACATCTTCCGTTTGGTCTCCTGCGGACACGGCGCGGCGCCGTGCACCATGCTGCGCAGCGAGGACACGTCGTACTTGGCGCGCACCTCCTCCCGCAGCGCGAGCAGCCGGTGGAACTGGGTCGGCACCATATGGCTGTGCGTCACCCGGTACTTGTCGATCAATCGCAGCATGTCCTCGGCGTCCCAGCGGTCCATCAGAACGAGCTTGTGGCCCAACTGAATCGAGATGGTGGCGAAGTTCAGCACCGCGGTGTGGTAAAGCGGCGAGCCGCAGATATGCACATGGTCGTCGTAAGGCGCCAGCTCGAAGAGACTGAAGAACGCGGTGGTGTGCGGCGGGACGACATCCGGGTCGGCGTTGGTCAGTGGGCGCCGAACACCCTTGGGGCGCCCTGTGGTTCCTGACGTGTAGAGCATCGGCGCACCGGTGCTGCGGTTCGCCGGGCGCCCGGTGTCCGCCGCGCCGAGCCAGGCCACCGACTTGAAGCCGTCGATCTCGCCCACCGCGAAGCGCGCCGTCGCGGGCAGTCCCGCCTCGTCGGCGGCGGCTCGGGCGGCCGCGGCGAACCGGTCGCTGGCGATGAACGCCTTCGCTGCACTGTCGGACAGGATGTAGGCCACCTCCGGCCCGGTGAGGTGCCAGTTCACCGCGACGATGTACAACCCTGCCTGATAGGCGGCGAAGTAGGCGGCGATCGCCTCCACGCAGTTGTGCACCATGCTCACCAGTACGTCACCCGTCGTCAGGCCCAACGCGCGCAGACCGGTGGCGTAACGATTGGCGAGCGTGGCCAATTCGCGATAGGTCACGTCCCGGCCCGACGGGTCGACCATCGCGATCCGGTGGGGTTCGGCTTCGGCGATGTTCCACAGACCGAGAATTTTCACTGGCTCCTGCGTCGTCACCCATTGAATTTAGAACGCGTTCTACTGTTCGACAAGAGGTGCGAGCAACCTCAGTTGCGCCAGATCGGGCACCGACACCAGCAGCATGGTGACACCCGCCGCCGCCCAGACCCCGAGCTGCTTGCGGACATGCGCTTCGTCGCCGATGATCGCGGTGTCCAGAATCAGCTCGTCCGGCACCATGGCCGCGGCCTCGGCCTTCTTGCCCGACAGAAACAGCCGGCCGATCTCGTCGACTTCCCGCTCGTATCCCATGCGCCGATACACCTGAGCGTGGAAGTTCAGCTCCGGCGCGCCCATGCCGCCGATGTAGAGCGCCATGATCCAGCGCATTCGGTCCAGTTCGCTCGCCGGGTCGTCGGTGATCACCACCTGGCAGGTCGCGGCGATCTCGAAGTCGTCCCTGCCGCGCCGCGCGCCCGCGCGCGCGAACCCCTCATCGAGCCAGTCGTTGTACATCCCGGCCAGCCTCGGCGCATAGTAGATGGCCAACCAGCCGTCGGCGATCTCCGCGGTGAGCGCGACGTTCCTCGGCCCCTCCGCGCCCAGCCAGATCGGCAAATCCGCACGTAGTGGATGCACGATCGACTTGAGCGGCTTACCGAGCCCGATCGAACCCGGCCCGGTGTAGGGCAGCGGGTAGTGCGCGCCATGACTGGTGACCGGCGCCTCCCGCGCCAAGACCTGCCGGACGATCCCGACGTACTCCCTGGTGCGGTGCAACGGCTTGGCGAAGGGCTGGCCGTACCAACCCTCGACCACCTGCGGCCCGGAGACGCCGAGGCCGAGAATCGCGCGGCCGCCGCTGAGGTGATCGAGGGTGAGCGCGTGCATGGCGGTGGCGGTGGGCGTGCGCGCCGACATCTGCACCACCGAGGTACCCAGGCGCACCCGTCGCGTGGACGAGCCCCACCAGGTCAGCGGCCCGAAGGCATCCGACCCCCATGATTCGGCGGCGAACACGGCGTCGAACCCGACTTCTTCCGCCGCCACCACCAACTCCCCGGCGTGTGCGGGCGGCTGAGCCATCCAGTACCCGAGTTGCAATCCGAACTTCATATCGGACCCCTTTCCGACCAATCATGATCCTCGGCGGCACCGCCGCTTGCCACCAGAATAAGAACCTGTTCTACTCGATAGCGTGACTCAGCGGAATACTGCATCCACGGCGATCGCCGGCGGCAGTGGCGCGGGATCGAACACCGCGGCGCGAACGACGAGCCCGAAGACGGCGGTAGCCGGCGACCGCGAAGGGACCCGGGAGCACCGCCGATCGGATCCAGCGGCCGAGGTACTCAGCGCGCCCCTGCGGATGCGTTTCGATTACACCCGCTCCGTCGGGTCCACCATCGGAACCTTTCTGACCGCGCTGCGTGACCGCAGGATCGTCGGCGTGCGCGGCTCGGACGGGCGCGTGATCGTGCCGCCACCGGAGTACGACCCGATAACCGCCGAACCGCTGACCGAATTCGTCGATGTCGCCGACACCGGCGCCGTCCAATCGTGGACCTGGGTGCACCAGCCGCTGCCCGGCCAGCCGTTCGAGCGACCGTTCGCCTGGGCGCTGATCCGGCTCGACGGCGCGGACACCGCCTTGCTGCACGCGGTCGATGTGGCCACACCCGACGACATCCACACCGGAATGCGCGTGCGTGCCCGGTGGGCCATCGAGACACAGGGCAGCATTCACGACATCGTCTGCTTCCAGCCGGGCGAGAAGTCCGGCGCCGCCGCCGAATCCGGCAACGGAGCCGAGCCGATCACGATGATCACCACGCCGGTCGACCTGTCCTACAAACACACCGCCTCGCCGCAAGAGTCGGTCTACTTGCGCGGACTCGCCGAGGGCAAGCTGATCGGCGCGCGTACCGACGCCGCGGGAAAGGTGTACTTCCCGCCGCGCGGAGCGAACCCGACCGATGGCAGGCCGACCGACGACTACATCGAGCTACCCGACCGCGGCATCGTGACCACATTCTGCATTGTGAACGTGCCGTTCTTGGGCCAGCGGATAAAGCCGCCCTACGTGGCGGCCTACATCCTGCTCGACGGCGCGGACATCCCGTTCCTGCACTTGGTGCTCGGGTGCGAGGCGAGCGAAGTCCGGATGGGCATGCGGGTGGAAGCGGTGTGGCGGCCGCGCGAGGAGTGGGGCTACGGACTGGAGAACGTGGACCACTTCCGTCCCACCGGAGAGCCGGATGCCGACTACGAGACCTACAAGCACCACCTCTGAGAGAGGCGCACGTTGACTGACAACGCCACCGACATCGCGGTCGTGGGTTTCGCCCACGCACCGCATGTCTCGGAGACCTTCGGCACCACCAACGGTGTCGAGATGCTGGTGCCCTGCTTCCAGCATCTCTACGATCGACTGGGCATCGCCAAGTCCGATATCGACTTCTGGTGCTCCGGCTCCTCCGACTACCTCGCCGGACGGGCATTCTCCTTCATCTCGGCGGTCGACGCCATCGGCGCGGTACCACCGATCAACGAATCGCATGTGGAGATGGACGCCGCGTGGGCACTGTACGAGGCATGGGTGAAACTTCGTTCCGGACAGGCGGATACCGCACTGGTGTACGGATTCGGCAAGTCCTCGGCGGGGACGCTGCACCAGATCCTCACCCTGCAGCTGGATCCGTATCTGGTCGCGCCGCTGTGGCCGGACGCGCTGTCCATCGCCGGGCTGCAGGCCCGCGCGGGACTCGACGCCGGTCGCTGGACCGAGCAAGACATGGCCGCCGTGGCCGCAGGTGATTCCGGTGACGTGGCCGGTCTCCTGGCTGCGCCGTATGTCGCGGATCCGCTGCGCGCGCACGATGTCGCGCCGATCACCGACGGGGCGGCCGCCATCGTGCTCGCCGTCGGCGATCGCGCCCGCGAACTGTGTGAGCGACCGGCCTGGATCACCGGAATAGCGCACCGGGTGGACACCCCGATGCTCGGTGCGCGCGACCTCACCGTCTCCCCCTCGACTTCGGCTGCGGCTCAGGCTGCCACCAACGACGACATCGGCGGCTTCGACCTCGCGGAACTACACGCGCCGTTCAGCCATCAGCAGTTGATCCTCGCCGAGGCGATCGGTCTGCGGAATGGCACCGCGGTGAATCCGTCCGGCGGCGCGCTCGCGGCGAACCCCATGTTCGCCGCCGGCCTGGAGCGCATCGGCTTCGCCGCCGAGGCGATCATCGCGGGCTCGGCGGATCGCGCGCTCGCCCATGCCACCAGCGGGCCCGCGCTGCAGCAGAACCTTGTCGCCGTCTTGGGATCGGAGATCCGATGAGTTACCCCGCCGCGGTGCTCGGCACCGGACAAACCCATCACGTGACAAAACGCACCGACGTGTCCATGGCGGGCATGTGCCGGGAGGCCATCGATCGTGCGCTGGCCGATGCGGGGCTTGCCATCGCCGACATCGACGCTGTCGTCGTCGGCAAAGCGCCGGACCTGTTCGAGGGCGTCATGATGCCCGAATTGTCGCTCGCGGATGCGTTGGGCGCCACCGGAAAACCGCTGCTGCGGGTGCATACCGCCGGTTCGGTCGGCGGCTCCACCGGCATCGTCGCGGCCAACCTGGTGCAGGCCGGCGTACACAAACGGGTGCTCGCGATCGCGTGGGAGAAGCAGTCGGAGTCGAACGCCATGTGGGCGTTGTCCATTCCGGTGCCGTTCACCATGCCGGTCGGCGCGGGCGCGGGCGGCTACTTCGCCCCGCACGTGCGCTCCTATATCCGGCGCTCGCACGCGCCGAGCCATATCGGCGCGATGGTCGCGGTCAAGGATCGCCGCAATGGCGCCAAGAACCCGCTCGCCCACCTGAAGCAGCCCGACATCACGGTGGAATCGGTGCTCGCCTCACAAATGCTGTGGGATCCGATCCGCTTCGACGAGACCTGCCCCTCCTCGGATGGGGC
This sequence comes from Nocardia sp. NPDC049190, assembly GCF_040648115.1. Classification (NCBI taxonomy): domain Bacteria; kingdom Bacillati; phylum Actinomycetota; class Actinomycetes; order Mycobacteriales; family Nocardiaceae; genus Nocardia; species Nocardia sp. NPDC049190. The sequence continues at coordinate 147,493 of NZ_JBEZDE010000014.1, forward strand.
GTGCGCGATCGTGATCGGTGACGCGGACGCGGCCGGCGTCGTCGAGGCCACCGGCAAGAAGGTCGCGTGGGTACACGGCACCGCGATGCGCACCGAGCCGACCACTTTCGCCGGACGCGATCAAGTCGATCCACAGGCGGGTCGAGACGCCGCCGCGGCGCTCTGGCAGGCGGCAGGCATCACCGATCCGCTCAGCGAAATCGACGTGGCCGAAATCTATGTGCCGTTTTCCTGGTTCGAGCCGATGTGGCTGGAGAACCTCGGCTTCGTCCCGCAGGGTGACGGCTGGAAGCTCACCGACAAGGGCGAGACCGAGATCGGCGGCACCCTGCCGATCAACCCATCCGGCGGCGTGCTCTCGTCCAATCCGATCGGCGCATCCGGACTCATTCGGTTCGCCGAGGCAGCCAAGCAGGTCATGGGCCGGGCCGGCGACTATCAGGTACCAGATGCCCGCAGAGCACTGGGACACGCCTACGGCGGCGGGTCACAGTACTTTTCGATGTGGGTCGTCGGATCGGAGCAACCGTGAACGCGCTGCAGTTCAGCCTCAGCATCGCACTGAGCCCGCTCGACCAACTGCCCGCGCTCGCGAAAACCGCCGAGGAATGCGGATTCTCGTCGATCGCGCTGCCGGACTCGCTGTTCTACATGAAGTCGGCGGCGGCGAAGTACCCCTACACCGCCGACGGAAGCAGATTCTGGGGACCGGACACGCCATGGGTGGACCCGCTCATCGGTGCGGCCGCCATGGCCGCCGTGACCAGCCGCATCCGGTTCTACACCAACGTGCTGAAGCTGGGTTCGCGCAACCCGCTGCTGCTGGCCAGGCAGGTCGGTTCGGTGGCCAACCTGTCCGGCAATCGCTTCGGCTTCGGAGTCGGAATCGGCTGGGCTCCTGAGGAATTCGAGTGGTGTGGGGTGCCCTTCGCGCGACGTGGCGCCCGAGTCGACGAGATGATCGAGGTCCTCGAGCTGGTGCTGGGCGGCGGAATGGTCGAATACCACGGCGAGTTCTTCGACTTCGATCCGCTGCAGATCAGCCCGGCGCCGAGCGAACCGGTGCCGTTCTACATCGGCGGACACACCGAGCCCGCGCTGCGTCGCGCCGCCCGGGTGGGTGACGGCTGGACCTCGGCCATGATGACCTACGACGAACTGTGCGGCACCATCGGCAAGCTCGACGCGTTGCGCGCCGAGTACGGCAGAGTCGAGCGACCGTTCGAGATCCAGGCGGTGTGCATCGACCGCTTCGGGCGCTCCGGGTACCAGGAACTCGCCGATGCGGGCGTGACCGACGCGATCGTGGTGCCCTGGCTGGCCGACGGCATCGGCTTCGATGGCGAACTCGCCGCCAAACAGGACTCGCTGCGCAAGTTCGCGGAGCAGAATATCGCGGCGCCCATAGTGCCCGTCGGTCGAGGCAGGCGCGCATGACCGGCACCGAGCATCCGGCCAGGGCCGCGGGCTTGGCCTCCCAGGCCGCCGTGCGGGCGCGCGACAAGCAGGCGTGGCTCGCGCTGTTCGCCGCGGACGGCATCGTGGAAGACCCGATCGGTCCTTCGGGCCTCGACCCGGAGGGCAAGGGCCATCGCGGCGCCGAGGCCATCGCCGCGTTCTGGGACAAGGCGATCGCCAAGACCGAACTGATCGAGTTCCGGTTCGGTGACTCGTTCGCCTGCGGCAACGAGGTCGCCTTCACCGGCACCATCCGCAGCACGATCGGCGGTCATCGGATCGACGCCGAGGGCGTGTTCACCTACCGGGTGGACGACGACGGCAAGATCACCGCCTTGCGTGCGTTCTGGGAAGTCGAACGGGCCATGACAACGGCACGACCCGCCAACTGATCCTTCCTCCGCCGACCTGACAAAGGCCCTCGCACCGCTGGATGCGAGGGCCCTCTGCTCGGGTCAGTGCGTGACCGGACAGGTTTTGTAGTCGACCGGGAACTCCTTGATACCGTTGAGCCAGCCCGATCGAAGGCGCCGGGGGTCGCCGAGCCTGGTGATGTCGGGCAGGTGGTCGGCGATCGCATTGAAGATCAAGTCGATCTCCAGCCGGGCCAGGTTCGCCCCGATGCAGAAGTGCGCGCCGGTGCCGCCGAAGGACAGGTGCGGGTTGTCCGCGCGGGTGATGTCGAACGTCTCCGGGTGGTCGAAAACGTCCTCGTCGAAGTTGGCCGAGCGGTACAGCATGACTACCCGCTGGCCCTTCTTGATCTGCACGCCGCCGAGTTCGGTGTCTTCCAGCGCGGTCCGCTGGAAGGAGGTGACCGGGGTGGCCCACCGGATGATCTCGTCGGCGGCCGTGGCCGGACGTTCCTTCTTGAACAACTCCCACTGGTCGGGGTGGTCCAGGAAGGCGATCATCCCGTGTGAAATGGCGTTGCGGGTCGTCTCGTTGCCCGCGACCGCCAGCATGATCACGAAGAAGCCGAACTCCTCCTCGGACAGTTTGTCGCCGTCGATATCCGCCTCGATCAACGTGGTCACGATGTCGTCGGCCGGGCATTGCTTACGAGAGGCCGCCATCTGGTACGCGTATCCCAAGATCTCGGCGGTGGCCGCCATCGGGTCGACATCGCTGTCCGGGTCGTCGTAGCCGGTCATCTCATTGGACCAGGTGAAGACCTTCATCCGGTCTTCCTGCGGTACGCCGATCAGCTCGGCGATCGCCTGCAGCGGCAGCTCGCAGGCGATCTGCGCGACGAAATCCCCGGAGCCCGACTCGGCCGCCGCCTTCACGATCGACTCGGCGCGCGCCGACAACTCGGCCCGCAGACGGTTGATCGCACGCGGTGTGAAGCCGCGCGCGATGATCTTGCGCAGCTTGGTGTGCTCGGGAGCGTCCATGTTGAGCATGACGATCCGCTGCATCTCGATCTTCTCGCGGGTGATGTCGTCGTTGAAGCGCGGAATGGCGGTGTTCTCGGAGCTGGAGAACACGTCGCTGCGCCGCGACACTTCCTTGATATCGGCATGCTTGCTGACCACCCAGAAGCCGTCGTCACGGAAACCGCTGACGTCGGGCGACTGCGGATTCCACCAGATCGGGGCGGTCCGGCGTAGTTCGGCGAACTCTTCGATCGGAACACGCTCGGCGTAGATGGCCGGGTCCGTAACGTCGAACCCGGCCGGCAGATCCGGCCGAGCACTCCGAGTGTCTACCACCAGATGTCTCCTTCGACAAACTGAAACACGTTCTATAATCATTGAAGCACAGGCGCGAGAACGAAGAAAGAAGCCTGATGGATCCGCCTGCGAAAGAATCATGAACGCGTTTCAGTTTTCCGCTCCACAGGAAAGGTTGGACATGGGCACACCCGTGATCGTCGAAGCCGCTCGCACCCCCATCGGCAAGCGCGGCGGCTGGCTGTCGGGCCTGCACGCGGCCGAACTGCTCGGTCTCGCCCAGCGCGGACTACTCGAGCGCGCCCACCTGGACCCCCACCAGGTTGAGCAGGTCATCGGCGGCTGCGTCACTCAGGCGGGCGAGCAGTCCAACAACATAACCCGGGTAGCCTGGCTGCACGCCGGATTGCCGTGGCAGGTCGGCGCCACCACGATCGATGCGCAGTGCGGCTCGGCCCAGCAGGCCAATCACCTGATCGCCGGACTCATCGCGACCGACGCGATCGAGATCGGCATGGCCTGCGGCGTGGAGGCCATGAGCCGAGTTCCGCTGGGTGCCAACGTCGGCGAGCACGCCGGCCCACGCAGACCCGCCTCGTGGAGCATCGACCTCCCCGACCAGTTCGCGGCCGCCGAGCGAATTGCCAAGCGGCGCGGCATCACCCGCGCCGACGTGGACGAGTTCGGCGCACGATCACAGCGCCTCGCCGCTCAGGCATGGGCCGAAGGCCGGTTCGACCGCGAGGTACTCGCCGTCACCGCACCCGTCGTCGATAAGAAAGGCGACTTCACGGGCGAGAAGCTGGACGTGACAAGGGACCAGGGTCTGCGCGAGACCACCGCCGAGGGCCTGGCCGCGTTGAAGCCGGTCGTGGAAGGTGGCGTGCATACCGCGGGCTCCTCCTCGCAGATCTCCGACGGCGCGGCCGCGGTTCTCCTGATGGACGAAAAGGCCGCACTGCGAGCCGGATTGCGGCCGCGGGCCCGGATCGTCAGCCAAGCACTGGTCGGCTCGGAGCCGGAGTTCCACCTCGACGGCCCGGTACAGGCGTGCGGCCGGCTGCTCGAGCGGTCCGGTATGACCATCGGCGACATCGAACTGTTCGAGATCAACGAGGCTTTCGCATCGATCGCGCTGTCCTGGGCGTCGGTACACCGGCCCGACATGGATCGCGTGAATGTCAACGGCGGCGCGATCGCGCTCGGACATCCCGTCGGCTCCACCGGATCTCGGCTCATCACAACGGCTTTGCACGAACTGGAGCGCACCGGGCGCGGGACCGCGATGGTTCTCATGTGTGCCGGTGGCGCGCTCGCGACAGGAACGATCATCGAACGGTTGTAAGATCTTCAACCATTTCGAGCCGTTTTGTTGAACGTTCATCCCCCAGAGTCGAAAACGTGTCGTACGCCACACACGCTCGGATTTCGCGAACTCGATGAGATGTCAGCTATCTTGGGGCTACCATAAGGGGTTCCGGCAAGACCTCGACGACGGGCCAGAACCGGCCTGCACCGCGCCTTCTCGAGAGCCCTTGGGGCGACCCGCAAACGCCCCCATCCCAGTGCCTTCGCCGCCCTGGAGCCTAGAAGCTTCAAGGAAATCCTGAATCAGGCGTAGGTTTTCAGTTACTCAGCCGCTAATATCAATGATACGTATCCGAGATAACAAGTGTTAGTACAGCGAAGGGAATTGGGCGGCTCACAATGGCTGATTTCGCGGCGCGGCTGAACAAGCTGTTCGAAACCGTGCATCCCCCGGGGCGTAAGCCGCACACCAACGCGGAGGTTGCGGCTGCGCTGACAGCCTCCGGGCATCCGATCTCGAAACCGTACCTCTCGCAGTTGCGATCGGGACAGCGGACGAACCCGTCCGATGAGACGGTGGCCGCCCTGGCGAAGTTCTTCAAGGTCAAGCCGGACTACTTCTTCAACGACATCTACGCCGCGAAGATCGATCACGATCTCGAGCTGCTGTCCCAGCTGCAGGGCTATGGACTGCGGCGGCTGTCGAGTAGAGCGTTCGACTTGTCCGAAGAATCTCAGAATCTACTCACGTCCATGGCGGAGAAGTTGCGGGCCAGCGAAGGCTTGCCCGAAATTCCTCCGGACGGCACCGAATAGGTTCTCTTGCACGGCAGCACAGTGCGACCCGACGGGTCGCACTGTGCTGCGTTATATACCCATAAGGCGGTGCAGGACACGAGCACCGCCGGGTCGTGTCCGAATAATATGGGGCCGTCGCACGCTACTCAGCCATGCAGCATGGATCGCCCGCCGATGGAACAGCTTTCGGTCGATGCGTAGTCCGAGTTCACGCGCCGGAGCGGATTCGCGGTCGCACCGGCCGACTCGAATATCAGACCGGCCGATCAGTATTGCACCATTCTGATCGGGTTGCGGTCGGATTGATCAATTCCATGCGGTAGGAGACGGTCGATTCCGGCGGGATAAACCAGCACTGCCCGCAGAAGTCGACACCTGCTCTTGCACCCGCGTTTTCGACGTCGTGTCGTCGCTCGTTCCGAACCGCGGACACCACCTCGACGACCGTGGTCGCATCGAAGTCGGCCGCGCACCTCGCGTCGACCGGAACCGGGCGATGGGAAGACGCGCCGCACAGCGCCTTGCAGCAGTTCATCACCTGCTGTGGACAGCCGCGGAAGAACTGGACACCAGCCGCGCCGATTCATGCCTTCGCGGCGCACGCACCCCGATCAGGCTCCGTACACCGGCTCCGGCGGGGTCGCCTTCCTGATCAGGTCGGCCACCACGGGTCCGAGTTCGTCCGGATTCCACCGCGCGCCACGGTCGATCGCGACCCCGTGCCGCCACCCCTCGGCCAGTGCCACCTTGCCGCCCTCGACTTCGAACATCCGACCGGTCACGGCCGCGGATTGTGCACTGCCCAGCCAAACGACAAGCGGGGATACGTTGTCCGGCGCCATCGCGTCGAAGCCGTCGGCGGGCTTCGCCATCGTCGCCGCGAACACCGTCTCTGTCATCCGCGTCCGAGCGGCCGGGGCGATCGCGTTCACCGTGACCCCGTAACGAGCGAACTCCGCGGCGGCGGTGAGCGTCAGACCAGCGATCCCCGCTTTCGCCGCGCCGTAGTTGCCCTGTCCGACGCTACCTTGCAGTCCGGCGCCGGAGCTGGTGTTGATGATGCGGCCGTCGACCGGACGCCCGGCCTTGGACTCCCCGCGCCAGTACTCGATCGCATGTCGCATGGTGGCGAAGTGGCCCTTGAGATGCACCCGGATCACCGCGTCCCACTCGTCCTCGCCCAAGTTGACCAACATCCGGTCGCGGACGAAACCCGCGTTGTTGACCAGGACGTGCAGACCGCCGAAAGTGTCGACGGCTTGGTGGATCAGTCGGTGCGCACCCGCCCAGTCCGCGACGTCGTCGCCGTTGGCCACGGCTTCGCCACCGAGCGCCTCGATCTCCGCGACGACTTGGTCGGCGGGTGTCTCCGCGGTGGCCGCACCGTCGAGCGCCGAGCCGAGGTCGTTGACCACGACGCGGGCGCCCGCGGCGGCGAAGGCGAGGGCGTGCGCCCGGCCGATGCCGCGGCCCGCGCCGGTGACGATAACGGTGCGCCCGGCGCAGATCCGCTCGGTGTCCATACTGTGTCCTTTCCGGCATCAGCGGGGCCCGCCATTGTCACGTTGCGCTCTGACGTCCGGGCCTGAACGCTCATACCTGTGTCCTTCGGGGGTCCGGCTGTTCAGGGCTGCTGTCGACCGACGGCCGCGGTGGATGCGGCGAGGAAGGCCGGCCGCTCGCCACCGCCGTGGACCAGCAGGGTGGCGCCGCTGACGTAGGCGGCCAGCGGGGAGGCGAGGAAGGCAGCACACCGGCCGATGTCGTCCGGGCGGGCCATGCGGCCGAGCGGAATGGTGCGGCCCACCGCGTCGACGCCGTCCTGGTCGCCGTAGTGCAGCCGACTCAACTCGGTATCGACCGGACCGACCACCAGCGAGTTCACCCGGACCTTCGGCGCCCACTCGACGGCCAGCGAGGCGGTGAGACTGTCCATGCCCGCTTTCGCCGCCCCGTAGGCGGCGGTGCCCGGCGACGGGCGATGCCCGCTGACGCTGGAAACGTTCACGATCGAGCCGCCCTCCGGCTGCTGCTGCATCACCGTGTTGACCGCCTGCGCCACCAGCAGCGGGGCGAGCAGATTCAGTTCGACGATCTTCGCGTGGAAGTTCTTGCTGGCCTCGGCGGCGAGCGCGAAGGGGGCGCCACCTGCGTTGTTCACCAGATGGTCGACGCGGCCATGCCGCTCGGCGATGGTCTCGATGAGCTGATGAACCGCATCGGCGTCGCGCACATCGCACGGCAGGTACTCGATCGTCCGCCCGTCGACGTCGACCTGGACCTCGGCGGGTCGGCGCGCACAGGCCACGACGGTCGCGCCTGCGGCGAGAAACACCCTGCTCACGCCGGCGCCCACACCGCGAACGCCGCCGGTCACCAGAACGACGCGGCCGGCCAGATCGATGTCGAGTGCCACCGTGCTAACCTACCAAGCAACTGCTTGCTTCGCCAAGGCGCCTCGGGACACACGATGGGACTCGCGATGGGGATCGACCGCCACTCCGAATCGACCGGCATCACGGTGATCACCGTCGACTACCCGCCGGTCAACGCCATCCCGACCGACGGCTGGTTCGCGATCGCCGACGAGGTGCGGGCGGCCGGCCGCGATCCCGGCACCAGGGTGGTCGTGCTGCGCGCCGAGAATCGCGGCTTCAACGCGGGCGTCGACATCAAAGAGATCCAGCGCAAGCCGGGCCACCAAGCGCTGATCGACGCGAACCATGGCTGCTTCGAGGCGTTCGGCGCGATCTACGACTGCCAGGTACCGGTGATCGCGGCAGTGCAGGGCTTCTGCCTCGGCGGCGGCATCGGACTGGTCGGCAATGCGGACATCGTGATCGCCTCCGAGGACGCCACCTTCGGCCTGCCCGAGGTGGACCGCGGCGCGCTCGGCGCGGCGACGCACCTGTCCCGCCTGGTGCCGCAGCACCTGATGCGCGCGCTGTTCTACACCGCGAGTTCCATCACCGCACAGCAGTTGCACCAGCACGGATCGGTCTACCAGGTGGTGGCGCGCGCCGAACTCGACGCCGCGGCGATGGCGCTGGCCGAGAACATCGCGGCCAAGGACGGCAACGTGATCCGGGCGGCGAAGCTCGCACTGAACGGCATCGACCCGCAAGACGTGCACCGCGACTATCGATACGAGCAAGGTTTCACCTTCGAACTCAACCTCGCGGGTGTGGCCGACGAGATGCGCGCCCGGTTCGACGACGATCTTGCGGCGCGCAGAGCCGGGCAGTGAGACCGTGGCGCCAACCACGGGCCGGAGGGGGCAGCCTACGCAACCGCGATCAGCCCGGGGAGTGCCGCCAATCAGAAAGGGAGCGGAAAGTCATGCGAGACAAGCGGATGTCGCTCGACGAGGTCGTCGGCGAACTGCGCAGTGGGATGACCGTCGGCATCGGCGGTTGGGGTTCGCGCCGCAAGCCGATGGCACTCGTGCGCGCCATCCTGCGTTCGGATATCACGGATCTCACGGTGATCAGCTACGGCGGGCCGGATCTCGGGCTGCTGTGTTCGGCGGGCAAGGTACGCAAGGCGTATTACGGCTTCGTGTCGCTGGATTCGGCGCCGTTCTATGACCCGTGGTTCGCCAAGGCGCGCACCGCCGGCGCGCTCATCGCCCGTGAGATGGACGAGGGCATGCTCGAGTGCGGGCTGAAGGCAGCGTCCGCACGGCTGCCGTTTCTGCCGATCCGCGCCGGGCTCGGCTCGGATGTCCCGCACTTCTGGGATGGCGAACTGAGGACGGTCGAATCGCCCTACCCCGGCCCCGGCGGCACACCGGAGACGCTGATCGCCATGCCCGCACTGGATCTCGACGCGGCGCTGGTGCATCTGAACCTCGGCGACCCGCACGGCAACGCCGCCTACACCGGCGTCGACCCCTATTTCGACGACCTGTTCTGCCTGGCGGCACAGCGGCGCTATGTCTCGGTGGAACGCGTGGTAGAGACCGAGGAACTGGTGAAAACTGTTCCGCTGCAATCATTGTTGCTCAATCGCATGATGGTCGACGGCGTCGTCGAGGCCCCGAACGGCGCGCACTTCACCCTGGCCGAAGACAGCTACGGCCGGGATGAGAAGTTTCAGCAGCACTACGTCCACGCTGCCAAGACCCCGGAGACATGGCAGGTCTTCGTCGATCGATACTTGGCCGGCTCCGAGGAGCAGTACCAGGCTGCCGTGCGTGAGTTCGCGGAAGGTGGCGCGTGATGAGAACGGCGGACCGAGGGTCCCGCATGACACTGGAGGTGTCACGATGACCAGCACCGAAGCCGTCACTCGCGCCGAGGTCTGCGCGCTCGCCTGCGCGGAGATCTTCAGCGGTGCGGGAGAGATCATGGCCAGCCCGATGTCGCCGATGTCCATCCTCGGCGCCCGCCTCGCCAAGCTGACCACCGAGCCGGATCTGCTGCTGTCCGATGGTGCGGCACTGCTGCTGGCCGAGACGCCACCGTTGGGCGGCAAAGCGCCGATCGAGGGCTGGATCCCGTTCCGGAAGGTCTTCGATGTGGTGGCCTCCGGCCGCAGGCACGTGGTGATGGGCGCCAACCAGATCGACCGATTCGGCAACCAGAACATCTCGGCCTTCGGCCCGCCGCAGCGGCCGACCCGGCAGATGTTCGGCGTGCGCGGCGCACCCGGCAACACCATCAATCACGCCACCAGTTATTGGGTTCCGCGACACTCCACGCGAGTGTTCACCGAGCGGGTCGATATCGTCTCCGGGATCGGTTACGACAAGGTGGACCCGGTCAACCCGGCATTCCGATACGTGCATCTGCATCGCGTAGTGACCAACCTGGGTGTCTTCGATTTCGAAGGTCCAGGCCACACCATGCGGGCCCGCAGCCTGCACCCCGGAGTCACCGCCGACGAGGTTGCCGAGAACACCTCGTTCGAGATCGTCGGTCTCGCCGACGCACGCGAGTCCCGGCTGCCGACCGCCGAGGAACTGCGGCTGATCCGAGAAGTGCTCGATCCCGGAAAGATTCGCGACACCGAGGTCCCGTCATGACCGCGCGCCTGCGCACCGCACTGACCGACCTGGTCGGCATCGAGCACCCGGTCGTGCAGACCGGGATGGGCTGGGTCGCGGGCCCGAGCCTGGTCTCGGCCACCGCGGCGGCGGGCGGTCTCGGCATCCTCGCCTCCGCCACCATGACCTTCGCGGAGTTGGAGGCGGCGATCGCGAAGACCAAGGCGCACACGTCGAAACCCTTCGGCGTCAACATCCGCGCCGACGCCACCGACGCCACCGAGCGGATCGATCTGCTGATCCGCGAGAAGGTGGCGGTCGCCTCGTTCGCGCTCGCACCCACACAGGACCTGATCGCGAAGCTGAAAGACGCCGGGGTGGTGGTGATCCCGTCGATCGGTGCGGCCAAACACGCGATCAAGGTCGCGTCGTGGGGCGCCGACGCGGTCATCGTGCAAGGCGGCGAGGGCGGCGGGCACACCGGCCCGGTGGCGACCACACTGCTGCTGCCCTCGGTGCTGGACGCGGTGGATATCCCCGTGGTGGCTGCCGGTGGATTCTTCGACGGGCGTGGTCTTGCCGCTGCCTTGGCCTACGGCGCGGCGGGCGTCGCGATGGGGACCCGTTTCCTGCTCACACAGGAGAGCACGGTGCCAGACGCGGTCAAAAAGGAGTATCTGAGCAGACAATTGCAGGACACCGTCGTGTCACTGAAAGTCGACGGTATGCCGCACCGCGTGCTGAACACCGAACTGGTTCAGCGCCTGGAGCATTCGGGCCGATGGCGTGGCCTCGCCACGGCGGTGGGCAATGCCGCTCGATTCCAGAGCATGACCGGCATGAAGTGGTCCGCTCTGGTCCGCGAGGGCCTCGCGATGCGAAAGACAAAGGACCTCAGCTGGTCACAGGTCGTCATGGCAGCCAATACGCCGATGTTGTTGCGCGCGGGCTTGGTCGAAGGGAACACTCAGGCCGGGGTACTCGCGGCCGGGCAGGTCACCGGGATCATCGAGGATCTACCCACCTGCCAGGAATTGATCGACCGGATCGTCAGTGACGCGGTCGCGCGGATCCAGGCGATCGGCGCGCTCGCCGACCGCGCGGAATCCGCTACGGGTCCCTCCGAGTGAGCAGCTGCGCGGCGTCCGTGGCGAACTATCCACTATCGCCGTCGGGCGCGGGCGAGTGGTCGTCGTCCGCCGTGTCGGGCACGCCCCGAGCCATAACAACAATGCGGACTCACAGCGGATGAAAAGCCTTCCAGGTCAGAGCATCCGCAGTTCCCCACCGTCGACGGGCAGCATTACGCCGGTGAGATAGCTGGCGGCCGGCGCGAGAAGAAAGGCCGCCGCCCGTGCGAATTCCTCCGGCTCACCGGGTCGCCGCAAGGCGTTCTCCGGGCGCTTTCCACCCGTCAGCATCGCGAGCTCCTTGGCCCGGTCTGTCGCGATGTGCGCAGGTAGGAGACCGTTCACCCGGATTCCGGAGGCTCCCAGCTCGTCGGCCAGTGTTTTCGCCACCATAGCCAGCCCGGGCCGGAGTCCATTGGACAGGGCCAACCCGGGGATGGGCTCACGAACCGAGGACGACAGGACGAACGCGATCGACCCGCCGTCCGTGCAGGCGTTCGCAACAGCTCTCGCGATGCGCAGGGCCCCCAGGAACGTGGATTCGAAACAGTCCCGCCATACCTGGTCCGCCACCTCCATCGCGGTACCGACGGGTGGCCCACCGACACTGATGAGCGCACCATCCAGGCGTCCGAAATGCCGCATCGCCACGCCAACCACCTCGTCGGCGGAGTCCGGGTCGGCGTTGTCCGCGACCACGCCCACCGCATCAGCCTGGCTACCCAGGGTCTTTGCGGCGTCCGCCACGGAATCGTTACGTCCGGTGATGATTACGCGAGCCCCCTCGGCTGTCAGTATCTGAGCAGCGGCCAGCCCCAGCCCGCGGCTGCCGCCGGTCACCAGGTATACGTGGTCACGAAATCCGAGATCCATTGCACGATTCCAATCCATGATGGAAAGGGGACGGCGATTGACGGATGCGTCCCGGATATCCCTAGGGTCTGATCGCTATCGGTGGAAGCCGAGACTCAGCAAGCGTCTGCTGCGAGTCCTTCGAGTTGCTCGGCCTTCACGATTCACTTTTCGTCCAGCCAGTTCTGCTCCGCGCCCGGCTCGGGCAACACTCGTCCGGCCTCGACGGCGGACCGTGCGGGACTGTCCTGGATCACCACCAAGACACGCTCTTGATCCACCCCGGCGATACGAGACGCCGCCGCGGACAGTTCGAGCGCCAGACGGGTCGTCTCCTCCTGCGGGTGGCCGCGGCGCGCCCAGCCGGAGATCAGCAGGGGCGCACCCGGTTCCCCGCCGACGAAGACGCTGTCCGGTGGCAGCTCGGAGAAGACCACGTTGACGTAGGCGGGCGGCACATGGTTGCGGGCCGCGTGAATCTCGGTGATCTTGCCGGCCAGTGCGACCTTGGTTTCCGCGGTCAGTGTTCCCCGGGCGGCGATGCAGGTGTAGAGGGGCACGTCGGCTCCTGGGCTGGAGGGTCGTGGTACGGAATTCGCGGCTTCGAGGTAGTGCGAGTCACCGAGACCTCTGTCCTACGATGCCGCAGTCACCCAGCTAGAGCATGGTTTTCTCCGGTTGCGTGGTCACCACGATGACCGTGGTGGCGCCGGATTCCAGCGCGAGGATGAATTCCTTTTCGAGGTCTCCGGTGGAGGTGACATCGACGGCGTGACACCCCAACCCCCGCGCCACGGACGCGATGTCCAAGCCAGGAAGGTCGAGTCCGGGCACACCCGGCGTCTCCTCCAGCTCGGCGAAGGATTTGAGGATCGAGTACTCGTGATTGCGCATCACGACGTACACGATCGCCAAGTTCTGCTGCACGGCCGTCCACAGACCCTGGACCGAGTACTGGAAAGACCCGTCCCCGATCAGGGCGATCACCGGACGCGTGACACCGCGGTCCCGGTCACCGAGGGCGACGCCGACGGCAGCGGGCGCGGCCCAGCCGATTCCACCACTGGCGGTGGCGAAGAACGAGTCGGGCTCGACGGCGGGCAACCACTCCGCGTGCTGAGCCATGGTCGAGGTGGATTCGTTGACGAAGACGGCATGCTGCGGACGGGCCCTGCTGAGGGTCGCGTAGACCTCGTCCGGCGTCAGCGGGCTGCGCTCGGTTTCCGGCAGGTCGTGTCGTCGCGGCATGGGTTCGGGCTGTGCACGGCCGCTACCGTCGCCCACCATCGCGGTGAGCAGTTCGATCGACAGCAGGGCGTCGCCGAGAAGACTGTCACCGACCCGGGCCGCACCGGCGACCGCCGGGTCGTCGGTGATCTGCAGCAGTTCGGTGCCGGCGGGGAGGATGTCACCGGGCACATACGGGTAGTAACGGAAGACCTCGGCGCCGATGACCACGACGAGATCGTGCCCGGCCAGCCGATCGCCGATGGCCTTGACCGACATCCCGACCGACCCCTGGAACAGCGGGTGATCCTCGGGGAACGAGGCGCGGTCGGCAAGCGGCGGGCTGTAGACCGCCGCGTTCAGTCGCTCGGCCAGCTCGACACCGGCTTGCCATCCGCGGGCGCGATCCACGTCGGGCCCGAGGATCAGGGCCGGCCGCCGACTGGCGGTGATTCGCTCGGCGAAGCGTCGCAGGCGCTCGGGATCGGGCGCGTAGGTCCTGCTGACGTCGCGAACGACCGCGGGACCCTCGAGTGGATGGTTCCAGTCATCGAGCGGGATGGACAGGAACACCGGGCCGGCCGGCGGCTGTACGGCCATCGCGTAGGCGCGCATGAACGCCTCGGGCAGGTCCTGGGCGCGAGCCGGCTCATAGGACCACTTCACCCACGGCCTGGGCATGTTCGCCGCATCGCGGTTGCTCAAGTAGGGGTCGCCGATCAGTAGCTCGCGATGTTGCTGGCCAGCCGTGACAATCAGTGGCGTGTGCGCGTGATAGGCCGCGACCAAGTTGCCGATGCTGTTGCCGAGCCCCGCGGACGAGTGCAGGTTCACCAATGCCGGACGGCGGGTGGTCTGGGCGAAGGCGTCCGCCATCGCGATGACAGACGCCTCTTGCAGACCCAGCACATACTGGAAGTCTTTCGGGAAGTTTTGGAGGAAAGTCTCCTCGGTGGATCCCGGATTGCCGAAGACGGTGGTCAGGCCGAGCGACCTCAACAGATCGTAGGTCACGGTGTGGACCGTAGATTTCACGCTCATGATGGCAGTCAGCTCCTTTGGTGGCAGACACCGACAAACCACGCACGCTGTCCAGATCAGTCGTGGCGTCCGGGCGATGACCTTTCTCCACTGTGTGCCACAAATGCGGAACGGCTTGCCGACATTGGACAAGAGCAATACAAGTAGCGATGCTACCCAGCCGTATTGCGATGTCAACACATCGACCAAGTTCGTAACAAGCCTTCGATCTCATGACGATTCACCGTTATAGACGGCTGCGAAAAGTCGGCAATACACGCAGTGCTGGACCGCATCGTTTTCGAATGGAGATTTCGAAGGAGTATGTCAACGGAGCAAAGGTCACTCCGGTTCACCACTCGATGGACATCCGATTCACTTATTGACCACCTTCCGCAATTTTTCCACCGAATCATGGTGCGGCACATAATATTCTGCGAATGACATCGTCGCCCGCTGCCGCGCCCGCCCTTCGGCCCGGGTCGCCGCCCGGGGTCCCGTCGTCGGTTTTCAGTCCGCCGTTCGACAAGGAGCAGGTCATCACAATGTCCATCCTCAGCAGCCGGGAGCAGATACGCACCGTCTCGGAACTGGCCGCGGCGGGCAAGATTCGCACCCAGCCATCGCGCCGATTCGAAATCGGTGCCCACCACGCGAATTCGTTGTGCGAATGCGCTTGTAACATGCGCAGCGCCTACTAGAGCGCACCGACCTCCCCCGATACGTGTCGCGCGCGAATGCGGACTGGGTTCGATTGCAACATTGCACCGGGTCTTTCGGAACAGACTCGGCATCACCCCGGGTCGATAGCGGGCGCGATTCAGCACAGCCAGGAGTTGATCGGCCCGGTCTGCTCGGCTGGCCCGCAGAAGCCGCCCGCAGAAGGCCACTGCCGCTGCCAGTCGATTCGCGCGGCGGTCCCATCCACTGAACCAGCCGTAGGATGCTGCCCGTCGAGCAGCCCATCAACGTCCCGTCAAGAATGGCCCAGGACCGAAAAGGTACCGTTAAGGACCGAAATTCCCCCGCCTACCGGTGGCTACGCTGCGTCGATGGTGCAGCCAACGCCCTGGCAAGCAGGCCGGGCCAGACAACTGCCGTCCGGCCCACCGAGCCAGGTAACAGGTGTTTCCGCATGCCGTAGCGTCGAAGTCACGAAGGTCCTGACCGCACCCCGACCGCTACTGGCGTCACTGCGAGGCAACGCGGGTTATCTGTGCGCCGCGGTCGGGAGCGTCGTCACGCTCTTCCTGCTGTTCAAGCCGTGGGCGGTCGGTTCCGCCAACGACGGCAAGATCCTTGCCGACGCTTTCGGCGGGTTCCAGATCAGCTCCAACCTCACGAGCATCTGGTCGGGATCGCCACCACCCGCCGCGAAAGTCGAGGGCACCTGGGCTGTGCTCGCCTGCGTCGCCATCGTCGTCACGCTCTGCGCCGTGCTGGTGAATCTTCGAGCACGCGCTGCGGTGCTTGCCCACGTGGCGGCAGGCTCCGCGCTGGCCCTCGCGGCTTTCACAGTCACCGCCGTGGTTCACATGAACGGCAAATTGGAGGAGATCCGGGCGATGGTCACGCCCGGATCCCCTCGAGATATGGGCACCCAGATCGGGCTGGCTATCCGCTGGGCCGCCGGCAACGGCGCGTTCCCGATACCGGGACTGCGGCCGGTGACCTACTCCACCGCCAGTCTCACCACGTCGGCGTGGCTCGCCGGCGCGCTGTCGGTGGTGTCCGCCGTGGCCGCTGTCGCACAGTGGTTCCGCGGACGCACGAGCAGTCCCGTTCGCCGACGGTGGCACTTCGCGGCAGCACGGTCCGCCGCGGCAGACGAGTGCGGTTGCGCCGGTAATCACCCAACACCTGGACTTTCCCCAGATCACACCGAACACCCGCCCGCGCCGCGCCACCGGACACGACGCGTCCAGGTCGATGATCGAGCGGAATACTCGGTGCCGGGTCCTGCGGCACACGTCGGCGGGTCGGGCTTCGGACACGACGGTGCCGCGCCCGGTGGTGCGGGCCCGCACGGGCCCGACCCGGATCGAATGGCGCTGGACTGAGCCGGGCTGCCGATCAGTGGAAGGTGGCGGCGAACATTCCAGGCTCGTAGAAACCCGCCGGGTTGCGCACGATCACGCTCAACCGGTTGGCCGCGTTGACCAGCGCGACCAGGCAGACCAACGCCGCGACCTGGTCGTCGTCGTAGTGTTCGCGCACCCGAGCCCAGGTCTCGTCGGACACGCCCAGGTGCGCGTCGGCGAGCCGGGTACCCTCCTCAGCGAGTGCCAGCGCGGCCCGCTCGGCCTCGGTGAACACAGTCGCCTCGCGCCAGACGGCGACCAGGTTGAGCCGGCCCGGCGTTTCTCCGGCCGCCGCGGCGTCCTTGGTGTGTATGTCGGTGCAGAAACCGCAGCCGTTGATCTGGCTGGCCCGGATGCTGACCAGCTCCTGGGTGGACTTCGGCAGCGGTGATTGAACGATCACCATGCTGGCGTTGGCGAACCGCTTGGCGAACTTCGCGGCGATCTCGTTGTCGAGCATGTCGAATCGGGCAGCCATGATCTCGTCCTCACTCGTGTCGGTGCCTATCGCAGTGGATGACCATGAGATGCCGGTGACCGCGCGCTTGTGACAGCGCAACCGCGTGACGTGCGCCACCGATCATGGGTGTCACACAGTGGGTGGGCCCGGCGTCTTGTGCGTGGCAGCGTGTGAACGAACAGACAGGAGCCACCGATGCGCGACAAGGATCCCGCGACCGAGACGTTCGTAACCCACCGCAACCTACTTTTCACCGTCGCCTACGAGATGCTCGGCTCCGCCGCCGACGCGGAGGACGTCCTGCAGGAGACCTGGCTGCGGTGGGTGGGCGTCGACCTCGCCGCGGTACGCGACCAGCGGGCATACCTCGTCCGGATCACCACCCGCCAGGCGCTGAGCCGACTGCGCACACTCGGCCGGCGCAAGGAGTCCTACGTCGGACCTTGGTTGCCCGAGCCACTGCTGACCGCGCCCGACGTGGCCGAGGATGTCGAATTGGCCGACAGCGTCTCGATGGCGATGCTGCTGGTGCTGGAGACGCTCGCACCGACCGAGCGAGCGGTGTTCGTGCTGCGCGAGGTGTTCGATCTGGAGTATGCGGAGATCGCGGAGGCCGTCGACAAGAGCCCGGCCGCGGTCCGCCAGATCGCGCACCGAGCACGGCTGCACGTGGCCGCGCGCCGACCGCGCGGGGTCGTTTCGCCGGCGGAGTCCCGGGACGCGCTGGAGGCGTTTCGGCAGGCGATCGAGACGGGCGATCTACAGAGCCTGTTCGACCTGCTCGCACCGGACGTCGTTCTCCTGGGCGACGGCGGCGGCGTCGTTCAAGCGGTGCCGCGGCCCATCAGGGGTGCCGACCGGGTGACGCGCCTGCTGGCCGTCGGCCTGCCCAGAATCGACGGCACAGTCTCGGTCGAGCCGGCGCAGATCAACGGCTACCCGGCGCTGATCGTGCGAATCAACGGCGAGATCGACAACGTCGTGGCGGTGCGACTCGACGACGGCTTGATCACCGGGCTCTACATCGTGCGCAATCCCGAGAAACTGTCGCGGGTCGAGCAGGAGACCACGGTGAGCCGCTGAGTTTCAACTCATCGCCGAATAGCTATTGCCGCAGGGAAGATTGCGGCTACCGACGATGGAACCACCGTTACGCGGGCGGTGAAGGTGGTCTGATCGCCCCTGGTCACGCTACCCAGGCAATGCCCGGCTCTCGGAATACCGCACGCCGACCATGCCACCTTCGAGAAAGCTATCCCTACACAATCGGCGCGGGTTCCGCGGGAGCGACGCATGTGGTTCGGCCGGATCGCCCACCCGACAACCGAACCGCCCGCCACGAAAGCGAGTTCAGGCGCTATTGCCGAGAGAGCATGCCACCGGCCACGCCGGCAATGAAAGCAGCCCACTCGGTGGGAGTGAAGACCAGCGCCGGGCCGGTCGGATCCTTCGAGTCACGGACGCCGACTGGGCCACCCACGAGAAACGCGACCTCGACGCAGTCGGCCTGAGTTCCACTGTGACTGCTCTTGAACCACTCGGCCTTGGACAGATCCACAGTCATGCTGGTAACTCCTTCGCTACCTGTCGAAGCAGGCTCCTGCTAGCCGTCTCATCCAGCGATGCGCGCTGGAGACTGTCCCGCACCTGATAGTACCGCTGCACGTTCTCTGGCTTTTCGAGATACATGCACCCAGTAAAGTTCTCCAGGTAGACAATTGGCGGCTCGATTGGTCTGCCCTTGGAGTCCTCGCCGAACTCCAGGATGGCGAACTGCCCGACCGGATGACCTACTGGGGCGGCAGCCGAGAATGGCAAAACCCGTATGTCAACGTTCGGCAGTTTCCCGATCTCTGCCAGATGCCGAAGCTGGGTCGCCAAGACTCGAGGGCCGCCCACCGCCGTATGCAGCACTGATTCGTGAAGTGTCACGTCAAGCGCGGCGGGTTGATACTTCCTGGTGACAATGGCCTGGCGTTTGGTCCGCAGTTCCACACGTCGGGCATGTTCAGCATCGCTCTCGCAAGGGCTGGCATTTCGAATGAGAACGCGTGCATAGTCCGGAGTTTGGAGTAACCCGGGCACGAGCGACGGCTGATAGGTTGTCAATCTTCGCGCTGCGGTCTCCAGCCCGACGTAGACATCAACACTTGCCGGAATGAGGCTGCCGTACTCGTGCCACCAACTCTTCTCTGCGCCTTGTCGTAGCAGCCCGATCAAGGTTGTGGTCATCTCATCTGACATCTCCAGTACTACACAAATCGCTTGGATGTCCCGAACCTTCAGTCGCGTAGCCTGCCCCTTCTCCAATCGTTGCAGCACAGACGAACTCAGATCCGCGGCGCCCGCCAGTCGCTCCAGTGACATGTTCAACGCCATCCGCGCATCACGCAGGTAGTGCCCGAGCTGACGCCTGGGCAGAGTCGACCCGGTCTCGTTGTGGTTCATAGTCCCCTCCTCCTAGTACGGCTGTGACCCGGACCGGGTGGTGGAAGCCGTCCGATACGGGTCTTGCTCTGGACCTTCGGATCAGTTCGACTGGGGAACCCAATCTTTCGATTCCGTGCAGGTCAAAGGTGGTTTGCTGGATCAGCGCCCAGCAGGGAGGCTCGCCCGATCCCCTTCATGCCCCCGCCCCTGGGTTCTGCCGACCATCAGGGCTGGGCGCACCCTAGCTCACCGACTCGAGTCGAGGTCTCGAAATGAACGAAACGGAGTTCGGGGACACGCCGATGTCCCGCTGCCGGTACTACCGGCAGGTATGTGATCTGCCCGCGATCATCGTCCCTTCGCCATTGGGCCGCATCATCATTCGGGCCGGAATGGGCTGTCTCGGGGTTCTGTCCGCTGAGTTGTGAGATTCCAATCCGTTCGATGGAAGGATCTCCGCTCGTGCCGATGATGTACTCACCGCAGTT
>NZ_JBEZDE010000015.1:0-158182 GCF_040648115.1 Nocardia sp. NPDC049190
ATCGCCAAAACAGGCGCCGCATTCGTACCAATCGACCCCAACTATCCCACCGGCCGAATCGAACACATGCTCACCGACTCAGGAGCGGAGGTCGGAATCACTCTGTCGCAGTGGCGAGATCGACTACCGGGCTCGGTGCAGTGGCTGGTCCTCGACAAGCCGGAAGTCGAGGCAGAGGTAGCGACGTTGCCCCCCACGTCGGTGACCGACGCCGAGCGAACCCGGCCGGTGCGGGTCGACCATGCGGCCTATGTGATCTACACATCCGGCTCGACGGGTGTGCCGAAAGGTGTGGTGGTGTCACACCGAGGGTTGGCGAATCTGATGGCCGAACAATGCTCGCGCTTCGACGTCGAGCCAGGCGCACGGGTGTTGAATGCCGCATCTCCGAGTTTCGACGCGGCTGTCCTGGAGCATCTGTGGGCGCTCACTTCGGGTGGGCGGCTGGTGATCGCGCCGCCGACCATCTACGGCGGGGCCGAACTGGCGCAGATCTTGTTGCGGGAGAGAGTAACCCATGCCGCACTGACGCCTGCGGCGTTGGGGACGGTCGATCCGACCGGGCTCGACGACCTCAGGACCGTCGTGGTCGGTGGCGAGGCGCCCGCGCCGGAACTGGTATCGCGATGGGCGCCGGGCCGGAGATTGTTCAACACCTACGGTCCGGCAGAGGCCACGATCCAGACCGATGTCAGTGCGCCGATGGTGGCGGGGGAGGCGGTGACGATCGGCCGACCGATTCGCGGGGTCGGGCAGGTCGTGCTGGACGCGCGGCTGCAGCCGGTGCCGGTCGGAGTGGTGGGGGAGTTGTATCTGGCAGGTCCCGGTCTGGCTCGTGGTTACCGCAATCGGATGGGTTTGACAGCGTCGAGGTTCGTCGCCGACCCGTTCGCGGGTCCCGGACAACGCATGTATCGGAGCGGGGACTTGGTGCGCTGGCTGCGGCTACCCCACGGGGGATTGACGCTCGACTATGTCGGCCGGGCCGACTTCCAGGTCAAGGTTCGTGGTTTCCGCATCGAACTCGGCGAGATCGAATCGGCTCTGCTGGCCTGCGCAGGCGTCGCTCGTGCGGCGGCGACCGTTCGACGGGGCCGCACCACCAGCGACCGGTTGATCGGATATGTGGTGCCTGTGCCCGGCGCCGACCTCGACACGGCTGGTGTTCTCGCCGACGCCGCGGAGCGGTTGGCCCCGCATATGGTTCCCGCGACGGTGATGGTACTCGACACGTTGCCGATGACGGCGAATGGCAAACTCGACCGTGCCGCTCTGCCGGAGCCGGACTTCACCACGACCCGAACCGAATTCCGGGCACCGGTCGGCGACGTGGAGACCGAGCTCGCGAAACTGTTCGCGGAAGTGCTGGGACTCGACGAGGTCGGGGTGGAGGATTCGTTCTTCGCGCTCGGCGGTGACAGCATCATGTCGATCCAACTGGTGACCCGGGCCAGGGCGGCGGGGCTGGTGTTCTCCGCGCGCGAGGTGTTCGAACGTAGAACCGTCGCCGATCTCGCCCAGATCGCTGTCCGCGACAGCACCGCCGCTACACCCCTTCCGGAGGAACTGCCCGGCGGAGGCGTCGGGCCGATACCGATGACACCGATCGTGGCGTGGATGTTCGAACGCGGCGGCGGATTCGATCGGTTCTGCCAGTGGACCATGCTCACTTTGCCTGCCGACATCGATAGCACCGGAATCGCCGCCACTGTCCAAGCGGTGATCGACCATCACGACATGTTGCGGGCCCGGCTGGAGCAGGATCCGACACACACCTCCGGTTGGGCAGTGCAGGTGCAGCCGATCGCGGTATCCGCCGCCGCACTGATCCGTCACGTGTCGGTGGACGCGGCGCCCGGCACCGCGGCATTTGCCGAACTCGCCGCGGCCGAGGCGAACGCGGCAGCCGAACGCCTGGACCCCGCGACGGGAGTAATGCTGCAGCTGGTCTGGTTCGACTGGACCGGACAGCCGGGACGGCTACTCGTCGTCGCACACCATCTGGTCATCGACGGCGTGTCGTGGCGGATCCTCATTCCCGACCTCGCTATCGCGTGGGCCCAGATCAGTAGCGGCCAAACACCGCAACTCGCGCCGGTCGGTACCTCGATGCGACGCTGGGCGCATGGGCTGAACACCGCCGCCGAGAACGTCGATGAACTCGACTGGTGGCAATCTACGCTCGCCGCCGCCGATCCGCCGATCGGTGCACGCGATCTCGACCCCGCCGTGGACGTCCAGGCAACGGTCGCGACTGTCGAGGTGGCGCTACCGACCGCGGTGACCCGCGCTGTACTCACTACCTTGCCGGCGGCCTTCCACGGCAACGTGGATGACGCCCTGATCGCGGGACTCGCGCTGGCGCTGACTCGCTGGCGTCAACGGCACGGATGTGCGGTCACCGACACACTGCTCACTTTCGAAAGCCACGGCCGCCACGACACGGTACTGCCCGGCGCCGACCTCACTCGCACCGTCGGATGGTTCACCACCACCTACCCGGTGCGGCTCGACCTTTCCGATATCGATGTCGACGACGCGTTCGCGGCCGGGTCCGCCGCCGGAGCGGTCGTCAAATCGGTCAAGGAACAACTCCGACAGGTCCCCGGCCACGGGGTCGGCTATGGGCTGCTGCGCTACCTCAACGCCGATACCGCCCGTGTCTTGGGTGCGCTGCCCACCCCTCAGGTGAGCTTCAACTATCTCGGTCGATTCGACACCATTCCGGCAAACGTGCGCGATAGCGGGTGGATGCCCGCAGGCGACGACACCGATGGCGGCGGCGTCCAGAATCCCGACGCCGCCCTAGCAGCCGTACTGGGCGTCAACGCGGTCACCATGGAAACATCGGACGGGCCTGTCCTTACCGCCACCTGGGACTATCCCAGCGAGTTGCTCACCTCTGCCGAGGTCACCGACCTGGCGGGACTGTGGCTGGACGCGGTGACCGCGCTGGCCGACCACGCGTCCGAGCCCGGCATCGGCGGGCTGACTCCGTCCGACGTCAACCTTGTCGACCTCGACCAGGACGCGATCGATCAACTCGAGGCCCGGCACCCGACCCTGGACGACATCTGGCCCCTCACGCCGCTGCAGACGGGATTGCTGTTCCATGCCCAGCTCGCCGACGAGTCCCTCGACGCCTACATCGTGCAACTCTGTGCGGAACTCGGCGGGCACGTCGACGCAGACCGGCTGCGCCGCGCCGCGCAGACTATGCTCGGCCGGCATCCGAACCTGCGGACCGCGTTCGTTCGCGACAACGCCGGCAGACCGGTCCAGGTGGTGCATCAGCAGGTCGACGTTCCGTTCACCCAGATCGACGTCACCGAGCACGACGACACGACGGCCATGGTCGAACAACTCATGGACACCGACCGCCGCATCCGCTTCGATGTGACCGCCGCACCACTGCTTCGACTGACACTGATCAGCACCGGACCCCAGCAGTACCGGCTGCTGTTGAGCATGCATCACATCCTGATCGACGGCTGGTCCACACCACTGCTCGTCCGGGAACTACTGACCCTTTACGCCAGCGACAGCGACCCCGCGGCGCTGACCCGAGTGCGCCCCTATCGTGACTATCTGATGTGGCTGAATGCCCAGGACCAGGACGCGGCCGAAATCGCCTGGGCGCGAGCACTCGAGGGCGTCGACGAGCCGACGCTGTTGGCACCCGCGGATCGCGGCCGCCAACACCGCACGGCCGCGCGTGAGGTACAGGTGCCGCTCAGCGAACACCACACCGCGGCACTGGTCACGGTGGCGCATCAGCAAGAGATCACCCTCAACACCCTCATCCAAGCCGTGTGGGCGATTGTGCTGGCCACCGAAACCGCGCGCGACGACGTGGTCTTCGGTACCACGGTCTCGGGACGCCCGCCGCAGATCCCCGGGATCGAATCGATGATCGGGCTGTTCGTCAACACCGTTCCTGTGCGGGTCCGGCTCGATCACCGCGAAAGCCTCGCCCAACTACTACAGCGCATCCAAGCCGACCAGGCCGCGCTGCTCGATCACCATCACCTCGGACTCACCCAGATCCAGCGCGTGGCTGGTCCCGGCGCGATGTTCGACACCATGACGGTCTTCGAGTCCTACCCGGTCGACCGGGCCGGGCTGTCCAAGGACACCGACATCGCCGGAATGCACGTTCTCGATGTACACGGACGGGACGCCGCGCACTACCCGCTCGGCCTGATCATCGAGCACGACACCCAGCTACGCCTGACCTTCAAATACCTGCCCGAACTATTCGCGCAACACCGAATCGACGCTATCGCCGACCGAGTGGCTCGAGTACTCGACAGCATCACCACCGACATCGACCTTCCGCTCGCCCGACTGCAACTGCTGTCGTCGGTCGAACGAGCAACGCTGGTGCCCGTTCGCGGCGGGCCGGGCGAGGTGGCGTCGGTGTTGCCGCACATGTTGACAACCGCGACGATGCCGGACACCGAAGCAGTGGTGTGTAACGGCGAACGACTGTCCTACCGCGAACTCGATGAAATCTCGAACCGGTGGGCACGGGTGTTGATCGACGCCGGGATAGGGCCGGAACACTTGGTAGCCGTTGCGTTACCACGCTCTGTCGACGCCGTGATCGCGGTGTGGGCTGTCGCCAAAGCCGGCGGTGCCTTCGTGCAGGTTGATCCCACTCACCCCCACGACCGGATCACAAGCATCCTCACCGATTCCGGTGCGTCGGTCGGGCTGACACACCAGACCTATCGAAACCGATTACCGGACGCGATCAGTTGGACGGACCTCAACAGCCTGTCCTTCACCGCGACGTCGGCGACAGCAGACCCCGCGGCGATCACCGACTCCGAGCGCATGGTCCCACTCGAGCCACAACACCCGGCCTACTTGATCTACACCTCGGGCTCCACCGGGACCCCTAAAGGGGTCATGGTCACCCACGCCGGGCTGGCGAACCTCGCCGCCGAAACACGGGAACGGTTCGGCCTGACTTCGACTTCTCGAATGCTGGCCGCCGCGTCGCCGAGCTTCGATGTCTCGATCCTCGAATTGATCAGCGCGATCGCCACGGGAGCCACTCTGGTCCTCGCCCCCGCATCGGTAATCGGCGGCGCCGAACTCGCCCAGTTGATCAACGCCGAACATGTCAGCCATGCCGCACTCACGCCATCGGTGCTGGCTTCGATGCGCCCCGACGAAGTCGACACCCTCGACACCCTGATACTCGGTGGCGAAATATGCCCGCCGGAGCTGGCACATCGATGGACCCCGGGCCGCACGGTCATCAACACCTACGGGGCTTCCGAAACCACGATCATGAGTTGTGCCAACGTTCCGTTGCGAACGACCACGGACAATCCGATGCCGATCGGCGGTCCGTTACGCGGATTCACTGTCGTAGTACTCGACCACGGGCTACGCCCGGTCCCGCCAGGAGTCGCCGGCGAACTGTACGTGTCCGGACCAGGCTTGGCCCGCTGCTATCACAAGCAACCGGCAACAACGGCGGCCCACTTCGTCCCCGATCCCTACGGGTCTGCCGGAACACTCATGTACCGCACCGGCGATCTGGTCACCTGGGTCGCCGACCGAACACTGCGATACAACGGCCGCAGCGATCAACAAATAAAAATCCACGGTCAACGCATCGAACCCGGCGAAATCGAGAGCACGCTACGCAGTCACCCCGACATCGCCGATGCTGCTGTCACAGTCCACACCCCACCCAACGGCGCCGACCAACTCGTCGGCTACGTCGTATCCGTGCCGGACAGTTCACCCGACACCAGCGCACTGACCACCTACCTCGCGACCCGGCTACCCGCCCATATGATCCCCACCACCATCCTCACCCTGGACCGCATACCTCTCACCCCCACCGGCAAGATCGACCGCAACGCCCTGCCCGTCCCCAACCGGCGACGCTCCCCGTTCCGGGCGCCGTCCACTCCACTCGAGGCCACCGTCTGCGCAGCCTTCACCCGGACCCTCGATATCGAACGCGTCGGCGTCGACGACGAGTTCTTCTCCCTCGGCGGCAACTCGCTGGCCGCCGCGCAACTCGTGGCGCGGTTGCAGGAGTCGACCGGTGCCAGCGTGCCGGTGCAATGGATCTTCACCGGCCCGACACCGCAAGCACTGGCTCGACGGATCGACACCCGTCTGCGTGGTCTCGACCAACAGGACGCTGACGACGCACTGTCGGTTCTGCTTCCGCTGCGCGCCACCGGGTCCGGGCAACCGCTGTTCTGCGTCCACCCCGCCATTGGATTGGCGTGGGGTTTCGGCGGTCTGCTGCCGCACCTCGAGCCCGACCGCCCGGTATACGGGCTGCAATCCCCTGGCATGACCGAACCCACCGCGCGGTTCGACACGCTCGACCAACTTGCCGACCGCTATGTTCAGGAGATCCGGTCCGTCCAGCCACACGGCCCGTACCACTTGCTCGGTTACTCGCTCGGCGGCACCATCGCTCACGCGATCGCCGTCCGCCTTCGCCGCGACGGCGACTCCGTCGCGACTCTGGCCATGATGGACACCCGTGTCGTGACTACCAGCGTGCGTGCTCCCACACCGAGCATCGGCCAGATGCTCGCCGAATTCGGCGGCCTCGCAATGCCACAGGACCCTGCCGATCTCCCCGTGGAGGACGCGGCCGACCTGCTCCGTCGGGAGGGCGGACTCTTCACCGCGGTGACCGCTGAGCATCTCGAGATCCTGCACCGTGACTACACCCGACTGGTCGAACTCACCCTGCACCACCGGCTCGGACTCTTCGACGGTGACCTCATCTACTTCAGCGCGGACGCCGGCCGCACCGGGAACGGGCCCTCCCCAGCTCGCGCCTGGAACGACTACATCACCGGCCGTATCACCGATCACCACATACCTGGTCGGCACGAACGGATGACCGACCCCGACGCACTCCATGCCATCGGACTTGTTCTTACTGCTCACTTCCGCCGCACGCATCCCACGGCGCCGGAGACCCCCACGCAGTCGGGGACAACCTGATCACGACGGTGGCCCGCGCTACCGGTCTACCAACCCGATAGCCCGGCCGTCCTCTCGCCGGACCCGCGTTTTCACAGTGCGGCCAGGAGTCCGACCAGGCCCGCTATCGGCGATATCCGATGGCGGGGATCGCCGGGCATCACGCCACGTAGTCCTGAATGCCTGCACGCGTGTAAACTCTCAATTCGCAGACTTGATCATTCTGCGATCGAACAATCTTTCTGCGATCGAGCAATCATCTTTCTGCGATCGAACAACTGCCGCAGTATTGCTTTTCATGACAGCTCCACCATATGGCACGCGGTACGGGAACCACACAGCCCGATAACTCGGGCCATGGATTGCCTACGTGTCGAATCATCCGACCTGAGCAGCACAACCAGGAGCAACCCGAAACCATTTCGCGGCAAGGAGAATTCGGGCATGAGTGATCCAGCGCCGTATCTTGTCACTGGTGTGGGCGGCGGCGCCAGCAGCGTCAGCCGGTTGGTGGCCGAATTGCTGCTCACCGGCGGCGAGCCGGTGCGTGCGATGGTGCATCATGACGACGGCCGGGCCGATGCGCTACGAGAACTCGGGGCCGAGATCGTAGTCGGCGATCTCACCGTGCCGGCCGATGTCGCCGCGGCTTTTCGTGACGTGCACCGCGCATTCTTCAACATGGCTGTGTCGGCCGACTATCTGGAGGCCGCGGCGGTGGTGTGCACGATCGCCGATGAGCGCGGCGATCTCGAAGCGCTGGTGAATATGTCGCAGATGACGGTCTCGCAGATGACGTCGACGAGCACCGACGAATCGCAGCATCAGCGGCTGCACTGGCTGGCCGAGCACATCATGAATTGGTCGGGCGTCCCCGTCGTTCACGTCAGACCCACCGTTTTCCTGGACAATCCGCTGTTCACCATCGTCGCCAGTCGATCGGTCGCTGAACAAGGAGTTCTGTCGTTGCCGTTCGGCACCGGCCGGACCTCACCGATCGCCGCCACTGATGTAGCACGTGTGGTCGCTGCTGTTCTCCGCGATCCGACCGAGCGCGTCGGTCACGTGTACGAGTTGACCGGGCCTGCCGTTCTGGACATTGAAGGTTTGGCCGAGCAATACACCCGGGCGCTGGGACACCCGGTGTCGGGTATCGATATGCCCTACGACGCCTTTACACAGCAGATAGGCGCGGTGCCGGGCATTTCCCCGCACACTGTGCAACACCTGCTCACCATGGCGAAGTTGCACCGCAACGACCGCTACAACCGGCTCACCAGTGACGTCGAGAAACTCACCGGTCAGCCTCCGCGATCGGTCGAGCAGTATGTCGCCGGTCACCGCCAACTGTTCAGCCGGCCCACCCCCACGTCCGGATAAGCGCGATGGATGCTGGTGTGGTTCACTCACGACCGACGCGCACGGAATGGACTCGTCGGATTGTTTTCGACGACGCATCCATTCGACCGGTGCAGAGGATCGGGTCATGACGACGACCGTGCTGACCACCGACAGATTGACCATCCGGGGTTGGACGGCCGAGGATGCCGCATCGGCTTTCGCGATCTACGGTTCCCCTGAGGTTGCCCGATGGCTGACCCCCGTGATGGAGCAGGTGAGCACCATCGAAGCGATGCGTACGACGCTGCAGGCTTGGCAACAGGCCCAGCCGGACCTCATGCCGCCGCAGGGCCGGTGGGCCGTAGAGCGCACCGACGATCGAGCGGTCATCGGTGGTGTGAGTATCCGTTTGTTGCCACCCGCGGATGACCTCGAACTCAGCTGGCACCTCAACCCTGGTGCGTGGGCACGTGGCTATGCCACCGAGGCGGCACGGGCCCTGATCGCCTGGGCATTGGCCCAGGATGTCGACGAACTGTTCGCGGTTGCGCGGCCGAACAACGTGCGCGCCATCGGCACAGCGCAACGTCTCGGCATGCAGTGGGTCGGCGAGACCACCAAGTACTACGGGCTGAGGCTGCAGGTCTACCGTATCCGGACCGGCGACCTCTCCGAATCCATACCGAGCTGAGGACAATTCCCAGCCGACCCTAGGCCAGGGTCCTCGCGCGGCAGACCTCAGTCGGTGCCCGATCGCGCGGCGGGCGGAATCGCCCAGCGTCGGAACATGTCAGGCGTGCGCGAGCCTCCCGGCCCGGTGCGGCGTCCATACAGGAGTTGGGCGACCGCGGCCACCGCCGATGCCAGCGATGTCGTGCCTGCTATGACACCCGATGTCGTGAGGCTCGGGCTCGAGTAAGACATGCTGCGCAGCCCTGGAACTGGGTACTGACCGTTGCCTGCGGCGGTACGGATGAGCAGGCCGATCTGGGTGCCCATGTCCCGCGGTGATCCGGCGCCGACCATCGCCCGTAGGTCGCTCCCTTTGCCGTTGAAATAGATCAGGGCGACGACGACGAAAACCGATACGGCGACCGTGGAACCCGCCGTCAGCCTGGACAGCGTCTCGACGCGGACCCGGAGATTCAGCACCACCGTGGCCACGGTGATGAAGACGGCGACCCCGGCGAGGATGCCCCACAATCCATCGACCTTCGCGCTGGGCGGTGGCGACCCCGACCACAGGCCCGCCATGGTCGTGGTGATGGTGACGCGGCCGAAGGCATTGGTGCTGATCTTGCCGTCGGGACCGGTAGCCGCAAGCCACGGCTGGAACAACAGCACGAACGTGATAGCGCTGCCCACCGCGGCAGCCAGATACCCCCAGTCGTCCCGCCCTGCGGCCCGGAACACCCGGATGTCGATACGCCGTAGGGGAGAGGCGCTTTCGGGGCGGCCGGCGTTCTTGATCAGCGGTGGGCGTGACGTCGCGGTCAATTGCCAGGGAGTCGGCTGCACCATGGACTGGAACTCTAAGTGGCAATCGACAGCATGCGACACTGGTTATCCACTGGCATCCGTCAATTCCCTTGACGCAGCGATACCTCTGATACAGCTCAACCACGAATTTCGGTGCGAGTACTGCATCATGCATGAGTCGGTAAGGCGATTCAGATCATCGTGGAGCAAATGCCAGGAGACGCGCGACTTCAGCGCACTGGGTGCCGATTGTTGCGGCATCCCGCACAGGTACGGAAGCATCTCGGCACAGGCCGTCTCGACACGGCCCCGGAAGCGTGAAGCTGCCAGGAAGTGCGAATGTAACCTCGGCGGCAGCTCTCAGCAATCCGCCACGTCGACGGAGGCGGCCGCACTCCGCGCGCTGTCGCGCACTGGTGCGTGCCGTCCAGGCGATGAAATGGTCTGCTGCCGCTTGCGCCGCCGCGCGCGGTGCGCACCGGCGTGTAGGCTCGAAGTATTCGGCGGCATCACGTGCTCTGACCAGTAGAGGTCGCGCCGTCCCCGGATTCGATATCCGGCCTTCCCAGAGGCCGTGGCAGGAGCGTCCGATGACGCCACAATCGGTGAACGTGCCTTCGGCACCGTTTGACCGCACCCCCACTGACACCCCACGATTACGTCTGCGCCCGGACTCCGACGCCAGCGGTTACATCGATGCGACCTGGTGGCCACGATCGAGCAACCTCACGATCGAGCTCCCCGAACTGATCACCGCGCTCCATCCACGTACAGGCCCGATATGGCGCATCGTGTACGACCCGCGCGCCTGGTCACCGACCGATCGCCACCACCTCGTGACCGACCCTGCCATACGACTGGACCGGTATCCGTTCGAGCTATTCGGCACCATGTACATCTGCGGGACCCACGGCACCGTGATCGTGGCACAAGCCATCCCCTCCGGCACCGACCCGGCCCTGGCACAGTCCGCGCTCGCGGCGGCCGGCCAACCCGCCCGGGCCGACCCAGCCCAGGAGGAACGGTGATGAACCCGGAACCCCGATCACGCCCCATCACCAATCACGCCGCTATGGGCAACACGCCACTGTCCGCTCGCAACCGGCAGCCCTTCCCCACCCCGACCCGCACTCCCCGCCTGCTGCTGCGCCGCCGCGACACCGGACCGGCACCGGTCGATGGCACTTGGTGGCCGTGGACACCGAACCTCACCATCGAACTGCACGACCTGATCAGCGCGCTCACCCCACGGCTGGGCACCCTCGCCCGGATCGGATTCGCCTGGAACACCATCAGCCTCGAACAACGCCGCATCGAAGACGACGACGGCGTGCACACCCACGGCCCCCAGCCCGACCAGCCACGCGATGTCATGCGACTGTTCGGCACCAACGGCGCCAGCCTGACTCTGTTGATCGTCGCATCCGACACCGACCTGCACCTGGCGGGCGAGTGAATGCGGCGAACAGTCGCAAGGTGAGCATGTCACCAGAACGCATTCAGTCCGGAACGTTCAGTGTTCGTCCGGGGACGAGATTTCGCGGGCACGGACCTGGACCAGGACGTTACGTAGTTTTCCTGCGCGGGCAAGAATCATGTCACCGAGCGGACCGACCATGCCACGCAGCCAGTCCAGGGGGCGCCACAGAGCTGGGGCCACGACTCGGGTGCGTTTGCGTGCTACCGCCCTCAGGATTTCCTTCGCCGCCCGGTCAGGGCTGATCCGCCGGGTGAGCATGCGCGGGAACAGCTCTTCGGTCTTCTCGAACAGCGGATCGGCTTCCTTGGTGTTGTTCACCAGGTCGGTATCGACGAAGCCGAAATACGCTGTGGTGATACCGATACCGGCCACCGACAACTCGACGCGCAGCGTGCGCGCGAGCGCTTCGACACCGGCTTTGCTCACCGCGTAGGGCGCGCCGAGCACACCGTTGACAAACGAGTACACCGACGCGACCATGACCAGTCGGCCGCGGCTTACGCCCAGGTGCGGCAAACCGGCCTGGACCGTGTTCCACACTCCGCGCAGGTTCACGCCGATCACGCGGTCGAACTCGGCCAGGCTCGTGCCCTCGACGGTCGCCATCTTCGGCGCCACGCCAGCATTGGCGACAAGCACGTCGACGCCACCGAGCTCGGCCGCGGCCGCAGCGATCGCAGCGGTCAGCCCTTCGGGATCGGTGACATCGGCGACGAAAGCCGAAGCTGACGCACCGAGTTCCGGTACCACGTGCCCCAACTCGATTTCATCGCGGTCGAGTAGTGCCACTCGGGCCCCCCGCGCGATCGCTGCGCGCGCGGTGGCCAGACCGATGCCGCGCGCCGCGCCGGTGATCACCACTCGCGCACCCTCGAGATCGGTGCTCACGCCACCACCTGCCCGCGGTCGGCGCAATCGACGGACTCGCCATCGCGCATACCGGTCGGCTGGTTCCTCGATCGGGCGGCAATCACCATTCCGTTCGCGGTGGAGTACCGGCCAGGGGAGTCGGTGGTGATTCCCGTACCGTCAAGACGCACGTGCAGCTCCTTGTCGAAGAGTTCTCTCGATGTTGCGGCGCGGTGAACATCAGCCGCCGGTTCGGCGGTGCGCTCGAGCACGATCCACCTGGATGCGGCTCGCCTTCAAAAGGTAGACGATCCTATTGGCGCACGGCCAGTCATTCGCGCGCGCAACGACCACGTCCCTGGTGCCGCAAACGGCCAGTCACCGAATAGCGGGGGAGAGGACAATGTTGGCGGGCGTTCTCTTGGCGCCGGCGGCCCAGCGGTCGGTGTCGATCGCGGCGCTCAGTTGCGCTTGGACGACACGCAGGTGGGCCCGGTCGGACGGATCGGCGACGAATCTGTCGACAGCGGTAGCGGTTCGCTGCGCGTGTTCGGTGCCGATCCGTCGCATCATGAGCAGCGCGCCCTCCCGGCTATATGGAGCCGTTTCCTCCCCATCCGCGACCTTCTGCAGAGCGTTCAGCTTCGCCTTTGTCGGGGCGGTCATATAGTCGTGCACATATCCCAGCGGGGTGTCGATATCAGTGATGCTGCCGTGGAGGGTGACCGCATTGGGCATCTGG
Organism: Nocardia sp. NPDC049190; assembly: GCF_040648115.1. Classification (NCBI taxonomy): domain Bacteria; kingdom Bacillati; phylum Actinomycetota; class Actinomycetes; order Mycobacteriales; family Nocardiaceae; genus Nocardia; species Nocardia sp. NPDC049190. Next base: position 12,870 of record NZ_JBEZDE010000015.1, read on the forward strand.
GTCCGGTAGACGAGTGCCGCACGTTCGATCTCGGCGATGGCGGCGGGGGTATGCGTCGCGTTGACATACGCGGCAGCGGCGACGACCCCGGACAGGTTCTTGTCGGCCAGCGAATCGGCCGCACTGTATCGCATGACTTGGCTGCGGGCCTGGACCGCTCGGTGCACCAGATCGTCGTCGGTGAAACCCGCGCCGCGTAAGGCGGAACTCAGCTGGGACAGGCTCGCGCCGCGTTGTGTCATCGCCTCCTCGATAGCCGCCGCGGCACCACGAGCGGTATCGATGCCGCCACGCCCAGCGTGTTCGGCCGCGGTGACGCCGACACGGGCAGCGTGCACAAGGCTTTGCTTGTCTCGGAAATTGTGTGTGAACAACCCATCTCGTCCATAGATCGTGGACGAGCCGATCGGGGTGGCTTGAGCTTGCCACAGTTCCCGTTGCGCCCTGTTCTTCATCCTCGAATAGGGGTCGAGTGGGTGTTCCCGCATGAACATCCACGAGGACAGCGGGCTGGTGTTGACGGCGTTGAGTGCGTACACCGCGCCGAGGAGCCCGGCATGCGCGCCGTGCGGGCCGGACATGGCATGTTGCGCACCGGCGTAGCCCATGCCGAGGGCGTGACCGGCCGAGCCCTCCCGGGTCGAGGTCGCAGCACCCTGGATGGCAACGGCGAACCGGTTGGTGATCCAATCGGCGCCGTTGGTAAGACTGCCGTTGAGCCGCCGGAGTTGGACGATGGCGACGACCTCCACGATGGCGCCCAGCACGAGCACGACCATGACCTGGTCGCGGGCCTGTGCGAACAAATTGCCCAGGAACAGAGTGTAAACGGCCAGGAAGAGGGTGAATATCGTCATGCGTGCCGCCGCGACGAAGCTGTCGACGAGATTGCGGACCAGGAAGGTCTGCGTGGGCCCGTACACGAATCCGCCTGCGGCCACACCGAATATCGCCATGAAGGCGTGATACATCGCATCCAGCGCTGCCCAGATGACCTTCAACCCCAGATAGGATCCGAAGCACAGCACGATAGTCCCGCAGACCAGCAGCACCAGCCCGGAACCGATCTGCCCCATCCCGGGATGGTCCGCCTCGACATAGGCTGCCGAGTCACCACATGTCCGCATGCCGTTCAGCACTCGGGTGTCGTCGCCGGCGCGCACTCCGGCCGACCACGCGGCCCGGCAGTTGGGCGAGCGGTCGACCACATGTCCGAAGTTCCATACTTGCACTGGGTGGCGTGCGAAGTTGTCGGCCATATCGGCCTGCATGGAGGCCACCAACTGATCGGGATCTGGACGTACGTGACCATGCAATCCAGCAGCTACCGAGATGCCCAGATCGCGGCCCGTGGCCAGCAGGCCATTCGACGACATGACTTCCGCCAGTGGCTCCGCCAGCACGATCGGGCCGAGCAGCCCCACACCCACCATCGTCACGACCTGCATCGCCGCCTTGGCGTGATAGCCGCGCATCACGAACCACGCCACGAAGAACGCGCCGATCGATGCCGCCACCATCAGGAGAACGGGGGTGGCGATCTGTCCGGTGAGGGCATCCGCGACACCTTGCAACGCGTTGCCGAACGGGTCCAGCCACCGGAAGCTCATCGCAAAACCGATCACCCACACCGCCGAGGTCACCAAGACCATGTACCCGATGAATTCGAGGCCGAGAACCATCGCCACCGCTGTCTCCAACGGATTCAGCAGACTGCCGTGGCCGGTGGCGAGCAGGTAATCGGTCAACGGCACTCCAGCGGAGTCCCGGATCTCCATCCAGCTCAGCGCAGAGATCCTCGTCCCACCCGCTCTGACCGTATCGCTTTGCGCTGTCGCTACCGCACCGATGCAGCCTGGAAAAATGATGAGAGCGGAGACCAGGGCCAGGAACCACACCACACGGCGACGACCGCGAGTCGCAGTGACTCCAGTGTGCAGACGCCGCAAGATCTCACGCGGTTGCCACCGAGCAGGATCCTGGAACGCACGTTCCCACACCACGCCATTGCCTCCGTTGATTGCCGACCGATGCGCCGAATCGCGCCGTCAGCGCGACTGCGTCGGCCCCCTGCACGGTCGCATCGAGGCATCCGGTGTACGCACGTCGCCGGCCGAGTCGTTACCGCGCATAGGACGCCAACTCCTATCCGACTATGGTCAGGCTATCCTAATATTCTCCAAAGGATGGCCACTGCAGGGCGTGAGCAACACCATGCCCACACACGGCATGCGCCCCTCGACGCGGCAGCCGTAAAGTCGACGTGCGAGTCATCGCACAACCGTGGGCCGGGCGATTATTCGCCCGGCCGACTTCACATTCGGCGCCTACACCTCAATGCTCGGCTAGCAGCTCCGGTTCCGGATCGACATCCGAGTGCGGGATGTTCTCCGCCATCACCGCTTCGCCCCGGGCAACCATGCCCGCCTCGTCGGCGAGCTTCATGTGCGGAATGAACAACGCGAGTACGAATGCGATCACGACGCCCGGAATCAGATACCAGAAGCCTGGGACCAGTGCGTCGACATACGATCCAACAATCGCGTCGTGCAGGGTGTCGGGCAGATTCTTCACCGCCGACGGCACCAGCGCACTCGGGTCGAGTCTCGCCTGGATCGCCTCCCGACCGTGCGTCTGGAACACCGTGCGGAGACCTTCGGTCAACCTGTCGGTGAAAATCGAACCGAAGATAGCGACACCGAGCGCGCCACCCATCTCACGAAAGTAGTTGTTGGCACTGGTGGCGGTGCCGATCTGGTCGGGCGACACCGCATTCTGCACGACGAGCACGATGATCTGCATCATCAGACCGAGACCCGCGCCCATCACGAACAGCATCGCCGAAACCACCCACATCGGGGTATCGGCGCCCAGCCGCGTCAGCCACAGCATGTCCGCGAACATCAGCGCCGCACCGAGCGGCGGATAGACCTTGTAGCGACCTGTCTTGGTGATCATCGTCATCGAAGCGATCAGGGTGATCATCAGACCGACCATCATCGGTATCAGCAAGAGACCGGAGACCGAGGCCGATGCACCGGTCGCCATTTGGAGGTACGTCGGAATAAAGGCGAGCGCGGCGAACATCACGAGGCCGACCAGGAAGCCGATCGCCGAGGTCAGGACGAAAGTCCGATTGCGGAACAACCACAGCGGCAGCATCGGCTCTTCGACCCGGGCTTGCACCATGACGAAGGCGGCCACGATCACCACGAGCGCGGCGATCATCGTCACGATGACCATCGAACCCCAGGCGTACTGCTTGCCGCCCCAGTCGGTGATCAGGATCAGCAGTGTGGTCGCGGCCGACATGAGCACGACCCCGAAGTAATCGGGCCGGGTCTTGGGGCGGTGGCTCGGAATGCTGAGGTAGCGGAAGGCGACGACCAAGGCGGCGATACCGACCGGCACGTTGATCCAGAAGCACCAGCGCCAGCCGAGGTGGTCGGCGAAGAAGCCCCCGAGCAGCGGACCCGCGACCGACGTGATGCCGAAGACAGCGCCCATCGGCGCCATGTACTTGCCACGATCCTTCGCGGGTACCACATCCGCAATGATGGCCTGCGCCAGGATCATCAGACCGCCGCCACCCACCCCCTGCAAGCCCCGGAAGGTGATGAACTCCCAGAAACCCGTAGACGCGGCGGCACCGACGGATGCGACGGTGAAGATGGTGATCGCGAACAAGAACGGCCAGCGCCTGCCGAACAGGTCGCCGAATTTTCCATAGATCGGCATCATGATGGTGGTCGCCAGCAGGTAAGACGTCGCGGTCCAGGCCATATGGGAGATGCCACCCAGATCGCCGACGATGGTCGGCATGGCGGTGCCCACAATGGTCTGATCGAGGCTGGCCAGAAACATGCCGGCGATCAGCGCAGTGAAGATGAGACCGATCCGTCGCTGAGTCAGGACAATCGGCGTGGGCGGCGATTCAGCCGTCGCGGTCATTCGGTACGTCTCCTTTTCGTGCCTGTCGGCTGCTCGAACAGCCGGGCGGCCATTGCACAGTGCTCCCGCATCGCCACAGCCAGCGATGCGGTCGGATCACCAGCCGAGGACATCGCCGCCCTCGTGGTGATGGTTGTCATGACTCCCGCCGCGAGTGAGACGAATTCGGGCGAAACCTCGCTACCCAGCCGCGCCGCAAGGAGATCGCCCAGGGTGGCCTCCAATCGGACGCCGGAGGCTACGAAGGCGGCGAGCACGCGCGGTTCGGTCTTGATTATCTCCATGACCAGCGAAATACCTTCGCGTACTTCACCTTCCGGCTCGTATCCTATGGCGAACAGCCAGGTGAGGTCCTCGATGAGCACACCGGTGGGCCCGCCTGCGATGAATCGCTCCCGCAACTCCGGTGTACCGATCTCGCCGACCGGGCCGACCACCGCATCCATCTTGGTCTCGTAGTAGTTGAAAAACGTGCGCTGCGAGACGCCGACGGCTCGTGCGATGTCCTCGACGGTCGTGGCATCGAGCCCGCGCTCGACCGTGAGCCGCCGCGCTGCCATGCAGAGGTCGAGTTGGGTCCGCAGCTTCTTCTGTTCGCGCAACCCGATTGTGGGCTCGGCATGCTTGGACCGGGACATGACGAGAATTTAGCACAAACTGTAAATTTTCATGAACTGCAAGTTATGGATTCGGTGGCGCGGAGGACCACCGCGCGTGCAAGCGCTCGCCACAACCTGTCGGATCCGACCGCCCGGCCGCCGGATCTCGCCGCGGCGACGCGAAATCCGCATCCACTAACCCATCTCAGTTGCCGACGCGTTCAGCGTTCGGGCATACGTTCGGACTGTGCGCGTGTATCGAGTGGCTGCAAGAGGCGATGCGGATAGCGCAGCGCCCGGGAGACGGGATCATCACGAACACCGAAGTCCGCGCCCGGGCCGGGATGAATTTCGAGCTCCTCCGGGCCAGGGGCATACCGGCAGGTCGCGCAGTGCCCTACCGCGTCGACCTTGCTGCCACAATCCACGTGCAGGAAGATCCGGCGCGGTGAACCTTGCCCGGTCTGCTGTTCGCCCCACTGGGACAGCGTGTAGAGCGCAGGCCAGAGCATGCGCGCCGAATCGGTCAGCAAGTATTCGTCCCGGCCTCCGCACGGCACCTTGGTGAGCAGGCCCGCTCGAACCAAGGACGAAAGTCGTTGCGTGAGAACAGCCTTCGAGATATCCAGATGGCCGGCGAAGTCGGTGAACCGGCGTACGCCATAGAACGCGTCGCGCAGGATCAAGAGTGTCCAACGCTCACCGACCAACTCGAGCGCGCGCGCCAGCGGGCAGTCCTGCTTCGCATAGTCCACTCCGAGGCTCATGCGCATCAGCATACACATTTAGTCTGTTGACCGAACCTAATGGCTGCTCTATCGTAACGGTTCGATCACCAGACCAAGGGAGCTTTGTCATGCACATGGGAACGTCGGAATCACGGACACTGTCCGTCGCTGCGGCGGGCACCCTGATCACCCTGATCGCGTTTACCGCGCCGCTTGCCACCATCAACCCGACGGCTGCGGCGCTCGGAGCCGACACCGCCGGCGGTACCTGGATCCTGAGCTCGATGAGCATCGGTCTGGGCGCCGTTCTGTTGTCGGCCGGCACCATCGCCGATGACTTCGGGCGTCGACGCACCTTTGTCGGCGGCGCGATCGTGCTCGCGGTTGCCTCGGTCGCCGCCGCGTTGGCGCCGAGCACCCTTTCATTTGTGATCGCCCGGATCGCGCAAGGTGTTGGCGGTGCCGCGGTGATCGCCTCCAGTTTGGGCCTCATCGCGCACGCTTTCCTCGCCGGACCCGCGCGCGCTGCCGCCAGCGGAGTTTGGGGGGCAGCCGTCGGTGGCGGAATCGGTTTGGGCCCATTGGTCGCGGCCGGCTTCGAGCGCTCGGCCGACTGGCGTGATGCCTACTGGGTGATCGCAATAGCGTCCGTGTCCGTGGCTGCCGTGGCTCGACGACTGCTGGTCGAGTCCCGCGCCGAGCATGCTCGCGGCCTCGATATCGCCGGCACCGCGCTGCTCGCGACCGGCATGAGCGCCCTGCTCGCCGCGCTGGTGGAGGGGCGGTCCGGGTGGGGCCGGCCGGTTGTGCTGATTCTGGCGGCAGCCGCCGTAGTGCTGCTCACCGCCTTTGTCATTGTCGAAGCACGCAGTCGCATAGCCATGCTCGACCTGCGGCTGTTCACCGAGCCGGCGTTCTTGGCCGCCACCGGCGCGGCGTTCGCGACCGGCGCCGGGATCATCGCGCTCATGTCCTACATGTGTGGCTTTGTCAGCGTGGCTCTGGGCATTTCGACGCTCGGCGCGGCGTGGTTGCTCTCCGCCTGGTCGGCGACCAGCGTCGTCACCGCTCTGTTCGCCCGCCGGATCCGAATGTCGGGACGGATGCAATTGGTCGGGGGGCTCGTCGCGGTCGGGCTCGGCCAGTCGAGCCTGTTCGGTATCACCGGCGATACCAGTTGGCAGCGTTTGGTCCCCAGTCTCGTCTTCACCGGGATGGCCAGTGGCGTGGTGAACGCCGCACTGGGCCGCGAAGCGGTTGCCAGCGTGCCCGCCGGACGCGGCAGTTTGGGCAGTGGCGCGAACAACACGGCCCGCTACGTCGGCTCTGCGGTCGGCGTCACCATCGTCGCGGTGCTCGCCGCCCGGCCGGCGGGTTCTGGTGCTGTCGCGTTGGCGGACGGCTGGAATCAGGCGAGCCTGTTCACCACAGGCATCTCCTTCGTGGGCGCGCTGCTCGTCTTGTTGTGCAGACCACGTCGGACACCGCAGACAACGCCGGACGCGGAGGTGGTCACATCGGATGGCGCGCCAAGCCCTCGTCGAAGTTCCGATACAGCACGACCGTGATGTCGCCGAGCTGCGCGAACTGTTGCCCGGTGACCATCCGCATCGTGGAATGCTCCGCCAGCCAGGGGTCAGCCTCCTACACAGCGTAGGTCGCGATGATCGCCCGTGCTGGTCACCTGGCTGTCAGCCAACCGCAGCGGCCGACGCGCGCTCTCGTCACGAAGAGGCGCTTTCCACCGCCCACCACCGGGTCGATCATGATCCGGAGTCCGTCGACCAGGCCCGAGCCCATCAGGGTCTGGACGAGTCCTGGGCGATTATATGCAGGCCATTTCCCGCTTCCGCCTTCAGTGCACGCACGGCCGTGCCGATGTCGCCTTGCAGCAGCGTCGAACTCCGCCAGCCGAGTGGCTCGGCGAGCCTGTCGAGGCGACATATTTCGGCAACGCGTTCAGCGGCTCGGCCAGCACCTGCTGCTCCTCCGGCGCATTCGGCCAGTGGGCAGCGAAGATCTCCTACGTGCCGCGCCCGAGCAGGTAGCCGCCGGCGAGGACGGAACCGAGCACCCGGGCTCGACAGGACTCGCGGACCGGTCGGAGCCGGCGATCGTTCGCGTGCGGTAGGTGCGACATATCGCGGCCTGCTCGACAGCAGCGCGTATCGCTCAGCGAGGACCCGGGAACGCTCACCAGTTCACACGTGGAGTGCCTGGGCAAGGACAAAATCGCCAATCCCGTCATGATGAGCTACGACGGGTTCATCCGCATAGCGACCCCAACACGACTGATCACGCACCGCGTTAACGGAACGATCATGCTCGGCGATCTACTAGTGATTGGCCAGACAGGCAATTTATCGGCACACGATTATGGAGGCCTCAGATGCTTGTCAATTTTTTGAATCGGCTGCTCAACACCGTGAGCGACGAGGGTTATCCGCCCACTGGAGCAATGGGTTCGAAGGCCGTCGCACCTGACGACGAAGTGGACTCGCTCCGAACGGACTCGGAGCACCAAAAGCAGGTACTGACCCGGCTGCTCCTCATGAAATAAGAAAGTCCACCTGTCACGGTCGATCTTGTAGGCAGCCGTGTCCCGATGCGCGGGCAACATACGGTCCTCAGAAACCGCTACGGAAATACCATCGCTGCGAGACCTTATATAGAAGTTCTCAGCTAATAGTCCGCGATTTCACTCATCGACAGATCGCGCAAGTCATCGAAACGCCATACCCGCGGTATTCTTCGGACCCCGCTGGTCCACCGCTACGACGACATGGAACGTATCTGGATCGACGCTGCTGCCTTTGCTGCCGCGGCAGACTTTCACCGCCATCGTCAACCCCGGACAATCGACATCAGGTCGTCAAGCGAGTCGGCCGCCGGTAACCCCAGTGCCCGCTCGGCGACGGCACGTCCGGCCGCCGAGGACAATCGCCCTTCGACATTGAGATCGAACTTCAGGGTGAGTTCGTCGTCGGAGAGCGGATTCGCCGGGCCCCCTCGATTGTGGTCGACACGAGCCTCATGCCACTCGCCGTCGCGGGTGCGCACCCGCAGGACCGCGGGGAACTGGTGTGGGTAGAGCTCATCGCAACGATCGTCACTGTGGCTGACAACGAGCGATGTCAACGCGAGGGTGCGAGGATCTTTCGCTGCCTCGTCCGTGAAATCCGCATGCCCCACACCCAGCCCCGAACCACCGAGCAGCGCGCGTGCCACGGTGAAAGGGCCGGAGAATGCCGCGTGGTATCCCGATTCCGGCGCGGCCTTCGCGGCGGGAGGCTCCGCGATGGTGCGCAGCACCGGCTTCGGAACGCCGAGATCGATCTCCACGATCTCGGCGGGGTCGAGTCCGTCACGTCGAAGAGCGCGAGCGGCGTCGATGCCGGCGTGGGTGAAGTGGTTGCACGGGTAGGGTTTGAAGAAGATGCCAGGCAATTCCCAATGTTCGCCGAGCTTTTCGACCACCTTCGCCGCGTCGGCCCGGTCGCCGCAAAACGCGTGCAGGAAACCGAATCTGCCTTCGATCACCGTGGGCGGTCCGGTGAGTCCGTGCCGGGCGAACTCCGCCGCGGTCACCCCCGAATGCGCTGCCCAACCACAGTGCGCGCGCTTGACAGTGCCACCGGTTCTGTTCGCCTCGAGCAGCCCGGCGCCGAAGCTTGCAGCGATCCCCATCGCATCGGCGATGCCCTGGGCGTCCAGACCGTACAGCATCGCGGCGGCGGCGGCGGACCCGACAGCACCACAGATCGAGGTCGCGTGCAGGCCGCGTTCGAAGAACTCCGAGTTGCCGAGCTCCTCGTCGTAGCCGCCCATGCCCAGGCGCACCGCTATTTCGATACCCACGCCGGCCGCATCGAGGACCGCGGCTCCGGATGCGCCGGTCGACTCGCCGACTGCGAGCGCGGCGGGCACCACCGAGGCGGACGGATGCAATACCGAAGGAAGGTGGGTGTCATCGGAATCCATCGAGTGTGCGAGCGTGCCGTTCACCAAGGCAGCCGTGGCAGCCGGGAAGCGTTCACCGGTGCCGATACCGGTTGCAGAGCACGCGCCTGCCCACCCACGCGCCACCGCGGTGACGGCGCTGGCGGACGGTTGCCCTTGCGCAGCTACCGAGTTGCCGAGCACGTCGAGGACCCGGCGGGCAACGTCCTTGCGCAGTTCCTCGCCGAGTCCGGCGGTCCGGATGTGCGCGGCCAAGGCGGCGAGCCGACCCACGACGGTGCCCTGCAGGTCGTGGCGTGGCGCGATGTCGGAGCGGCTCATCGCGACACCACTGCGACGGGGCGCACCGGCGATCCGGTCCCGCCGGTGATGCGCAGTGCAGCCATCACGAAGGTGAATTCGGTGAGCCCGCGCTCGCTCGCCGCCTCGAGATTCAGGTGCTCGATGATGTGGATTCCGTTCTCCACGAGCAAGACTCGATGCACGGGAAGCACGCTGTGGCCTTTGCCCGCCGGTATATGCTCGAAAGCGGTGGTATCCGCGCCCGCGGCCACGATGCCCGCGGCGGCGAGCCAGCGCGCGGCGCCGACATCGGGCCCCGGAACCCCGTCCCGTTGACCGAGGTAGCGCTGGGCATCCTCGAAGTGTCTGGCCCAACCGGTCCGAATGAGCGCAACGTCCCCGCTGCGCAGCGTCACCCCGGCGGCATCAGCGGCGTCACGCAGATCCTGCTCGGTGACGGCACGCCCGGCCTCGAGGGCCTCGACCCCGCGAACCCGCGCCACATCGAGCAGCACGCCGCGGCGGAGCAGGAACGGAATCGTCTCCGCGCCCAGTTCCGAGAACCGGCCACCGCGTTGCGCGTCCTCGGCATCGACACCCCCGTACAGCTTGCCTTCATGGCTGACATGAGAAAGAGCGTCCACGTGTGTACCGACGTGCCCGCCGGTCACGATGATCTCGTTGGACGCCGACCCGCCATCCGGACGCACCATATCGCCGTGCCGCCGGATCAAGGTCATCCGGAACCCGGGGTGATTGGGCGAGCACGGCATCCCCGTCGTATGCGGGTGTCCGAGCTCTACGACATCGACCGCGGTGTCCACCACGGCCTTCAACAGTGCGTCCGGTCCGGCGGTGACGGATTGTTCGGTCATATTCCCACTCCTCGTGCTGCTGTGGCCTCTGCTCGGTCGAGGACGATGCGGGCGTTCGCGACAACGGCGGGATCAATGAATCTGCCGTCCTCATCGAGCACTGCTGCTTCACCCGCCGCCATGGATGCGGCGGCACGGTCCACGATCCGTCGTGCCCTGCTCTGCTCGTCCGGCGATGGCGTGTAGGCCTCGTTGACGATGTCGATCTGCTTCGGGTGTATGACGGACCGCCCGAAGAATCCCTCGGCGCGTCCGACACGTGATGTCTGTGCCAGACCGACGAGGTCGTCGACCGCGGTCCAGACGCTCTGGACCGGCGAAGCCAACCCGGCGGCACGCGCAGCAGCAACAATCCAGCCACGCGCCCATACCAGACCACTAGACTCGGTACGCAAATCGGCCGCGAGGTCCGCCTCGCCGAGCGCGATGCCCGTCACTCGCTGATGACACCGCGCGATCTGCGGCGCAGCGAGCAGACCCGCCGCGGATTCCACGATGGCATGCACATCGCATCCGAGCCGCTGCGCTACCGTCGATACCGATTCGGGATCCTCGGATTTCGGCAATCTGACGCCTGCGGGCAGCGCAACGACCGTCGCCAACGCATCGAGTTCGCGGTCGAGCCACTCGGTTCCGACGGCATTGAGTCGCAACCAGATCTCCCGGCTCGGCGGCGCCGCACGCACGGCGTCGAGTGCGTTCGCGAGGGCACGGTCCTTCGCGCCGACCGGCACCGCGTCCTCGAGATCGATGACAACGGCGTCGGCGGCACTATCGAGCGCCCTGCCGATGCGGTCATCGCGGTGTCCAGGCACATACAGCCAGCTGCGCGGCGTCATATCGCCTCCACGACTGCCGAATTCCGGGCGCGGTAGCCGAGCGCGCTCGAAACCTGTTGTGCCGCTGCGACCAGCGAGCTTTCGTATCGATCACAAGCGTCGTCGGTCATTCGATAACTGGGCCCGCATACCGACACCGACCCGACGACGGAGCCGTCCGCTCCGAATACCGGAGCGGCGATCGAACCGGCGCCTTCCTGCCGTTCGCCAGTCGAGCGGCACACGCCCTGCTCCCGCGCCACGCGCAGCGCGGCACGCAATTCGGCCGGGTCGACGATCGTGGTCGCGGTCAGGCGCTGAAGCGGCCGGGCGAGCAGATCATCCTGCTCTTCATCGGACAGATGAGCCAGAATGACGCGGCCCGACGAGCCGCTGTGCAGTTCGAACCGCCTGCCCAGTTCGACGGTCATCTTGATTTCCTGGGTGCTCTCGACCTGGTCGAGGTAGACGCGGCCCCCCGGCAGCCGAGCAGATACCGTCGCCGTCTCACCCGTGGCGCGCTGCAGCTCGACCAATGCCTCGCGGGCCACTCGGCGCAACGGTGACACATCCAATGCCCGCGCGCCGAGCGTCGCGGCAGCCGGTCCCAGGAGGTATCGGCGAGTGGAAGGCTCGTAGAGCAACAGTCCGCACTCGACGAACGTCGTGAGGATGCGGTGCGCGACCGCCTTCGACATACCTGTCGCACGAGCGATCTCCGAGACTCCGAGCGCGCTGGACCGTCGGCCGAATTCGAGCAGGACATCCGCTGCCCGTGCGGCGGACGTGGTGCCTCCACTGGAGGGCTCCATTATGGCTCCGTTCTCCGAGATCGTTTCGTTGTCCGTGCTGCGGGGCAAGCCGACACAACCTGAACAAGTTGTACCGCTTAGCGAAACGATTGTCCAGCGAGCCTCCTAGCGGGAAGGCTCGAGTTTCCTAGAAGTTAATCCATTAAACAGGCACTTGTGCACAGATAGACGAACGTGCATAGTGCAGAGGACCACATTCTTGCGTTCCGCTAGTCGGAACATGATAGGAGGAAGCGTGGACGGTCCGGATTTCGATCTCGTCGTCGCCGGTGCGGGCGGTGGGCTCGTCGCCGCCTTGCGCGCTGCCGAACTCGGCGCGAACGTGCTGGTGATCGACGCCGATGAGAACTTCCAGCGGGGCAACAACACGTCGATGTGCACCGCGATGATCCCCGCAGCCGGCACCCGTTGGCAGCGCGAGGCGGGGGTGGACGACAGCCCGGACCGGTTCCTCGCGGATATCGAGAGCAAAACCGCGGGCGCCGCCGACCGGCGGTTGGCAGGCGCACTCACCGAGGCAAGCGCGCCCCTGGTCACTTGGCTGGCCGATTCCCAGGCTCTCGACCTCGAACTCGTCACCGATTTCCGCTACCCGGGACACAGCGCAGATCGCTGCCACACGATCGCCGGACGCCATGGCTCCCGCCTGCTCAAACATCTCGTGCAGCGGGCCCGCGCACATCCTCGGATCGAGGTCATCGCGCCGATGAGTCTGCGCGAGGTGCTCACCACGAACGGACGTGTTTCCGGGATCGAGATAGCCACCCCCGACGGGCACCACGAGCAACTGGCCACGCCATCGGTGCTACTGGCCACCAACGGCTTCGGCGCGGACCGCGAACTGGTTCGCCGCTGGATTCCGGAGATCGCCGAATCCCATTACCACGGTGGCCGATTCAGCCGAGGTGACGCGCTGCGCATCGGGGCGGGCCTCGGCGCGGACAGCGCCTACCTCGATGCGTATCAGGGCCACGCCGCGCTGGCCTCGCGCAGTCAAACGCTTGTCGGCTGGGCCACGGTCATGCACGGCGGAGTAATCGTCAACCACGATGGCAGACGCTTCGCCCCCGAATCGACCGGTTACTCGGAATTCGCGGCGGCCCTCGCCGCGCAACCGGGCGGTACCGGCTGGATCGTCATCGACGAGGACATCGAAGCACTGTGCTCGGCCTTCGACGACTTCCGCACGGTCGCCGAGAGTGGATCACTGATTCGAGCCGAGACCGCCACGGAGTTGGCGCAGCGTCTCGGCGTCACCCCGGAAACGCTCGCGGACGAACTCGCGGCCGCCCGCCGCGCAGCCGCCGGAGCGGAACCGGACCGTCAGGGCCGCACCGACGACCGCCGGCCCCTGTCGGCACCGTTCATCGCGATCGGCATCACTCCCGCGTTGTTCCACACACAGGGCGGCCTCGTCGTGGACGACCACGCTCGCGTGCTGGCCGGCGGATCGCCGATTCCCGGCCTCTACGCATCAGGCGGCGCCGCGATCGGCATCTCCGGCCATGGGGCCGGCGGATACCTCGCGGGCAACGGACTCATCACGGCGTTCGGTCTCGCGTTCCTCGCCGCCGAACACGTGACCAGCACCGTTACCGCCTGAACACCGACCGCACCCACTCCGATTTCGCCAGGAGAAAGAATTGACCACATACCTGATCAAGAATGGAATTGTCGTACGCACCGACGACACGGCGCCCGAAGAGGGTGAGTCGGCGGACATTTTGATCGTCGACGGCACAATCGCGGCGATCGGCCCTGACCTCAGCACGCAGGCCGGCGCGGATGCCGAGATCGTCGATGCCACCGGAAAACTCGTCTTTCCCGGTGTCGTGGATGCCCACCAGCACTGGGGTATCTACAACCCGCTGGCCGAGGACACGTTCACCGAATCACGCGCGAGCGCGCAGGGTGGTGTCACCACCGCGTTGACCTACATGCGGACCGGGCAGTACTACCTCAACAAAGGCGGCGCGTACGCCGACTTCTTCCCGGAAGTCCTCGACGCCTCGAACGGGCGGAGCTATATCGACTATGCCTTCCATCTGGCGCCGATGTCCAAGCAGCACATCGGCGAGATTCCCGAACTCGCCGCGGGCCAGGGTGTGACCTCGTTCAAGATCTTCATGTTCTACGGCAGCCACGGCCTGCACGGACGTTCCACCTCGCAGAGCGATTTCCTGATGATCCCCGAGGACGAGCGCTACGACATCGCCCACTTCGAGTTCGTCATGCGCGGAATCCAGCAGGCACGCGAACAGTTTCCCGAACTCGCGCCGCATATCTCGCTCTCGCTGCACTGTGAGACCGCCGAGATCATGAGCGCTTACACCAAGATCGTCGAACAAGAGGGCACCCTCAGCGGGCTCGCCGCATACAGCGCGTCCCGTCCGCAACATTCCGAGGGATTGGCCGTGACCATCGCCTCCTTCCTCGCCGACGAAACCGGACTGCCGAACATCAACCTGCTGCACCTGAGCTCGGCCAAGGCCCTGAAGGCCGCGATGAAGATGGCCGAGGCCTTCCCCCACGTGAACTTCCGCCGTGAAGTCACGATCGGGCACCTGCTCACCGATATCGACAACGCGAACGGCCTCGGCGCCAAAGTGAATCCGCCCATCCGTCCGCGCGAAGACGTCGAGGCGCTCTGGGAACATCTGCTGGCAGGCAATATCGACTGGGTGGTCTCCGATCACGCGTGCTGCAAGGACGAGGTCAAGTTCGGCGAGGATCGCGACGATGTGTTCGCCGCGAAATCCGGGTTCGGCGGCACCGAATACCTACTGCCCGGACTGATCACCGAGGGCCGCAAACGTGGCCTGTCGCTTCGCCGGATCGCGCAGCTCACCGCATCGAACCCGGCCGATCGCTACGGACTCCCCGGCAAGGGGCGAATCGCCGAGGGCGTCGACGCGGATATCGCGATCGTCGACCCGAACCGGACATGGACCGTGCACGCCGCGGACTCCGAGTCCACGCAGGAGTACACGCCGTTCGAAGGGTTCGAACTGACCGCCGCGGTCACCGACACCTTTGTCCGCGGCAATCGCGTGCTGTCCGACGGCACGGTCACGGGCGACCCGACGGGGCGCTACCTGGCCCGGCCGTACTGAGGGGACGCTGTGCAAGACACCGACGAGAAGGATTCCTCCGGCCCGCTGCACGGAATCAAGGTACTCGATGCCTCCACCATTCTGGCTGGTCCGTTGACAGCCCAGATCTTGGGCGACTTCGGCGCGGAGGTAATCAAGATCGAACATCCGCAGCAGCCGGACGGGATGCGCGGCCACGGACTCGACAAAAACGGTGTTCCGTTGTGGTGGAAGATGGTCAGTCGCAACAAACGGACCATCACACTGAACCTGAGTACCGCCGAGGGGCAGGAGATCTTCCGAGATCTCGCGAAGGCCGCCGACGTCGTCATCGAGAACTTCCGGCCAGGAACGTTCGAACGCTGGGGGCTGTCGTATGCGGAACTCTCGGCCACCAATCCCGGATTGATCATGCTCCGGGTCACGGGGTTCGGACAGCACGGCCCCTACGCCACCCGGCCCGCCTTCGGCACCCTGGTCGAGTCGATGAGTGGGTTCGCCTACCTGACCGGCCAGCCCGACGGTCCGCCGACTCTTCCGGCTTTCGGGCTCGCCGATTCCATCGCCGGCATCGCCGGCTCCTCCGCGGTATCGATGGCCTTACTCGACCGTGAACGCAACGGCGGGACCGGACAGGAGATCGATCTCGATCTACTCACGCCGATCATGACGGCGGTCGGACCCGGAGTGATCTATGCCGATCAGCTCGGCATCGACCAGGAGCGGACCGGAAACAGATCGCAGAACAACGCGCCACGAAACCTCTACCGCACCAAGGACGATCACTGGTTGGCGATCTCGACCAGTGCCCAAGCGATCGCGGAACGCGTCATGCGGATCGTGCAGCATCCCGAAGTGATCGACAAGGACTGGTTCGCGACCGGGCGCACCCGCGCCCAGCATGCGGATCTGCTGGATCGCTATGTCGGCGAGTGGATCGCCGAACGCACCCGCGACGAGGTCACCACCGTATTCGAGCAAGCGGGCGCAGCAGTCGCGCCCGTCTACCGTCCGAGCGATCTCTTGACCGACCCACAGGTCATCGCGACCGACATGATCACCACCGTCGAGGACGACGACCTGGGCCCGGTGCGCATGCAGAACGTCATGTGGCGCATGGGCCGCTCGCCCGGTTCGATCCGGCACACCGGACGGCCCGCAGGAGCCGATACCGACAACATCCTCACCAGCCTCGGGCGCAGCGCCGAGGAAATCGACAACCTGCGGGTGCGCGGGATCATCTGACCCGCCACTGCTTTATCCAAGGAGTTCGCTTTGAAAACGCGCTGGTTGACCATCGCCATCGTTCTGGGCCTGGTGGTGGTGAATTATATTGATCGCAGCGCGATCTCGTTCGCTGCCAGTAATCTTCGAAAAGAGTTCGGAATCACTCCGGGCGATTACGGCATCATCAGTTCCGCCTTCTCGATCGGCTACATGCTTTTCGCCCTGCTCTCGGGGCCGCTGGTCGATCGTTTCGGCTCACGACGTGTTCTTCTCACGGGCATGTTCATCTGGGCCGCCGCTACCGCATTGACCCCGTTCGCCGGCGGATTCATCGGTCTGATCCTGCTGCGTATCCTGCTCGGATCGGGTGAAGCTCCATGCTTCCCGGCCTCGACCCGGATCGCGAGCCGATGGCTGCCGACCCAGGAGCGCGGCAAAGCGCTCGCGCTCATCGGTGGCGTCGCGGTCTCGGGCAGCCTGCTCATCGGCGGCCCCATCCTCACCCAGCTGATCGCCCTCACCGGCTGGAAGGGCATGTTCTGGGTGCTCGCACTCGCCGGAATCGTCTGGGTGGTCGTGGCATACCCGTTCCTGAAGAATTCACCGAGCGAGGCGTCGTTCGTCTCGAACGAAGAACTGCGCTACATCCGAGCCGGGCAGGCCGATGGCGAAGACAGCGGCAACGAATCCACCGTCGACTGGGGCGAAATTCTGCGCAACCGCAACCTGTGGATCGTCGGCCTCGGCTATTTCGCCTGGGGATTCATGTTCTGGGTATTCATGTACTGGCTCCCGCAATACCTGGAGGGCGCATTCCATTTGTCCATCAAGGCGGTTGGCGCGTTCTCGGTCGCGCCGTGGGCGGCCGGTGTCGTCGGAGCACTCGCCGGCGGAATCATCGTCGACCGCGTCTACAAACGCACCCACAGCATCCGGTCTCGATTCGTCATCATCGGTGTGGCACTGTTGCTCGCCGGCGCCTCGATCGTCCCGATCCTCTTCGTTCCCGGCAACCTCACCGTCGCACTGATCTGCATTTCGGCCGGTGTCGGATTCGGCTTCATCACCGGCGGAATCTGGTGGGTGGCCTCGATCGATGCCGCACCCACTCAGCCCGGCACCGCAGCAGGATTCGCGGACGCATGTTTCGCGCTCTCCGGGATCGTCGCCCCCTCGGTCATGGGATTCATCGTGACTCGCACGGGCAACTACGACGGCGGATTCATCGTCATGGCGGCGCTGTGCCTGATCGGTTCGACAGCGATGCTGCTGTTCACCAAGGAGCCGCCGCGTCGGGTGACGGCCGCGCAGCAGCACCGACCGCTGACCGACGAACTCAGCGCGACGAACTAGCAGCCACGGTGCGGTCCTCGTCCCCGGGACGAGGACCGCACCGTCGTGTCGAACGCTCGACAGGGCCTGGATCGGCTTGTCTCGAACGACTTGGTCGCCGCTCGACCGTGTGGCCGATGTCTGCGGTATATAGAGATATCTTCCATCGCTCCAATAGTGCCTGGATACGCCGTTTCGGCCGTCCATCGGCGCGCGGCCGGCGACGTCACCGCGTGCACAGCTTCGCGCAGCATGAGACAGCGCGAGCGGCACCGTCATCCGGGCCCTCCTGGTGCTGGTTTGGGTAATCTGGCCTGAGGCGACCGAGCGGCGCATTCACTCGAATGCTCGGCGCTGATGAATTCGTGGTCGTCCAGCGGTCTGCATGGGTGACCTTGTTGCACCGGTGTACCTGGAAGATGAATGACCTCGACTGTTCCCGCTCCCGTCGCCGCGGCGTCGTCGGCCGTGCCCATCGCCCGCGTGCAGTGCTGCGAAGTCCGGGGTGCCGGGCCGTCTATAGTGCCGGTCGCCGAAATCGCCGATCGGCCGCCTCATCTCGTTCTGCTGCGCGCGGCATCGACCTCCCTCCTCGGCATCGGCGAGGAGTCGGCGGGTGAGCGCTGCGCCCGAACCTCGCAGGCGATGTCGCCCGCGGCCGTTGTGTTTGGTATCGCTCTCGTGCGGGACGCTCGATGACGCTGATCGGCACCGCCGGTGGGGGAGGCCTGCGGCTGGCGGGCAGGGCGTCCGAGGTGCTGAGCATCGAGAAGGTACTGAACGATGCCCGTAGCGGCGCGGCAGGTGCCGTGGTGGTGTTGGGCGAGCCGGGGATCGGCAAGACCCGGCTACTCGGCGAGTTGTGTGAACGAGCCGCTGCGGCGGGGTTCGATGTCATGACCGGCCGCGGGTCCGAGTTGGAAAACGATGTTCCTTTCGGACTGGTGGTCGATGCCCTCGACGAAAGGTTCATGACGCTCGACACCCCTGTCACCAAAGGCTTGGGACGGGACCGGCTGGCCGAGCTCGCCGCGGTGCTGCCGTCATTGGCGGGACGCGGCGGGCAGCTCGCGAGCCGACTGGAGGTGGAGCGCTTCGAATTCCATCGCGCGGTCCGTGCCACATTCGAACAACTTGTGCGCCAACGGCCGCTCGTGCTCGCTCTCGACGACGTGCACTGGGCCGACCCGGCTTCGGCGGAACTGGTGGCTCACCTGCTGCGGCGCTTGGTTCCCGGCATGGTGCTGGCGCTGGCTTATCGTTCGCGACAAGCCCCGCGTCAGCTGCACGAGGCCGTCGCTCGCGCGACACGTGACAACCTGCTGTGTGAGCTCGAGTTGACACCGCTGACGATTCGCGAAGCCGCCGAGGCAGTGGGGGAGCGACCCGACTCCCCGATCATCCGTGCGTTGCACTCGGAGAGCGGCGGGAACCCGTTCTATCTCGAGCAATTGGCACGGACGACGCGAAAGGGATTGCCGACACAAATAACCGACCAGACGGTCGGAATAGCACGCGAAACCGATATCCCTACCGCAGTACGTATGACAATCGCACAGGAGCTGACCGTGTTGGCACGCGACACGCTCAGAGTGCTCCAGGCCGGGGCGGTAGTCGGCGATCCATTCGATGCGGCGCTGGTGACCGCGATCGCGGATACGGACGAGACTCGGGTACTCGAGTGTCTCGATGAGCTCGTCGCTGTCGAGCTCGTACGTTCGACCGCGACGCCAGGGCAGTTCCGTTTCCGGCATCCGATCGTGCGTCGCGTCGTATACGACGACGCGCTGCCGGGCTGGCGCTTCGGCGCCCACAAGCAGGCAGCGCGGGCGCTTGCCCAGCGCGGCGCCCCGTTGGGAGCACGAGCCCATCATGTCGAACAGTCGGCGAGTCCGGGTGATGAGGACGCTGTCGCGACATTGACCGAGGCGGGACAGGCGGTAGCCCCCCGAGCGCCGGCCGCGGCAGCGCGCTGGTTCGAAGCGGCACTGCGGCTACTGCCGGCAACCAGCGGGGTGGAACGACGGCTCCCGCTCGTCGTCATGCTGGCCGGCGCGCTCGCTTCTGCCGGCCACTTACGCGACAGCCGGGCGAAGTTGGAACATGCGCTGGAACTACTTCCGGTCGACTCGCTCGGTGACCGGGTGCGGATCATCGGCATGATCGCCCGCGCCGACCACGGACTCGGGCGAGCCGAGGATGCTCATCACCTGATCGTCGCGACTCTCGATCAAGCGATTGCGGGCAGCGCGGATGCGATCGCGCTGGAATTGGAACTCGCTTCGAGCCACCTGATGAGAGGGCAGTGGGAGCAAGCATTCGCGACTGCGGCGCGCGCCTGCGCGCAGGCGGAGATGCTCGGCGATCGCGCCCTGCAACTCGCCGCCAGGTCATGCCTTGCCCTTTTCGCCGCTGATCGAGGCGATGTCGCCGCGGCGCAGAGCCTCGCTCGACTGGTCGCCGACGGCCTGGACGGCAGCGACATGCTGGCGTCCGAACTGCTGGAGCCGCTGGCGAACTTGGTGTACACGGAGATTTCGATCGACCATTTGCGCGCCGCAGGGCGGCACGCCGAACGGGGGTTGAACATCAGCCGCGCTACCGGTCACGGCCATGTAGTCGCCCGTTTCATCCTCGGCTCGACCTCGACGAAACTGTTGCTCGGCCAACTCGGCGCAGCCCGCCGCTCGGCCGAATCCGCGGTGGAGACGGCGCTCATGCTGGACAACGATCAGCTACTCTCCCAGACGCAGGCCGTACGGTGCTGGGTGGAGACCCAGCATGGCGACCTGCCCGCGGCACTGGTCGCCGGGCGCGCCGCGGTGCAGGCGGCCGATCGCCGACCGCGCGCGCATTATGCCTGGTTGGCGCACGCGTGTTACGGCGAGGCGCTCATCGAGGCGGGCGAGTTCGAGCGAGGTCGTCACGAAATCCTGTCGCTCGGCGGCCCCGAGTTGTCGGGTATGTCGCCCACATCGCGCCCGGTCTGGTATCAAGCGCTGGTCACGGCTGAACTGATGGCCGACCGGATCGACGCGGCCGAGGCGATCACCCGCCGCATCGAAGACTCCGCGGAAGGATTGCGATCCCGCGAGGCTCAGGCATTTCTCGCCCGAGCGCGGATACACACCGCGCGAGGTGATTACCGTGCGGCAGCCGCATCCGCCCAGCAGGCACATGAGTGCTTCGATGCCGTCGAGATGCGCGTATGGGTCGGCCGAGCCCGGCTCACGGCAGGCCACGCGCTGGCGCGGGCCGACGAGCTTCCCACCGCGATCCGCGAACTCGAACTGGCCCACAGCATTTTCCGCGATACGGGAGCCGCACGACTCGCAGATGAAGCCGCGAAAGAGCTGCGAGCCCTCGGCAGACGTGTATCACGCAGGCCCACAATCGATGAGTCGGAAGGTCCAGCGGTCTTGACCGAACGCGAACGCGGCGTCGCGGATCTGGTTGCGAAAGGGTATTCGAACCGCGACATCGCCGCAGAGCTGTTCATCAGCCCGAAGACCGTCGAGAAGCACCTGACAAGAATTTACGTGAAGGTGGGCACTTCTTCCCGCGCCGGACTGGCGGCAGTGATGCACCGCCGTCACGCGAGCCCAGGTGACGACGCGTAGACGGGAGTTCTCCGCGCACGCCGGGCTCAACGATGAACCACGGACGCTTCGCTCGGATAGCTGGATCGATTCGGGAGTGTCTCGACCCCCGGCTCGTACGCGATACCGACGATAAGTTCTGGTGATGCGGTATTCCGTTGGAGCAGAACGTGATCGACTGTCAGCACGGTCGAAGATCAGGTCCAGCGGTGCCGAACGTAGCACTGCGACAGGAAGATTGCCCAGCAACTTCACCCAAAGGGTGGCATTGCCTCGAACAGCCACCGTTCGAGCCCGTGGCCGGCGGTCGAGCTCGGGTGAAGGTCATCGATCGACGAGGCGGACAGTAGGGGTTTCCCCCATACCGCCCGGTTCGTCAAGGTGGAATTGTCCAGATTGCCGTCAATTCTTCCAGCAGATGGGGACATTCCAGTGTTGATCGCAAACCTGTCGTGACTACTGTGACCCTCGACACACCACGAAGAAGGCGCGGAATCGTGGCGAGGCTGACACAGCATCTGCCGATGTCGCCATGGTGGAGCGCGCATACCGAAGGAAACGCTCGATGAGGGACTACTCGCGACAAGTATTGAGCGGCGAGGGCGAAAACGACTACACCCGCTACATGCGGACCGACGCACTCCTTTCGCTCCAGCGGAGTTCGGAGGAGATGGCGCACCGCGATGAACTTCTGTTCCAGGTTGTCCATCAGTCGGCCGAGTTGTGGTTGAAGCTGGCATGCTTCGAATTACGCGCGGCGACGGCGCTTATCGAGGACGGCGAGCAGGACGGGGCGACCGCGCTGTTGACTCGGGCTTCGTTGGCAGTAGAACTCGTGACGGATCAGCTGGAGATGATGCGCCATCTGTCGCCGTGGGACTTTCAGACCATCCGCACTGTGCTCGGTCACGGCTCGGGAGGTGACTCCCCGGGCTGGCTTTCGGTTCGGAGGGACAGTCGGGCTGTAGGCCGAGCATTTTCGGCGTTCATCGAAAAGCGTGGTATCGACCTGGCCGATGTCTACCGCGCTGAGCACAAGGGTGACACCTACCGGCTGGCCGAGGCGTTGATCGAGTGGGACGAGCGGGTCTCGCTGTGGCGGGTACGGCATTACAAGATCGCCACTCGGGTAATCGGCCACCAAGTCACCGGCACACAGGGCACCCCCGTGGAGACACTGGCCAAGCTCATCGCGTACAAGTTCTTCCCCGAGCTGTGGGAAGTCCGCACTCACCTGACCGAGACCGGACCAATGGCTGAGCCGCACACCGATCCGGTCGAGGCCGGTTCGCCATGATAGTCCTTCCCGCACCGACCCCAGAGGCGTTCCGGAAACGCTTCCCGATGCTGCAACGTACGGTCCACCTGGCCAGTTGCAGTCTGGGAGCGCGTTCAGCGGAACTCGACCGAGCCCTGGCGCAGATGCTCGAGGACATGGCTGTCGGGGGCGCGCCGTGGGAGGCGTTCGAGCGTCAGGTCGACGAAGCGCGCAGCCGGTTCGCCGCACTGATCGGGGCCCGCGACGACCAAGTGGCGGTGATGCCCAACGCCTCGGTCGGCGCCTACCAGGTAGCATCCACCCGGGACTGGAGCGCCCGCGAGCGGATCGTCACCACCACGGCGGAGTTCCCTTCCATAGCCCACGTCTGGCTTGCCCAGCGCGCGTGCGGCGCCGAGGTCGTGTACGCCGCTCCCGCCGCGGAAAGTTATGCCGGGCTGATCAATCGCCACACCAGTCTGGTCTCGGTGCCGCTGATCAGCTACTACGATGCAGCGCGGCCTCCGGTCACCGAAGTCGTGCGGGCCGCGCGGTCGGTAGGCGCCGAGGTCTTCGTCGATGCCTACCAGGCCGTGGGCGTAGAACCGGTCGACGTCGGTCGTCTGGATTGCGACTTTCTTGTCGCCGGCACTTCGAAGTATCTGTTGGGCCTGCCCGGTCTCGCCTTTCTCTACACCCGCTCGCCCGAGCGCACCGACCACACGCCACGTCTCACCGGGTGGTTCGGCCGGGTCGACCCGTTTGCCTTCGATCCCTACCACCTGGACTTTTCCACGTCCGCAACGCGTTTCGAGACCGGGACGGCGGCGGTGCCCGCCTGCTACGCCGCCAACGCCGGGCTGCGCCTGATCGCCGAGCTGAATCCGACCACCGTGCGTGCGCACGTGCGGCAGCTGGTCGAGTCGGCTTGCGAACGGCTGATCGAGCAAGGCGAACAGGTGCGCGCCCTGCCGCCGACACGACGCGGCGCCCACATCGGGCTGATCGACTCCGATCCTGCCGGCCTCGCCCGCCGACTGACCGAACGCGGCGTCGTGGTCAGCCCACGCGGCGACCTCATCCGCGTGGCATTCCACTACTACAGCGATATCGAAGACATCACCGCGCTGTGCGCGGCCCTACGCGCCGACCGCGCTCGGGTCGGTCGCTTACCTGCCCCCAGCCCTGTCGACCCGAGAAGCAGGCTTTCATGTACGTAGCCGAACTGAGATCGTGGCTCTCCGCGCCGAACCCCAATCGATTCCCCTACAAGACCGTTGTCCACGCCTACCACAGCGTCGGGAAACACTTCGTGCCCACCGACCTGCTAGAACTGCTCGGGGAGGCCCGGACTGCGCTGCCCGAGATATCCGGCCCGTGGCCCTGGTTGCGAACACTGGCAGCATTCCTCGACACCGCACTGGACAAGCCGGACAAGCGCTACGAATACCCGACCTATCTCGCACTCCCGCTGCTGGAGCTGCCGACAACCGACGACCCGGTCGAATACGCCCCGTATGCCCGTTCCCGGTGCGACCGGCGTATCGCGCAGCTTGTCACCGACGTCCTGGCGTTCGAACTTGCCGCGCTCGACGGAATGACCACGCTGCTGCCGATGATGCGACCGGCGCCGGAGTTGGTCGTGAAGCGGTGCCGGCATGGGCTGCGGGCGATCCAGCCGACGCTGGCCCGCATGGGACTGAACATCGAGCCGATGGCTGGAGGCGCGATCGAGCAGGCGCGCGATATCTGCGCGCTGGTGCGAGCCGACATGTCGTTCGGGGAGCGGCACTCCATAGATCTGAGCATTCTGCCGGTGTATACCGTGCACGACGAGTATCTGTTCCTGCGAGTTCTCCAAGCATTCGAAACGATGTTCGCGCTGCTGGCCACACATCTGCGCGGGGCCGTGACGGCACTGGCGGTCGGCGAAATCGACCGCGCGGTGTCCTTCATCACCAGTTCCACGGCGACGCTGCGCCAGACCGCGCCGCTGTTTTCGATGCTGGCGACAATGCAGATCGAGTCCTTCCGGACCTTCCGCCAGTTCACCGATGGGGCCAGCGCTATACAGTCGCGCAACTACAAATTCGTCGAATCACTGTGCCGAAAGCCGGACGTCGAGCGCGTCGACTCACCCGCCTACCTGTCGGTACCCGAGGTGCGCGATCGCCTCATGGCCGGACAGCAGGTCACGCTGGACGACGCGTACACCCGAGCGCTGCGCTCCAGCGACCTCGCCGAGCCGGAGCACGCACGGCTGACGGAGGCGATGGCGGACTTCTCCGCCGCTCTGCTCCGCTGGCGCACCACGCACTATCGGCTGGCGGTGCGAATGCTCGGCAACGCCACCGGCACCGGCTACACGGAAGGGACGCCGTACCTGGCGGCCGTGCGTACCATCCCGGTCTTCGGAACCGTCGATGCCATCAGCGAAACCATCCCCGACAGCACAACCGCCGACCGGATTGTGAACCTCTAGCGAAAATCGGTTTCACCCAATCACGCTGTTCGGGCTCGATCTGATGCCCCACGGTTGACCCCGGAAGAGTGGCGCCGGCAAATACGAGAGGCCGTCAGTGCGAGCCGCTCTCGCGTCCACCGGACGGGATGTCGAAGAAGAGCCGGATTCCTCCGAGGTGACTGTCGGTGAAATAAGCTCTGCCATTGTGGATTTCAGCCTGCTGGGCGACGAGCGCCAAGCCGAGTCCTGAGCCGTCGCCGGCCGCGTTCGTACCACGATAGAAGCGGCCGAAAACCGCGTCCCGTTCGTTTCCGGGGATTCCGGTGCCGTTGTCGTCGACGGTAACGGCGAGTCGGCCCCGGGTGCGTTCGACGCCGATGAGGATGGTGGTGGCCTGGCCGTGCTTGATGGCGTTGGCAACTGCGTTGTCGATGGTGAGCCGAATGCCGCTGGGTAGACAGTCGAACAGCACCGGTCCTGCGCTGCGCACCTCGATCGCTACGTCCGGGTTTCGGCGGCGGGCATCGGTAGCGGCGTCCTCGGCGAGTTCGGCCACGTCGATGCCGACTCGCTGGAGGTTGTCCCGAGCCAGCTCGCCGGAGGCGAGTTGTTCCAATGCGGTGAGGGTGGATTCGATACCGGCCTGTATGCGCAGCACATCGTCCAGGATTGCGACATACTGGCTATGAGATAGGTCGAGACCGCGCACAACTTCAAGGTCTGTGCGCATCGCGGTCAGCGGGGTTCGCAATTCATGCGCCGCGGAGGCCGCGAAAATGCGCGCCGCTTCCAGGGCGGCTTGGGTTCGGTCTTGTGCGCGGGTGACCTCATCGACCAAATCCGTGACGGCTACTGACAATTGGCGGGCCTCACGGACGGAGAAGCGTGCCGTGGCTCGTACAGGCATCGGGGTGCCTTGGGTGATCTGGCGAGTGAGCTCGACGAAGGGCCGTGCGATGCGGCCCCCGAGGATCCAGCCGAGCGCGGCAGCCGCCAATACTGCGCCGGCCCCCGCGCACAGGACACGTCGCCATGGGGCGACCGTGACACCTGTACAGAGCGCGGCGATCAGCGCGCAGACGACAACGAATGCGCCGACCGCGGCGACGAGCGCTGCCCGGGTACGGAGAGATGACATTCGTCCGAGAAACCCGCTAGTCGTTGCGCAGCACGTAGCCGACGCCGCGGACAGTGTGGATCAGGCGGGGCTCGCTGGTCGCTTCGAGTTTGCGGCGAAGATAGCCGACGAACACGTCGACGACGTTGGTGTCGGTGACGAAGTTGTAGCCCCAGACGTTGTCCAGAAGATATTGGCGCGGGAGGACGACACCAGCGTGGGTGACGAAAACAGACAACAGCTCATACTCGCGTTGCGTCAGGGCGATTTCCAGACCCGCGCGGTATGTTCGGCGGCCGACCAGGTCCAGATGCAGTGATCCGATGGTGGCCGACTCCACGCGCGGGGGATCGGCCCGGTTGTTGCGGCGCCGACGCAAGAGCGCGCGCAGGCGGGCGGTGAGTTCATCGAAGACGAAAGGCTTCGCGAGATAGTCGTCCGCGCCTGCTTCCAAGCCCGTAATGCGGTGGTCGGGTGCACTGTGGGCGCTGAGGACGCAGATCAGGACGTCATTGCGGGATGCGCGTAATGCGGTGATGACGCCGAGACCGCCCAATCTCGGCATCTGCATGTCCAAAACCATGGCGTCCAGGTTGTGGTCGGTGCACAGCCGGATGGCCTGCGCCCCATCATGTGCGGTCAGCACGTCGAAGCCGGCCAGCCGCAGTCCTCGCTCGAGCGCCCGTCGCACGTCAGGGTTGTCGTCGACGACCAGAACACGGTACCGACGCTCGGATTCTGCTGCCATACCGGCTCCCCCCAGGTGCTGCCTTCTCGGCGTTCGCCCATTTCCGTGCGGCGGTGGGCCCTCACTCATTGCTCGCGCGACGCTCTTCACTGCTACACACTCCTCGCTCTACTTCGACGGTTGACTGCATCGGTACTGGTTGACATAGGTAGCGAGCGCACCACGCCGCGGGATCGATTCCAGCGCAATCCGATACTGCCCACGGCTCACAAACCTGGTCGTTGGCTTCTGGCGCGGACAACACGCGGCGGGTTGCTCAATCCACCGGAGACCTCACCTACCAGCCGGCCCGCAAGTGGCCGAGGTCAGCAGGCCATGACCGCTGCGGCGCCGGTCGGGGGTCGCATCAGCGCGGTAGGGCCTCGAGGGTATGACCTTCCTCGTGGCAGCCGAAGGCCGCGGCAATAGGCAGTGGACTCATACCGCGATGCCTCGGGTACGGGAGCTGTCGGGGGCACCCTCGACGCGTTGACAGTGTCACCCCCGGGCGATGAGCGTGGTGAGGGTGACGACCGGAGTGGTAAGCCTGCCGAGATGCACAGAAGGTCCTCGTCTTTGGAAGAACACCGTGTTGAGGTAGATCCGATCATTCCAACCCGCAGACTGGACCGGTATGGGGGAAATGCCGACACACTATGGGGGAAATTCCTACGGTGGGTTGCCTTCGACGTTGCGGAAGTCGCTGTGACCAAGTGAGTTTCGATCCCGACCACAGACCCTGTCTTACGGTTGCCGTGGTCAGGACACGATCGGCGCAGCCGTCGGCCACGTGCATTCCGCACTGGTCCGTGGTCACGGCGATGTCCCAAAGCCGTGCCGGCGCGGCACGCCGAGACCCGATCAGACGGACGGCAATACCACGTCCGGCCCAGGGGCTGTGGAATGTGGACCCCTGCGGGAACGTTGTCCAGCGGACGACGCAATCCGGAATCGCCTCCACCGGTCCCGCTATGGTGCAGTATCCGAAGACCGTCTTCGGGAGGTGGACTCGACCGCGGGCGTCAGCCCTTCCGGCACCTCGGAGGTCCATCACGTCGCAGCCGCTGCGCATCGATCCAAGACCTCCTACGAGGTTATCCATCATTACGTCGGTCTGCCATACAAATAGCCGCGCCGGCGATGATGACCAGCGCGATACCAAAAATTGCGTACGGTTCGATTATTTCTCCCAATGCCAGCCAGCCGACAACGCTGGCCATCGCCGGGTCGATACTGAAAAGCGTGCCTATGATACGTGCCGACGATGCGCGAGCTGCGCGAATATCAAGCGTGTAAGGAATGGCAACGCCGATCAATGCCGTGATCGCGAGAATCATCCATTGATGTACCGACACGGTCGCCGCTTCGGTGAGACTGAACGGCAGTGAAGCGACCGCTGCGACCGACGCGGACAGGGCTATGCCGGACGATCCGCTGTCACACTTCCCAACCCTTTCGGAAAATAACGTGTAAATAGCGAAACACGAACCGGCGCCCGCCGCAAAAGCAAAACCGACGAGGTCGAAGTATCCTCCCGGACCGGCTACGAGAACTACGCCGACCAGCGCAATTATGGCCCATAACGCTTCGCTTATCCGTCGAGACAAGGCTACTGACACAGCGCACGGGCCCAGGAATTCCAAGGTTACCGCTATCCCGAGCGGAATGCGTTCGATGGCCGAGTACAAGCAGATGTTCATTGCGGCCATCGAAACACCGTGCACTACAGAGCTGATCCAATAGGCGCGCCCGAGACCACGAATCTTCGGCCGCAGGACAACCAGCAGAATGAGTGCGGCCAGGGCCAGCCTCAATGAGGCGACGGACACGGGGCCGACGCTGTCGAAAAGTACAGAAGATAACGCCGATGATGTCTGTATCCCGACCGAGCCGATCATTACGTAGAAAATGGCACGGTGAATGCCTCTCCGCGTTGCCGCTGGAGCTGTTGATATCTCTAATGTCGAGGCCACCGTCATCCTTGGTCGCAGAGGGAAAAGCCGGCTGAAATCGGGGAGTGAACAGATCGCCCTGCGATGGACCTGCCGAGGCGAAGGCACCCTCACTGGCGATGGGTCGAGACCTGACTTCCTTCCCGGTTTCGCCCTTGCTCGCCACACTGGACGCCAGCTGGCAGACCATTGAACCGTCGATTAATGAACCATTGAATGACGGTACGATATCTGACGGGCCATAACATGCGTCAAGGGCGTCCGATCGGTTCTCATCGGACTTTCATCTTTCTCAGCGTTTCTTCACACGAAATTCTCGGTTCACACCGAAAGTGCCAGGAGTCGTAATGCCGCATCGCCACTTATCTCGCCCCGAGGCCTGCAAGTCATCCGCCGCGAGTCCCCGAGCAGGCCGTTCCCGCGTTGCACGACCGTACGAGATGTGGAATCGATGAGAATCAGGAATCGACACTCGCGAGAACATTTCCGATCGCTATAGGTTCGATCGATATTCGACCGCGCTCAACTCTGCTGCGTATCCGCAGGCGGTCGAGAGAAGTGCAGCGATCAGGAATGAGAAATCAGCCATGCAGACGCGATTCCCCGAGGCCGGCACAGCCGAAACCGAAGCCGTTGAAACAACGGCTACCAGGACATTCCTTTCAGCCCCGCACCGCCGATGACACAGGTCTCGGGAACCCCGGCAAAGCCATCACGCCACCGTTCGAAGAATTCGGTTCCACCGCCATCGCGGTCCGAAAAAATCCCCACGATATCAAACGATGACCTGATTCACTCGAGTGCTCGCCCGGATGCAAAAGGTCTCACGGATCGGAATGATGTAATAACTCCGGATCTGCGCGCACCGTCCCGTGCGGAACGACGGAAAGCGCTGCAAATTATCGCCGAGTCCGGGTTGCCGACTCCGGCAATGTTCCACTCACCGGAATTGGATCTGCTCGGCGGCGGGAAACTGCACATCGCCCTGGAGAATCGGCACCCGGTGTCTCATTCGATCAAAGATCGCGCCGCGCGAGTAGTGGTATCAGGTCTGCGGAGCCATCCTCGAGGAAAACCGATCTACGTCGCGTCGTCCGGCAACCACGCGATCGCGTACGCCGAAGCCTGTCTGCGGCGCGGATTTCCGATGATCGCCGTGGTGCCGGCCACGACCTCGGAGCTGAAGGTGGCGAAGATCGAAGCCTGGGGCGCGAGCGTCGTTCGCATCGGATCGACCTGGGACGACTCCTATGAATACGCGAAACAGCTGACCCGACAAGATGGTGGACTGTTCCTGGATCTGTCGTCGCCGTATTCGGTCGCCGCGCTCGGGACAGCGGTGCACGACATGCTGTTGCGGCGCCCCTTCGTGAACACCGTCGTGTTGCCCGGCGGCGGCGGCACCATCGCGTCGGCCGCACGTGTGGTTCGCAACTTCGAGCAGATCCAGGGCGGCAAGTACAAGATCTTGATCGCGTGCCCGGAGAACGCACCGACCATCTATGAATCAGTCAAAGCCGGCAGACCGGTTACTGTGCAGCCGCACACCGTCGCCGAGGCGATGAATGTTGCCACTGTCGACGCCCATCTCTTGCCGGAGATCATCGATTGCGCCGATGATGTCGTTCTGGTGCCGGACCGTTGGATCGAGCAAGGGATTCCGTTGCTGAGTTACGCCATCGGTGACCCCGTCGAGGCAGCGGGAACGGTGGGGCCCATGGCGGTTCTCGGGTCGGGCGGGGTGCTCCGTGGCGCGAGTGGCGCCGTGCACGACTTGCGAGGACAGGCGGTGGCCACGATGGTCACCGGCGGCAATATCGCTTGGGGCGAAGTGGACTCGATCCGCGTCGACTCTCACGTTCGGATGACAGATCAGATCGAACGCCCCGTTGACATCAAAACAGCCGGCGATCTGACGATCCGCCCGAAGGGTGGTCGCCAGGCCGATCCACAGGTCACGACGAATACGTCGCCCCACACATGGACACGCCGACAGCGATGAGAATTCGTGCTGGCGTAGGTCTACATGGTCGATCTCTATTCAACGAGGAGGACAGGCAATGAGCACCTTCGGTTCCGAAGGGCGGGGTATGCCACCGACGCTCGGTTCAGTGGTGTCCGAACTCGGTGACAGCTTTGTCGCCGCAACTGCCGCGGTCAACGGCACGACCATTCATTATGTGCGGGGCGGGCACGGCCCCACGTTGGTCCTTCTGCACGGCTTTCCGCAGGATTGGTTCGAGTGGCGGCGAGTCATGCCGCGGCTGTCGGAACGGTACATGGTGATCGCTGTCGATCTGCCCGGTGTGGGCGGTTCCGCGCCGAGCGTGGCGGGCTATACCGCGGCGGACATGGCCGAGGACGTCCACCTGCTCCTCGACGGGCTCGGACTGGGCAGCGCTCATGTGGTCGGCCACGACATCGGCGGAATGGTGGCCTACGCGTTCGCTCGACGTTTCCCTGGTTCCACCCGCACCGTGACAATTCTCGAGACGCCGATCCCCGGCATCGAACCCTGGCTCACCCTCGACGTCGACGTTCCGCTGTGGCATGGCGCATTTCATATGGTTCCCGGACTACCGGAGGCGCTGGTAGCCGACCGACAGGCGATCTACTTCCGCTACTTCTTCGACGTCGGCACCAAGGACAACAGTGTCATCAGCGATGCCGACGTCGAGCACTACGCCGCTGCCTATCGCGGCCCGGACCAATTGCGTTCGGCCTTCGAGATGTACCGCGCCGTCGCCGCCAACATGACCTTCAACAGCGCACAGACCGAGCCCATTGATATCCCTCTGCTACTCGCGGGCGGCGAGCATGTCTTCGGACCGATTCTTCCACGGCTTGCCCAGAACCTGTTGGCCGACTACGGATGGTCCGACGTCGAGGTCCATGTCGTCGCCGACGGCAAGCACTACCTCGTCGAAGAACGACCCGACGAGGTGGCCGAACTCATCGAACGCCACACCGCGAACAGGTAGCACACCCATGCGCCGAAGCCGAGATCGGCGGTCGCAGGCCGGCGACCGCGCAGGTGCGAGTGGCGCACTTCGAATTCTCCGGCAAGTTCTCGGTGCGTCCGGACAGAACTGATGTCACACTGGACCTGCCGCGCCGATCTTGGTGGGACAACACGGTATCGGGTGTCATCCGTTCGGAGGGGAAGCGTGATCGTATGTCGCAACGCTCTTTTCAGTCCGGCCCTCGAAGCGAAAACGCTATTCTCGCGGCGGCCGGTCCAGCCGAGGTAGCGTTCGGTCGTGTCGGCCCAGTGGGGGGCCGAGTGTGTGGGCTGCCGCGGCGGTCGGATGTAGTGGATCCGGCGGGCGATGCGGAAGCGGATTCCAAAGCGCGCAGTCGGCTGGCGCTGGGCCGGTATGCCACGGTGCCGCCTCCCCATCTGCAAATACTTACCCGGCGGGTAGTGGCACGACGTGCTGCTTCAGGCGATGCCTGACTGGTTCTATCCGGGTGCGTTCAAGGCGCGTATCGTCGCCGCACTCGGCGACTTCGTCGCGAAGGATAACCACCAACTCCGGTGGACGAGCGGCTACCCCGGGATATGGAGCATTACATGATCGTGCAATCGGCCGCGCTCGTTCTGTTCGCGCTCGCCGCGGTGTCGGTCCTTGTTCTGGCCAACCGGCTACGCGCGAAGTCGAAACGAAAAAACGAGGAAGAGGGTGGCGATGGATTGGTCCTCGACCTCATCAACACCTTCTTCGCTGCGGTGGTCGCGTTGGTGGTGGTGATCGCGTGGCAGAACTACGACAACGCGCACACCCACACTGTTGCGGAGGCCAAAGCGCTGGTGGATGTCCACTCTGCCGCGGACGAACTGCCGCAGACACAACGAGAACGGATCCAGGGGCTGGTACGTGATTACACCACGCAAGTGTTGGATCACGAATGGCCGATCATGGCCGAGAAACGACAGTTGAGCGAATCGACCCAGCAGACGTTCGACACGCTGCGCGCCGAAGCCGCGGCGCTGCCGGACACGGACGATGATGCGCGCACGCGCGTCATGGCCGGGCTCGACGGGGTCGCGCAGGCACGGTACGACCGGGCGATGGATGCGCGGTTGTCGATGCCCGGGTTCCTCTACGTCGCATTGTGGTTCGGGACCGCCCTTTTGCTGCTCGGTATGGTGCTGACCGGCCAGAAGATCACCCGACGGAACATTTTCACGACCGCCGTACTCGGTGTCGTGGTCGGTTGGGTGATCCTTGCCATTTACAACCTCGATCGGCCGTTCTCCGGCGGCAGCATCGTTCCCCGGGACGCCTTCGAACTGGCGTTGACCCGTTTCGGACCCGGCAACTGACCAACCGCCGAGTATGCGGCAGACGAGGTGTGCAGACATGGAATCGCCGACCGATTTCACGCTGATCCGCAGGGCAGCAGCAGGATTGGCCTTCATTCCACTCACCGCCGCGGCCCTTCTGACGGCGCCACCAGCGACCGCCGATCCGACGGCGTGGCCGTCCCTGGGTGATCTCACCTCCGGGAGTGCGATGGGCGAGGCCACCGTCACCACGAATGCCGACTCCGTCGGTCCCGAGTTGGCACTCGGGCCTCCTCGCCCTACGACACCGCCTGCCACCGGGAGTTTCGCACGGCGATCGGATTCAACCGGAGGCACGGAAAGCATAGGTGGCCCACTGGCACTCGATCCGACGGTAGCGGCGGCGGATGCCACGCCGACGGGTTCGAGCGATGCGCTCGGTCTCGACTCCGGCAGCGTAGCGACGGCCTGTACCGGCAGCGCCGTCGCCGGAAGTGCCTTGATCACGCTCGGATCGGCAACCGCCAGTTGGTGGCCGCGGGCCGCGCTCGGGAGTGCGGCAGTAGGCAGCGCGGCCGCCGGGAGCGGGCTGCTGACCTGCTTGTTGCTGCTTCCAGGCGCGCCGATCCCCGATCCCTATCTCCCACTGCATCTCGGCCCGCCGCTGCCGGGCTCACCGGCACCGCCTCCCACTCCACCGTCGCCTGCACCGGCGCCACCGGCGCTGCCGCCGATCGCGCCCCGGACTCCAGCGGTCACCACGGGATCCCTCGCGTACCAGCGGCCGTCGGTTCTGCCTCTCGAGGATCATGCGGCGTGGAACGTGCTGCAACTGATCACTGTCATGGTCGTGGCGGTTCTCACCGCGGCGACGCGTGGCCGAATCGCGCACGCCCGCAATCGTTCCTGAATTCGGTCGCGGCCGAGTCAATGAGGTCAATGAGGTCAATGAGGCGAACACGACACTCGCACCAAGATAGCGCTGGTGATTCCACCATTCCGCCGCATGCTCTGCCCGTTCCTCGATATCCTGGAACGGTACGTCGGTCGCGACGGAACCAGACGGCTCCTGGACTGAAACGTCAAGAGAGAAAGCGCTTCCCAGCATGATTTCCGATTTTCTCGATCGTAAACTCGCGAAACGCTTCCAGGCCTACGATGTGGACGGAAACGGCGTTATCGAGCGCCGTGACTTCGCACTCGCGGTCGAACGCATGGGAGACGCTTTCGGACGACAACCCGACGACCCCGAGTTACAACGCGTCGCGGAACTGAATTTCGTATTGTGGGATCGACTCGTCGCGCATTGCGACACAAACAACGACGGCAAGGTCAGCGAAGCCGAGTTCAAGGAAGCGTCCCTCACGGGCTCGCTGCAGACAGTCGACTCGTTCGAAGCGGACTACGCCCCGTTGATCGACGCGGCGCTGGACATCGCGGACGCCGACCGCGACGGCAAGCTCACCGCGGCCGAGTTCGCCCTGTGGGCTGCTTCGCTGTTGAACCATTCGCAGCCGGAGATCGACGAGATCCTCCGACGATTCGATCGCGACGACGACGGACTGATCGCACGGGACGTCATATTCGCCGCAATCCGCGAATACTTCTTCGACGACTCGCCGGATTCAGCGGGAAGCTGGGTGGTCGACCCTTCTCCTGACCGATAAGCCACGTGTTCGTCGAAGCAGATTTCGGTGAGTAAGCGACCGGCGAACACCATTCGCCGGTCGCTTTCTCCTTTCGAACCCGAGCAGTCGATGTCCATGGCTGCGCCGTAGTTCCTCCGCGACGTTGAAGCTCTTTGCTCAGTTGACCTGCCAGGCCGGTCGGGCCACGGCAAGTCGGGTTCCGGCGAAACGTTCTTCTGCAAGCCAGGACTGGAGCAGGTGCAGAGTGTCCGCAGCCAGGGCCTGCCCTTGCTCGATCAGGGTGCCGCCGCCCAGGACACCCGCGCACGGGATCAGCACGACATCTGGTGCCGGGCTCAGGCAATGGAACGTTGCGGCACGCCGATGTATTCGCTCAAAGGTCGAATCAGCGCGTTGGATTCGCTCTGTTCGATGATGTGCGCGGCCCACCCGGTGATGCGGCTCATCACGAAGATCGGAGTGAACATCTCGATATCGAATCCGAGAAGGTAATAGGCGGGACCGGTGGGGAAGTCGAGGTTGGGCTTGATCCCGGTCGCGTCGGCCATGGTGCCTTCGAGCACCTCGTATATCTGCACCCACTTCTGGCCGCCGGTCCACAGCTCGGTCGCCCGATCCGAGTGGATGAAAACAGCGCCCTCGCCATTCCGTACACCCCTGCAGACGGCCGCGACTGACCGACCCGAGAACGCGGCCCAAGATCTGCCTGGGCAGATCTTGGGCCGCTGATCGGTTACGGCAGTCGAGCCTGGATGGCCTCGATGATGCGTGGGCGCAGCTCGGCGGCGCGGATGACGGCGTCGACGGAGCCGACTTCGACCGCACGCTGGATGTTGTGCACGCCGTCGAACTCTGTCGCCACTTGACCGAGTTTCTCGGCACGGACCGTCGAGCGGAGTTCGTCGAGTTCCGCTTTCAACGCGCCACGATCGGCACCGGAGGCTGCCGCGGCACGGGCCTCCAGATCACGGACGCGAGAATCGGCGGCCGTGCGGACGTTGACGTCTCCCGAGAACACCACCGCCGCGGCGGGGGCGCCGCCGAGCACCGACGCGAACGAGCCCTCCAGCGCGAGCACGGTCATGTTCGGGTTCAGCGCCTTCGAGAACACCACGAACGCGCCGCCGTGATACCGCGAGATCACGCAGAACACAATGGGTCCACGGAAGTTCACGATCGCGCGGCCGATCTCGGCGCCGTACTCCAGTTGCAGCTTCCGCATCGACTCCGGCGAGCCATCGAAGCCGGACAGATTCGCCAACACCACCAGCGGCCGATTACCACTGGCCGAGTTGATGGCGCGGGCAGCCTTCTGCGAAGACCGCGGGAACAGGGTACCCGCGGTGTAGGCGTCCGGGCCGTCGGTGGGCGGGAAACCGCGCCGTTGCACCGACTGCGACTCGATGCCGAGCGCGCACACCGGCATGCCGCCCAGATGCATGTCCTGCACCACCGCGGTCTCCGCGTCGGCCATACCCGCCCAGCGTTCCAGGACCGGGTGATCCTGGTCGGACAGCGCGCGCATCACGGTCCGGATATCGAACGGCTTCTTGCGGTCCCGATTGGCCTCGGCGGAGAAGATCTCACCGACGGTGGTGAAGTCGCTGCCCTCGATGACATGCGGGAACTCGGAGATGTCGCGGTCGACCGGGTCCGTCGTGTCCGCCCGCCGTGGTGTGTCTTCGCCGGATGCGACGTACGTGTGGTCGTAGTACGACATCAACACGTCTCGCGCGGCGGTCAGGTTGGGCGCCCAGTACTGCGCCTGACCATTCGGGCCCATGACCCGGTCGTAACCGCCGATGCCGAAGTTGTCCTCGGCCGAGACACCGCCGGAGAAGTCCAGCGACTGCTTGCCGGTGAGGACCATCGCCGATTCCGGCGTCATCACCAGGATGCCCTTGGTGTGCATGAGCATCGTCGCCTCGGCGTTCCAATACGGCTGCGCGCCAACGTTGATGCCCGCGACCACGATGTTGATCTCGCCGCCGTCCTGGGTGAACTCGACGATGCGCTTGAGTGCCGCGGCCACCCAGTCCATGTTCTCCGTGCCGGAGCTCATCGAGATCCTGGCGCCGGAGGACAGCGCGTACCACTCCAACGGCACCCGCATCTGTTCGGCCAGATCGAGTGCGGCGATCACGCGGCGGCATTCCGGCTCCGACAGCGCTCCGAGCGACTTCGTCGGGTCGCCGAGCAGGATGACCCTGGTGACGCCGTCTGGATGCCGCTGGGTCGGCGTAGTGACCACGCCCGCGACGATCGCGGCAGTGTTCTGTCCCTTCGGCCGGTCGACCGGCACCAGCACATGGTTGTCGTCGAGATCGTGCTCGACGAAGGTGCCGAGCCTGCCGGTCAGCTCGTACGGGTACACCGTATTGCGGCTGCTCGCGCGCAGCACCTTCAACCGGTAGTCGTCGAGCGGCTCGACCAGCTCGACCGGCGGCTCGCCGACGGTCAGTTCGGCGCTGCCCATGGCATCGAAGGAGATTCGTACGGCGATCTTGGTCAGCTCGCCGGTCTTCCGGTCGCGCTGCCGCGCGATGAACAGGATCTCCTCCAGCCCGGCGCCCGCGGTGGTCGGCAGTACCCGCTCGGCGATGGTGTCCAGCTCCGCACGGGTGATATCGCTCGGTGGCCAGACATAGACGACGATTCGGTTCGTGTTGAACCGGTTCTTCGACGGCCGCTGCGACTGCGCGCGGCGGATCGAGTCGAGGCAGGTGGCGATAGTGTCCTCGGCGGTCGGCAGCGCGAGGAGCCGACCTTCGTGTTCGCGCAACTCGGTCAGGTTGCGCACCTGCGCGAACGCAACAAGGCGGTCGTCGGACGGATTGTCCCACGCCACGCATCGGAAGAGGTAGACCTCCTCGTCCGATGACGGCAATCGGGTGAGGTCGAACTTGCTCAACCGCTCCAGCTGCATCCGCTGTGCGATGTACGGGTGCAGGCCACGGATCAGCCGCTCCTCGGTCATCCCGGTGGCCGACCTTCGGAAGGTGAAGTGGTGGTGCATCACCGCAGCACGGCTACCTGCCACAGTCGCGGTGATCCGGTGCACCTGAGTCGGCAACGGGTGCGCGCTGATCACGTCGTGCAGCGCGGCCGCCATCGCGGCGAAGTCCTCCGGCTGCCTCTCCCAGGCGACGTAGATGTCGGCGTCGATCGCGTCCTCGCCGACGGCCAACTCCGCCAGGCGACTCAGCGCGCTGCCCAGCGCTTCGAAACGCACAGCGGCGGAGACCACGCTCGCACCCGCGCGCTCGGCGACGACAAACGTGCAGCCGTCGACCTCGCTGGTGCGGACCGCGGTAATCCCCTTGTTGCCGTAGTACCGCCGAGTCAGCACTTCCAGCATGATCGCATTGTCCAGGTCGTCGCGGACAAGCCGCTGACCGAGCAGTCGCACCAGCGGTTCGGTGCTACCCACCATCGCGGCAATGCGCTCGGTCCGGTCCGCCGCGTCCGGGTGTGCATCCAGATGGCGCAGGTGGTAGCGGACGTCGGCGTACACCCGGGCACGGTTGCGGCGCAGCAGCGGCTGGCCGAACCAAGCGAACACCACGCCGCGCGCAAGGTCGGCGACCACGGGGAAGCGGACCTGGGTGGCAGCGACCAGTCGCTCGAGGGCGACACCGACGGACTCGCGCGCTGTCTCATCCGGGAGCGGCCCCCGCAGCCACGCGCGCAGCAAGGTCGCGACGACCGTGGCCGCGGCGCCAGCACGCTGTTGGGCGAGGAAGATCCGGAACACCGCACCTTCGAGGTCGGGGGAGCGCTCCAGCTCGGTGACACCGTAGTGGCCGAGCGCCTTGGCCAGTTTGGCCTGGAATGTCTCCGGCAGCCCGGCCCTGCCGACGTCGAGACTCTGCAGGTAGATGTGAAAATGCTCGCGGGCGCTGTGCACATGGCCGGCAGCGCCGCCATCCTCGGCCGCGGGCCGGTTAC
The DNA here is from genome assembly GCF_040648115.1 of Nocardia sp. NPDC049190. Lineage (NCBI taxonomy): Bacteria > Bacillati > Actinomycetota > Actinomycetes > Mycobacteriales > Nocardiaceae > Nocardia > Nocardia sp. NPDC049190. The sequence continues at coordinate 51,548 of NZ_JBEZDE010000015.1, forward strand.
GACTCAGCTCGGCGAGATCGGCGAAAACCTCGAGAAGTTCGACTTCGCCGACCATCGACCGGTGGCCGTCGTCGAGAGCCGTTTGGCGCGCGGCGAGGTAGTCGTCGAGTACCCGGCCTTCGTCGTGCGGGTCGACGTCGAAGCCGAGCAGCAGGCTGCGCAGGTCCTCTCGGCCGCGGGTGGTGCTCTCCCACGCCGGGACCGGCCCGGGCGCTGCGGGCAGATCCAGTTCGACGGGCTCCGCGGCCGAGGCGTTCTCGGCTTCGTCGTCGTCAGCGATCGGCTCCAGCCGCAGCAGTGGTGCACCGGTCTCCACCTGGGTGCCCACGGATACGGCGCATTCCTTCAGCCGTGCCTTGAACGGCGCCCGCAGCACCGTCTCCATCTTCATGCTCTCCAGCACCAGCACCGGCGCGCCCGCTTCGACCTCGTCACCGATTTGCAACGGCGTAGCGACGACCAGTGCCGGCGCGGGCGAGCGGACCACTCCGCCCTCGGCGCGACTGACCCGGTGTGTCACGCCATCCACCTCGACCAGGTGGACCGACCCGTACGTGCCGGTGACGAGGCGGTATCGCACGCCGTTGACGACGATCTGCCCGGTGTGCCGGTCGAATCGGTCGAGTTCGATGTCGGCGGTGCGCATGTCGTCACCGGCTTCGACACCCACGCGGAACCGATGCGCTCCCACTCGAGCGACACGCACCCGGTAACCGACGCCGCGCAGCTCGAGATCCAGCGGTCGGCCGCTGTTGTGCTGAACCTGCGGGCGTCCGCCGAACGCCGTCGACAGCAGCCGTTGCCGCTCGGCGCGTTCTTCCTCTTCGTATGCTTCGATGGCGGCCGCCGTCAGCGCGACAGCGGAGTGCCGGTGCGAGACGAGCCTGCCTTCGCCGCGGACACGGTCGATCCAGCCGGTATCCGCGCTGGCGTCGATCACCTCGGGCTGGTCGAGCAGGTCGAGCACGAAGCTCTTGTTTGTCGCGCCGCCCTCGATGATCACCGTGGTCTGGGCCATCGCCCGACGCAGCCGGCCGAGTGCCTCGTCTCGGTCACGGCCGTAGGCGATGATCTTCGCGATCATCGAGTCGAAGTCGGCGGGAATGGTGTCACCCGTGCTGACTCCGGTGTCTACCCGGATGCCCGGCCCGGCGGGCAGATCCAACAGCGCGATGCGACCCGGCGAGGGCGCGAAGTCGCGGTCCGGGTCTTCGGCGTTCAGCCTGGCCTCGATGGCGTGACCGCGCTCCACCGGCGGCTCGCCCTCGAGCCGGCCACCTGATGCCACGTGCAGTTGCGCCTTGACCAGGTCGAATCCGGTGGTGGACTCGGTGATCGGGTGCTCGACCTGCAGGCGAGTGTTGACCTCGAGGAACGCGAACAGTTGCTCGCCGGGGTGGTACAGGAATTCGACAGTCGCCGCGCCGCGGTAACCGACTGCGAGGGCCAGCCGTTCGGCTGATGTCTTGAGCTCGGCGGTCTGCGCCGCGCCGAGCACAGGCGACGCCGACTCCTCGATGACCTTCTGGTTGCGCCGCTGCACCGAGCAGTCGCGGACGCCGAGCGCCCACGCGGTGCCCTGGCCATCCGCGATCACCTGGACTTCGACGTGCCGGGCGCCGGTGACCAGGCGCTCCAGGAAGACGATGCCGCTGCCGAACGCCCGCGCGGCCTCCTGACTGGTGCGCTCATAGGCGTCAGCGAGTTCGGCCTCGTTCGTCACCACGCGGATGCCGCGTCCGCCACCGCCGGCGGTCGCCTTCAGCATCAACGGGTAGCCGATGTTGGCTGCCGCCTCGAGCGCCGCCTCCAGAGTCTCGACGGCGCCACGACTCCACGGCGCAACCGGCACACCGACCTCTTCGGCGATCAGTTTCGCGCCGATCTTGTCACCGAGCTTGCGCATGGCTTCCGCGCTCGGTCCGACGAAGGTGACTCCGATCTCCGCGCAGAGTTCCGCGAACGCCGGGTCTTCGGCGACGAATCCCCAACCGACCCACGCGGCGTCGGCCTTCGTCTCCACCAGCGCGCGCTCCAGCACCTTCAGGTCGAGGTATGGCCGCGCGGACGCGGGCCCGAGGTCGTAGGCGATGTCCGCTTCGCGCACGAACGTCGCGGTGCGGTCTACGTCGGTATGTAGGGCGACGGTTTCGATCCGTGCCCCGGTCTCCGCGACCAGGTCCCGAACGGCATGTATGAGCCGCATCGCGGCCTCACCACGGTTGACGATTGCGATACGGCTGAACAATCGAAGACCTTTCCTCTCCAAAAAACAGTAGCCTGGTCGGCCGGTGAGTTTACGGCGTTGAACTGTGTGTTCCGTACAGGTGTGTCCGCGCCCAAGCCGAGACCGACCCCACACTCGCGAGCGAGCGGGTACTCAACCTCATATTCGGTTGCGGTGCAAACCGTTCCATCACAGCAAGCATGCGACTTCCGGTCGCGAACCAACTTACATCCACCAGTGGAGGGAAAGCGGTCCGCGTGCGCACTGTCTACCATGCAGGCTCATTCGTCCGTGGTCACCGACTTCCCGCGGATGGAAGTCAAGGGCATAAGCCACCACTTCGCGATGCGTAGACCAGGCACCACCCCCTGTGACTGCGCACTTGCACTCGATGCAGATTTGCGCACTCGGCGGGGCGCCCTGAGCGCAATCGCCATGGTCTATGGTCCTCGATATAACTATATCCACAGGTCAAGCGTGTGGGCGTCGTGGTCGCGCGCCGCTACCGATCACGACCCACGTAGATCATGTGGCTTTTCCCGACCAGGCAGAGTCAGCTTCGACAACCGGCGCGCCACCGGCGACCGATTCATTCACCGCACGCACCTGCAGCGGATAGCCAGGGCCTGGATAACAATTTGGTATCCGATCACCGAAACATCACGTGGGTACGCCCAGACGATCAAACCCCGCCTCGGCGATCCGTTCGAACAGCTCGCGACCTGTGGTGCGACCACATCGGTCGTAGGACCGGCACGTCCATGGTCGCGCATGGGCGCCACGGCCGACCACGCCGAAGACTTCGCCGCGCACAACCGTCCACGCCCACTGCGTCGAGTTCGCTGCGCCATCGAGCACCGGGTCACCGGGAACACCGCAGAATTCGGGTATTTCGGCGACCGCCGTCAGCTTCCTGCCGGGGGTTCGAGGCGGACAACGAGCGGGCGTGCGGCGCCGAGGGTGAGCAGGGCGCTGGGTTCGATAGTCTTGTCGGCGATCGGAACGAGTCGGTGGCGCTGCAGAATCATCGCGATCGCGAGTTGCATCTCAGCCATGGCGAAAGTGTTGCCGATGCAGAGTCTGGGGCCGGCGCCGAACGGGTAGTACCCCGTCGGATTCTCGTTTCCACTGTCGCGCTCGGTGAAACGGTCCGGATCGAACCGCTCGGGGTCGTCCCAAAACTCCCGGTGCCGGTGCATATGGTAGGAACACCACAGAACGTTGGTCCCCGCGGGAATAGGGTAGCCGCCGATTTCGTCGTCCTCCGCGGCCTTCCGGAATATCTGCCAGGCCGGTGGATACAGGCGCAATGTCTCCTCGATAACGCGGCGGGTGTATTCCAGCTTAGGCAGGACGTCCATCGTGGGGCGGCAACCGCCCAGAACCTGATCGATCTCCGCACGCAGACGCTGCTCGACCGCTGGATGTCGTCCGATCAGATACCACACCCAGGTGAGCGTGCTGGCCGTGGTCTCGTGGCCGGCGAACAGCATCGCGAACACCTCGTCCCGGAGTTCCGCGTCGGTCATGCCTTCCCCGGTGTCCGCGTCCCGCGCGTGCATCATCATCGCCAGCAGACTGCCCCGATCGTGACCGTCTTCCCGGTGTCGACGAATGATCTCGTAGGTGACCTCGTCCAGCACCCGCAGGGCCCCGTGAAAGCGGCGATGTCCTGGAGTCGGCACAGCGAGCGGCACCAGCGGAAATCGCAGGTAGGCCGAGAGTTCTCGGGTCGCGGTGGCGACCGCCTCGGTGAAGCGACGGGTCATGGCATCGGCCGGGTCCATCGCGAACAAAGCACGCACTACCACCCGTAGCGTCAGCCGGCTCATCTCGGCGCGCACATCGAGATTCGCGCCGCGCGCCGACACCTGCTGCCAGCTGTTCAAGGTGGAATCGATCGTGTCGGACATGAGTTCGCCGAAGGCGGCGATCCGCGGGCGGTGGAAGGCTGGTTGGAGAAGTCGCCGCTGACGCAGCCAGCCCGGTCTGGCCGCCATGAACAGGCCGTTGCCGAACATCGCGCGCGCCATGGTGTAAGTCGGGCCGCCGCGATCGTAGTTGCGCTGGTGCCGCTTGAGTATGTGATCGACGTCGGCGGGGTGGTTGATCAACACGAACGGCATGCCCACGAGATCGACGGAAACGATGTCCCCGTACTCCTCGATTACTTCGGACAGAAACGTCAACGGGGACCGTTGAAACGCGAAGGTCGACCTCACCTTGCTGCGCGGGCCGGGCGGTCGCAGGGGCTGTCCGGATCTTGATGATGTCCGCGATGCAATCGGCATGGTGATGGTCTTCTCCGTCGAATTATGCTGACCCGATACATAATTCGGTACTGCCGCGTTCTGGCCAAGTAGGGAGATCCCCACACTTCGCGATCGGATACCCCTACCAGTACCGACAGGGAGGCGAATCTTCCGACGAACTCGAGGCGCGCGCAGCATCGCCGGTTGCGGCGAATCCGGCGTTCGCTGCAGACAGTTGGGCGGGTGCTCGTCGCGCTGGAGGCGGTAGGCAACCAGCCCAACGAACCTCAACTCGGCGCCTCGTCGCCGCGTACAGGCGTCCGACTGGCGCCCCGTCTGCGTTCAATGACTCGTGAAGGTGCCCTCCAACCGGTTGCGTGATCCCGGATGGACCAACCGGGCCACGCTGACCAGCCCACGGGCCGACCACGTCCGCCGTCGAATCAACAGGCAAGGTTCGGACCTCTTGATGCGCAGAAGGTGGCATTCGTCCGCGCTGCCGAGGACCGCTTCGACGATGTGCTCACCGCGTTCGAGGGGGGCGACTTCGCTCAGATAGGTGTTCGGTGTCTTCTGCGTGAAGTCTTGACCGAGGTATCCAGGGGCTTCGCCCGGGTTGACGTATCTGTCTTCGACCTGGATCGGTGTGTCGTCTTCGAAATGCACCATCAGGGAGTGGAAGACGGTGCCGCGTATCGAATCCTGAATGATCGGGCCCGCAGTATCGGCCGATTCCGCACGCACGTAGATCACCTCGGTGCGGTGCCGGTGGCCGCGGCGCTGGATCTCGTCGGCGATGTTCTTCACCTCGAAGAGCGGGGACGCGGTCTTCGGTGCGGCTACGAAGGTGCCGACGCCCATCATGCGCACGATCAGTCCGTCGGCGGTGAGTTCGCGCAACGCGCGATTGATCGTCATGCGGGACAGGCCGAGCGCGGCGACGAGCTGATTCTCCGACGGCAACTGGTCGCCCTCGCGCCATTGGCCCGAATTGATCTGTGCGACAACGATATTCTTCACACGCTCATAGGCAGGAGCCGAATCGATCCCCGCGTCGTTGTACAACGCGGCGAGTTCCGCGTCCCCGATCGCCACGATTCGAACCCCTTATCCATCGACTGCACCGGTGATCATCCCATGTCGTCGGCACAGGTCCGGCCGCGCTTGACATCAGGTTGTCTATACAGGACTATACATCCTGTTCATGGAAGACGTGAGCCAGCGCACGGTGCGCACGAGATCGCGGGATTCGGCCGCACACCTCGCGCCGCACCAGCCGGACTCGCGGGAAGAGAGACAGGCCTATGACCATCGACGAACCATCCGAACTCGTCCTCGCGCCGGAGCGTCACACCATCGACGTCATTCCCGACGACGAACGGCATGGCTCCCCGTTCAGCCAGTTCACCCTCTGGTTCGGCGCCAACATGCAGATCACTGCGATCGTGGACGGCGCATTGGCCGTGGTGTTCGGGGCCGACGCGATCTGGGCGATCCTGGGCCTGCTCATCGGCAATGTCCTAGGCGGCGCGGTCATGGCACTGCACTCCGCGCAGGGACCGAAGCTCGGACTTCCGCAGATGATTTCGAGCCGCGCCCAGTTCGGGGTCTTCGGTGCGGTGCTGCCGCTGATACTCGTGGTGCTGATGTATCTCGGGTTCGCCGCCACCGGCAGCGTCCTCGCCGGCCAGGCGATCAACAAGATCCTGCACATCAATAGTCCGACCGTCGGCATCGTCATCTTCGGCGTGCTCACCGCGTTCGTGGCGGTGACCGGGTACAAGCTCATCCACATCGTCGGGCGCATCGCCACGGTCCTCGGTGTTATCGGCTTCACCTACCTGGCGGTCAGGCTGTTCGCCGAATATGACGTCTCGGCGGTCATCGGGGTCAAGGGCTTCGACATCGTCACCTTCCTGCTCGCCATCTCTCTCGGCGCGGGCTGGCAGTTGACCTTCGGCCCCTACGTCGCGGACTACTCCCGCTACCTGCCGCGCGCCACGAACGCTCGTGCGACCTTCTGGTCGACCTTCGCGGGCAGCGTGATCGGGTCGCAGTGGTCGATGACCTTCGGTGCGCTGGTCGCCGCCGTCGCGGGCAAGGCATTCCTGGGTGACCAGGTCGGTTTCGTCGGCAACCTCGCCGGACCCGCCGTCATCGCGACGCTGATCTACCTTGTAGTGCTCGTCGGCAAACTGACCGTCAACTGCCTCAATGCCTACGGCGGCTTCATGTCGATCCTCACCACGGTGACCGCGTTCAATGGGCAGTCCAAGATTTCCACCGCCGCTCGCACCGCCTACATCGTCGGCTTCACCGCGGTGTCGGTGATTATCGCGGTCGGCGCCAGTGCCGACTTCTTGAACAACTTCAAGAACTTCGTGCTGGTGCTGCTGATGGTCTTCACGCCGTGGAGTGCCATCAACCTCACCGACTACTACCTGATCTCGAAAGAGAGGGTGGATGTCCCCGCGCTCTACGATCCCGACGCGCGCTACGGCCGCTGGAATAGCACCGCCATCGTGTGCTATGTGATCGGTGTACTCGCCCAGATCCCGTTCCTCGCCCAGAAGCTCTACACCGGACCGATCACCGAACAGCTCGGCGGCGCCGACATTTCCTGGATCATCGGCATCGTCGTCACCGCGGCCCTGTACTACCCCCTCGCGCGGCGCACCAGCAATCCACCCGCGTCGATGATCTATCCCGTCGACCCAGCGACCACAAGGAGCACTCGATGACCGCACGGCCCACGGCTACCTCCGGCGCGCGCCACGTGTCCGCACCACGCGGCACCGAACTCACCACGCTCGGCTGGCAGCAAGAGGGCGCGCTGCGCATGCTGATGAACAATCTCGATCCCGAGGTCGCCGAACACCCGGACGAGCTGGTCGTCTACGGCGGTACCGGTAAGGCCGCCCGCACCTGGGAGGCCTTCGACGCGATGGTCCGCACGCTGAAGACCTTGAAATCCGACGAGACCATGCTGGTGCAGTCGGGCAAGCCGGTCGGCGTGTTCCGCACCAACGAATGGGCGCCGCGCGTACTCATCGCCAACTCGAATCTGGTGGGCGACTGGGCGAACTGGGAGGAATTCCGGCGCCTGGAGGAACTCGGCCTGACCATGTACGGGCAGATGACCGCGGGCTCCTGGATCTACATCGGGACCCAGGGCATCCTGCAGGGCACGTACGAAACCTTCGGCGCGGTCGCGCGCAAGCTGGCGGCATCGGGTCGGTTCCCGAACAGCGGCGGCAGCCTGGCCGGCACGATCACCCTGACCGCCGGACTCGGAGGGATGGGCGGTGCGCAGCCGCTCGCGGTGACGATGAACGGTGGTGTCGCGATCTGTGTGGACTGCGATGCGACCCGCATCGACCGCCGGATCGCCCACCGGTATCTCGACACCAAGGCCGTCGACCTCGCGGATGCGTTGCGACTGGCCATCGAGGCCAGGGACGCCCATCGTCCGTTGTCCATCGGACTCGAGGGCAATGCGGCAGAGGTGTTCCCGCAATTACTCGCGCTGCAGGCACCGATCGACATCGTGACCGATCAGACCTCGGCGCACGATCCGCTGGCGTACCTGCCGATCGGCATGGACTTCGCCGACATGAAGACGATGGCGGACAAGGATCCGGCCCAATTCACCGAGGACGCCCGGGCCGCGATGGCCGCCCAGGTGCGGGCGATGGTCGGGTTCCTCGACCGTGGCGCCGAGGTCTTCGATTATGGCAATTCGATCCGAGATGAGGCCCGAAAGGCCGGATACGACCGGGCTTTCGACTTTCCAGGCTTTGTTCCCGCCTACATCCGACCACTATTCGAAGAAGGCCTCGGCCCGTTTCGGTGGGCGGCGCTGTCGGGTGATCCGAGGGATATCGCCGCCACCGACAAGGCAATCGTGGAGTTGTTCCCGGAGAACGCTCACCTGCGGCGCTGGATCGAAATGGCGGGGGAGAAGGTCGCTTTCGAAGGTCTGCCCGCCCGCATCTGCTGGCTCGGCTACGGTGAGCGGCACCGCGCCGGACTGAAGTTCAACGAAATGGTGGCCTCCGGTGAGCTGTCCGCGCCGATTGCGATCGGGCGTGACCACCTGGACTCGGGGTCGGTGGCCTCGCCCTATCGCGAGACCGAGTCGATGGCAGACGGTTCCGACGCGATCGCGGACTGGCCGCTGTTGAACGCCCTGGTGAACACGGCATCCGGTGCGTCGTGGGTATCGATCCACCACGGCGGCGGGGTGGGCATGGGCCGCTCGATCCACGCCGGGCAAGTCTGCATCGCGGACGGCACCGAGCTCGCCGCCGAGAAGCTGACTCGGGTGCTGACCAACGATCCTGGTATGGGCGTGATTCGGCATGCCGATGCGGGCTATCGGCACGCTATCGACGTCGCCGAAGAGCGGGGTGTGCGCGTGCCGATGGCCGAGGGTTGACAGCATGACCTCCACCGTTCTCACCGGGATCGGCACCCTCGTCACGAACGATCCCGAACTCGGCGATGGCCGGCTCGGCATACTCCGTGACGCTGCTGTCGTTTTCGACGACGGCATTGTCGAGTGGGTGGGCAGGTCCGGTGCCGCGCCGAGTGGCGATCGCGGGCACGATCTCGGCGGGCGAGCGGTGTTGCCAGGCTTCGTCGAGAGCCATTCGCACCTCGTGTTCGCCGGTGAACGCGCCGAGGAGTTCGGCGCACGGATGTCGGGAACGCCCTATGCGGCCGGCGGCATTCGTACCACGATCGCGGCGACTCGGGCTGCCACCGATGACGAGTTGCGTGCCAACACCCGACGGTTGATGCGCGAATCGTTGCGCGGGGGTAGCACGACCGTCGAATGTAAGACGGGGTACGGGCAGTCGGTGGACAGCGAGCTGCGCAGCACAAAGATCGCAGCCGAGTTCACCGACGAAGTCACGCTGCTGGCCGCGCATGTCCCACCGCCGGAGTTCGCGGGCCGTGTCGACGACTATGTGCGCATGGTCTGCGACGAGATGATCGATGCGTGTGCACCGCACGCCAAGTGGATCGATGTGTTCTGCGAGCGCGGGGCCTTCGACCGCGATCAGGCGCACGCGGTGCTGACCGCCGGCATGGCGAAAGGGCTGGTGCCACGCGTGCACGGTAACCAGTTGCAGACCGGACCCGGTGTCGCGCTCGCGGTGGAACTGGGCGCCGCGTCCGTCGATCACGTCACCTACGTCACCGCAGCGGACATCGACGCGCTCGCACACAGCTCGACAGTGGCGACACTGCTTCCCGGTGCGGACTTTTCCACCCGTAACAAGTATCCGGACGCACGCGCGCTCATCGATGCCGGTGTCACCGTCGCGCTCGGCGCAGACTGCAATCCGGGCACGTCGTACACCACGAGCCTGCCGTTCTGTATCGCCATCGCGGTCCGAGACATGCGCATGACACCCGAGGAGGCGGTATGGTCCGCGACAGCTGGCGGGGCACGTGCGCTGCGGCGTAACGACATCGGCGTGCTACGCCCAGGCGCGAAGGCGGATGCCATCGCCTTGGATGCACCGTCCTATGTGCATCTCGCCTACCGGCCGGGAGTCCCACTGATTCATCAGGTATGGCGAGCTGGTGCGGCGGTCGATTCCGCCGACCGATAAGGATCGAGGAGACACTCGTGCGACATATTCCCGTGGTGACTGCCTACGAGCCGTGGACCGGGCGGGACGATGGCAGCGGTGCCGAGCATGTGCGCTGGCATCACGTGGTGGAACCGTATGCCACTCGGTCCGATCCGGCCGCGTGCGTCTTCATCGGGTTCGCCAGCGATGAAGGTGTGCACCGGAACAAGGGCCGCCGGGGTGCCGCAGCGGGACCGTACGCGCTGCGGCAGGCATTGTCATCGATGGCGCTCGCCAGCCCGATCCGCGCTTTCGACGCGGGCACCGTACTGGTTGACGACGACCTGGATGCGGGCCAGCGCACACTGGGCGCGGTAGTGTGCGGCGCGCTCGATGCCGGGCACTTCCCGGTTGTTCTCGGCGGCGGCCACGAGGTGGCCTTCGGCACCTATCGTGGTCTGGCCGATTCGACGTTGCCGACCACGCGTCGACGCGTCGGAATCCTCAACTGCGACGCCCACTTCGATCTGCGGTCGGACCAGGTGCCCAGCTCTGGTACCCCATTCCGGCAGATCCTCGATGCGGCGAATGCAGCGGGCACGTCCGTCGAGTACGCGGTTGTCGGCATCAGCCAACCGAGCAACACGGCGGCATTGTTCGACACCGCCGACCACCTCGGCGTCCGCTACCTCCTGGACGACGAATGCGGCGTCGGAAACACCGCCGCCATCCAAGGGTTCGTGCTGGACTTTCTCGCCGGAGTCGACCTCGTCTATCTTACTATCGACCTCGACGTGCTGCCTGCCTCGATAGCACCGGGCGTCAGCGCCCCCGCGGCCTTCGGCGTACCACTGGAGAGCATCCAGCTCGTCGCCGACCTGGTCACCGCGAGCGGCAAGCTCGCTGTCTGCGATGTCGCCGAACTCAACCCGGGGTTCGATATCGACCACCGCACCGCACGTACCGCGGCACGGCTGATCCACCGCATCGTCACCGGACACCGACGGCCACCCCCAGTGCGGAGTTGACGACCTTTGACGACCGCGGCCGATGTGGCGGCGGTACACCACCGCTCAGTCGACGCCGAGCGCGACTTCGGTCGACTTGATCAGCACCGTGACCGGTGTGCCCTCGGCGAGCCCGAGGTCGTCGGCGGCGTCCCTCGTGATAGAGGAAGTGATCTGATCTCCGCCGGTCAGCCGGACAAGCACGACGGCCATCGCTTCGCCTCGGGTGACCGAGAGGACGGTGCCATCGAGTTGGTTGCGCGTACTCAGTCGCATGGGCGCGAGCATACGCACCCCCGCGTCGAATGAACCGGAACTCCGCCCGCGGCGTCGCGTTTCAGCGCAGCGCCCATCTTCGGTATCCACGTCGATGCCGGGCAACCGAGCGGCGGGAATACCGGAAATGCTTCACCGTGCGAAGAGGTGATGCGCGGTCGGTCGGCGGCACAGGTCGGTCGGCGTCGCCGCGCGACGGACAGATCGGCGTTACGTACCCTACAAGTATGTTGGATCCGCTCAGTCTCGCGGTGGGTGCCGCCCTGGTAGGTGTCGGCTGGTTATGTGGTCGGTTCACGCATCGCCACCGAGTGCGGACAAGTGAGAAACTTCCCGCACGCTGCGGTTGCGGTCACGACCTGGCGATGCACGACCGCGCCACAGATGCGTGTCACGCCGAGATCTCCCGAAAAGGCACTCATGGCCTGCGGGAATGGGTCGGCTGCCACTGCCGTCGCTACATCGGCCCCATCCCGCTGGAGGAGGTGTTCGCGCCGACGATACTCCCGCCGGAGTCCTGAACGACCGACCACCATTCACCGGCGGCCGTGGCAGGCACAATGCTGGCCGGTCAGACGTGGACGCCTCGGATCCGATCGGCCGCCACATCCATGTTCGCCCACTTCCCCAAGCACTAAGACTCCCGGATGCATACCATCTTCGACTTGAACGACCCAGTCGCCGAATTGGGCACCAACCGAGTCGAATCGTGGTTCTTTCGTGCCAACTGCCCTACCACACCCCGCGCGATCTGGATCAAAGCAACCTTCCTGACCTCGACTTCGGGACGCAACCTCGCCCAGGCGTGGGTCTCGGTGTTCGACGGTGACACCGCGACCGCGGCATGGCGCACCATCGACTACGGTGACGCGACGGCGACCACCGCCGGTGGAGGCCACCGGATCACCATCGGCGACACAGCCTTCACCGTCACGGACACGGGCGGTACGTTGCGCGGACACCTCGACCGCGATGGGCAGGATGTCCACTGGGACATCGCCTTCGAACGTGACGACAGCGAACTTGCCGACCCTTTGGTCCTGATCGGGACTGCGGCGAAGGTGCGCCGATCGCGATTCCCCGCCAACAAAGTCGTGTCCCCCTTTCCCGTCGTGCACTGCTCTGGCACCGTCACGATCGGCGGTAAGGCGTGGCTGGTGGACGGGTGGTCCGGCATGCAGGGGCACAACTGGGGTCCAGCACATAGTCGCCAGTACGTCTGGGGCCAAGCCGTGTTCTCCGAGCAATCCGGCCGGCAACCCTTCGCCTATGTCGAGGCGGCCAGCGCTCGCGTTGCCATCGCCAACCGCACGAGTCCGTATTTCTCGGTGATGACAGTTCGCCATGGTGCGCAGATGTACCGCTTCGACCGACTGTTCGACCTGCATAGGCAACATGTCGACGCGTCGTTCCCGAACTGGCGGCTACGAATGCGTGGCGCCGCGGGGACGGCGACGCTGTCGATGACCGCGCGCCGCGAGCAGTTCGTGATCCTGCCATACCAGAATCCGGCCGCCCCCACCCGCTATTGCCTCAACAGCAAGCTCGCCCAGGTGGAACTGCGGGTTGAACCGCGCACCGGCAACGACTTCGTCCTGCGCAGCGAACACGGCGGGGCGCTGGAATTCCTCGTGGACAATCCCCGTTCGCTGCTTCCCACCGCCGCGATCCCGTTCGACTAGAACACGACAATTCCGCTATCGCGCTTCGACACGTCTCGACCCTCGAACGCCGGAGCCTGTGCCGGTTCGTCAGGTGCCGCGGGTCCACTCAGTGCCCGTTGCGCGGTCGATAGCGGAAACAACTACGGGCCCGACGAACGCGTCGGCCTGATCGTCGATGCCGCGGGTGCTGGAATCGATTCAGCAGTGTCTCGCTTGGGGCGGGCACACCGTCCAACCGTTCCCGTTCGGTCGCCCCCTTCGGGTCCAGGCCTGGGTGCCGTCGCCGTCGTCTCGTCGCGTTTCGGCCGGATCGCGTGGCTGCCTGAAGTATTCGCGCAGATAGTCGCGATGTTCGGCGGTCCGGCGTTGGTCGGGATCAGAGTGGTGGTAGCCGCGGGGGTCGATGCTGTGCCAACCGGTCGGGTCGTGGTGACCTTCCGACTGATTCCGGATGCTCTGCGGACGACCGGGTTCTATGCCGACGACTGCTACGGTCGCCACGGTGGCAGTGGCCAGCAGGATGGCGAACATCGCGGGCCACCGGCTGTGGGGATTCGCGACTTCGCCGGACTGTGCCGCGTCCATCGTTCGCTGCTGTGTGATCGCGTCGGCGTGCCGACCTGAAAGAGCTTGTCTCATGGCCCCGTTGCCCCTAGCGCCGTGCGCAGTCGCGCTACCAATGACAAGGTCAATTGTAGGTAAAGAAATAGTAAGGTCAATCGGGTGAGCTGGTCGACAATTGCCGAAAAACACATGCTGAGCAGGGATTTCAGCGAAAAGGCCTACGCGTAATCGTTATTGCTCTGGAACGGTCTTTCTTCGGCTGTGACTCACTTGCGATGGTGACCACGATTCAGCGGAGTAGGGGACCGGGCTACCGCAGGAATAGGCCGGACCTACAGTGGACCGATGCGATTTACCCGGTCTGCGCTCGAATCGTTCCGCGGCCGGACTCTGCCGGACCTACTCGGGGATCACACCCAGCTCTTGTTCGTCGGTATCAATCCCGGTCTGCGCGCTGCCGCAGTGCAGGCACACTTCGGCGGCGGTAACAATCGATTCTTTGCCGCGCTCTACCGTGCGGGCATCGTCGATCGGCGGATAGATGCTTCTGCGGGCTTCCGTCCCGAAGACGTCGCACACCTCACAGAGCGTGGCGTCGGTATCACCTCGCTCGTAGCAGGAGCGTCGGCGCGCGCGGACGAACTCACCGCAGAGCAACTCATCACCGGGGCCGTAGCGCTGTCCAAGCGCGTCGAACGCATCGCTCCAACAGTGATGGCGATGTTGGGAATCACCGCCTATCGAACCGCCTTCGCCCAGCCGCGGGCGAGGGTCGGACGTCAGCCGGATACCGTCGGCGGCGCCCCCGTCTGGGTTGTCCCGAACCCGAGCGGCTTGAACAGACACGCAAGCCTCACCGACTTGGCGGACGCGTACCGGGAAGTCGCTGTCGCGGCCGGCATCGAACCCTTCGCTACTTCCGAATGACCTCGCCGGGTCCCATCGTGGATTCGCTTCGAACGTCATAACGCGGCGACGACATCGTCGACGACCGCGTTGAACCGTTCCGACGGCCCGCCGGCCTTGACGAGCACACTGAGCCCGACCACGGAGGCGAGTAGTTGACCAGCGGCAGCGTCGGCACCACGCTGCGCGCCGAATTCCCCGGACTCCTGCCCCCGCGCGATCGCTTGCCGAAACACCGCTTCGATCCGCGTGAAGAGGTCGTCCGCGATGCGATTCACCTCGGCGTCGGCGGCGCCGAGTTCCGCGGCAGCGTTGACCATGACGCACCCTCGTCGATGCTCGCCGACTCCGGCAAGGATGGCGATCGCGCTTTTGAGACGCGGTCCGATCGGTCCCGGCGCTGAGAACAAGTCGGTGAGGTATTCGAGTCGCCGCTCGCTGTAGCGCCGGAGGGCACTCACAAACAGCGCATGCTTGCTCTCGAACGTGTTATAGAGACTGCCCTTGCCTATCCCCATCGCACTGGCCAACTCCCGCGGCGTCGTTCCGGCGTACCCCTGCCGCCAGAACAGGTCCATCGCCTTGTCGACGGCCGCACCCGTCTCGAACTGCATCGGCCTACCCACGAGAACAGCGTAACCACTAAGGTATTGTACTTTCAGGTCAATAACTCCCCTTCGTCCTGCGTAGGGGTCCCGCTACCCCCTGCCAGGAAAACATTCCCAATGTCTCGTCAAGTGCCTGCTGCACACATCCCCCCGTGCGCACGCGTGTCCCACTGAACACGCTCGCCATCCCGCTGAGTATAGCCGGACTCGCCCAGGTGTGGTCCGTGGCGACCGCCGCGCTCGGCGCACCGTTCGAGCTAGCGCAAGCATTCTGGCTGATCGCAGCCATCGCCTGGATCTCGACCATCGTGGCGCATGGATATCGCGGCGCACGCACAGATCAACCGCTCTCGCATCAGCTCACGCATTTCGCGCAGGGCCCGCTTGCGGCATTGCTTCCCATCGCTGCGATGCTGCTCGGAGCGGGCCTGCACCGCGCGATTCCACTTGCCGGGACCATGCTGGCGCTGGTCTCCATCGCCGCCGCTGCCGCATTCGGCGCATGGATCCTGAGTTTCTGGATGCGCGGGGAACTGACTCTCGAATCCGTTCATGGTGGCTACTACCTGCCCACCAGCGCAGCCGGCCTGGTCGGTGCATTCGCCGCCGCAGAAACGGGGCTCGACTGGCTCGCTGTCGGAACCTTCGCGGTCGGGATCTTCTTCTGGCTGGTGATCTCCGCGTTCTTCTTTCTCCGGCTCGCGCTCCGTCCAGCCATGCCCGCCCCACTTGTTCCGACACTCGCGATCATGATTGCTCCCCCTGCCGTAGCGTCGGCCGCGTGGCTGACGATCTCCGGCGGTCGACCCGATGATGTGTTCGGCGGATTGACAGCGCTGACGGCGTTCATGGTGTTGATCCACGTGCCGTTGTTACCGCGATACCGCGCACTGCCGTTCTCGGTCAGTTTCTGGTCATTCACTTTTCCCGTGGCGAGTGTCGCAGCACTCGCGATCACATGGTTGCGGCTGCTCCACCCGTTCGCCTGGCAGGCCAGCACGATCGCATTACTCGCTGCCGTGACGATCTTCGTCGTGGTAGTAGCGGTGAAGTCGATCCTCTTGCTCGGCGCGGCGACTCGGGCGGAACGACGACATCGGTCAGCCGCCGAACATCACGCGAAGCACCGCCGCACGCTGGTTCGGTGAAGCGCAGGCAAGCGATAGCTTCGTACCGATCCCCGCCACGAATTCGGCTCCATCTGGTCCAGGCAGCGAGGAACATTCGTAGCGAGTGGTCCGCTGGCGGAGCGTTGCCATCGCTGATGCCGATCGCGGTGCCCTAGCTTCGGTTCTTGCCGATGCCCGGGGCCACGAGTTGACGATATCCCGCTCGGTGAGCACACCGGGCCAGCCATTTTCTTACGCATGCGAATTCGGCCGATGTTCGGTGCATATTCCGAATAAACCGGGATAAGTCCCGGATAACGTGGTCGACGCACCTGGGAAATCCCGGCGAAAGGGGTTCACTTCACACGAGGAGGAAGCACATGGAGTCGCAACGACTGGGCGAGCAGGGTTTGATCGTCTCCACACTGGGACTCGGCTGCATGGGTATGAGCGATGCCTACGGGCCCGCCGACGACGCCGAGTCCGTCGCGACCATCCACCGCGCTCTGGAACTGGGGATCAATTTCTTCGACACATCGGACGCCTACGGCCCGTTCACCAACGAGGAACTGGTCGGCAAGGCGATCCGCGGTCGGCGTGACGACGTGCGAGTGGCTACCAAGTTCGGCTTCGTGCGCGGCGCGGACCGCAGTTGGCGGGGTATCGACGGCAGTCCGGAACACGTGCGCGACGCCTGCGACGGCTCGCTGCGACGGTTGGGGATCGACCACATCGACCTCTATTACCAACACCGCGTCGATCCAGCAGTCCCCATCGAAGAGACCGTCGGAGCCATGGCTGAACTGGTAGGGCAAGGAAAGGTGCGTTACCTCGGCCTGTCCGAGGCGGCGCCCGCAACCGTCCGCAGGGCGCATTCCGTACACCCGATCTCCGCGTTGCAGACCGAGTATTCGCTGTGGAGTCGTGACCCTGAGGACGAACTCATCCCCACACTCCGGGAACTGGGGATCGGCTTCGTCCCGTACAGCCCGCTCGGCCGCGGCTTCCTCACCGGCCAACTGCGCAGTTTCGAGGACCTGCCCACGGATGACTGGCGTCGCCGGCGGCCGCGGTTCCAAGGGGAGAACTTCCAGAAGAATCTGGAACTCGTCGAGCGAGTGAAGGAGATCGCCGCCGCGAAACAGGCGACGCCGGCCCAGTTGGCTCTGGCGTGGATCCTGGCCCAGGGGGAGGGCATCGTTCCCATCCCTGGCACCAAGCACCCGCGATATCTGGAGGAGAATGTGGCCGCGCTCGGGATCACCCTTACGCGTGAGGACCTGAAACGGATCGACGCGGCGGCACCGAAAGGCGCGGCCAGCGGGTCGCGCTACGAGGACATGACCGCGGTGGACCGCTGAACCGACCGCACCGTCTACGCATGATGGCCGTTGTCGAGGTCGACGGCGGCACAGTTTTGCTTTGTCCGCGTGCGCGTTCGGCGAGACCGAGCGAGCTGACGAGGTGCTGATCATCCCCGAATGAAGCCCGTCCGTACCTTTCCGTCCAGCCTTGTCCTTCGGATTCTTCTTCTGCCGAATGCCGTCCATCGATGGATACTCTGCGTGTCGAGAGCATCGGTAGTTGACCACTGTCGGCACCGTGCCGGTGCATCGACGGCAGCGGCAATCGGGTCGCGGACGCAGCCCAGGAGGCAACATGGTTGATACCGAGACCACGGACTTGATCGAAGTCGTGGGTGATGATTTCCCTGCCGACCCGCACAGGTACTACGACCACTGGCGAGAGCGGGGACCGGTCCTTCGAGTGCGCCTCGCCAACGGCATGCGGGTCTGGGTCGTCACGGGCTATGAGGAAGCCCGTGCCGCCCTGGCGGATCCGCGACTGCGCAAGAATGTCGCCGGCGTGTCCGACGCGTTACGTCGCGCGGGCGGCAAGGCACTGCAGAGTGCGGATTTGCGGGCGCTGGCAGCGCATATGCTCAACAGTGATCCGCCTGATCACACCCGACTGCGCAAGCTGGTCAGCAAAGCCTTCACCTCGCGCCGGGTGGCGGAGTCGCGAACGCACATCGAGGAGATCACCGCCGGCCTGCTCGATGAGATGGCCGGCCACGACGAGGTCGACCTGCTGCAGGCGTTCGCGAATCCGTTGCCGGTCACGGTGATCTGCGGACTGCTGGGCGTGCCGTTCGCCGATCGCGCTGCCTTCCAGGCCTGGACCAAGGTGCTGGTCGGTACCTCGCACGACATGACCGAAGCCGATACTGCCCGCCGCGAGATGGGCGGCTATCTGCAGGAACTCATGACGGAAAAGCGCACGCGCCCTGGCGAGGATCTCCTGTCCGGGCTGATGCAACCCGGCGACGACGGCGATCGGCTTACCGAACCGGAACTGGTGTCGATGGCTTTTCTGCTCCTGCTCGCCGGCCATGAGACGACGGTGAACCTGATCGGCAACGGCACGTACGCCCTGTTGCGCGACACCACGCAATTTCAGGCGCTGCGCGAGGATCCAACCCGGATACCCGCGGCAGTGGAGGAACTCATGCGCTACGACGGCCCAGTCGGTTGGGCCACCGTGCGATACACCCACGAGCCGGTCCGGATCGGCCAGGCCGACATCCCCGCCGGCGAACTCGTCCACGTCGCTCTCGGCGCCGCCAACCGCGATCCGGCCCGCTATGACCGCGGCGATCGCCTCGAGGTTGCGGCGGATGCCGGCGGACACCTGGCATTCGGCCATGGCGTGCACTTCTGCGTGGGCGCCCCGCTCGCGCGCTTGGAGGCGCAGATCGCCTTCTCCGCGCTGCTGCACCGCTTTCCGAAGCTCGAGCTCGCCGATCAGGCCTTCACCCCGCAGTGGCAGAGCAGTTTGCTGATACACGGCCTCGTGGAACTTCCGGTACGCCCGCACGGTTCATGATCGATTTCTATTTCACTCCGCCACCAGTAGTTCACTCACATCTCGGGTGTCACACGCCGGCAGCTCGAGACCGGAAACACGCCTTAAGATCCGGGTTGCTGCCGCACCCTCGAAGATCGAAAAGGTCGGCAGCCGGAGGTGATTGCAATGCCGGCCACAGAAACAGGGCCACCGGTCAGAGAACTACCGGCGCAGGAGGTGTTGGTCCGAGCGCGCGCGCTGATCGAGCCAGTGCTGCAGGTTTCGGTGGATTCGCTGGGCGATGCGCTGCGTCGCATGGCGGGCTACCACCTCGGGTGGTGGGACGCAGCGGGGACCCCGACACCGGGCGCGTCGGGAAAGGCTCTCCGGCCGGCCCTGACACTGACCGCGGCCACCGTCTGCGGCGGCGACGCGGCAGAGGCCGTCCCCGCCGCCGCCGCGGTCGAATTACTGCACAACTTCTCGCTCGTCCATGACGATGTCATGGACGAGGATCCACTGCGCCGGGGGCGCCGGACGGTGTGGAGCGTCTGGGGCGTCACCAATGCGATCCTGCTCGGAGATGCCTTCCACGCCTTGTCCGTCGGCGTATTGTCGACGCGTCTGCCCGGACATGTCACAGCCGAGGCGATCACCTGGTTGCAGAAGACAGCACTCGAGCTGTGCCGAGGCCAATACGACGACTGCGCGTTCGAGAACCGGCCACAGGTCGGTATCGACGACTACATCGCGATGGCGATGGGCAAGACCGGAGCCCTCATGGGATGTGCATGTGCACTGGGCGCACTCTGCGTGGGCGCGGACACAGCCACCATTTCCGATATGGATTTCTTCGGCCGCGAGCTGGGGCTGGCATTCCAATTCGTCGACGATGTCATCGGGATCTGCGGGGACCCCGCCGTGTCCGGCAAGCCGGTCGGCAGCGACCTCCGTAGCCGCAAGAAGACGCTGCCGGTGGTCGCGGCGCTGGAATCAGGCACCGACGCCGCGGTCGAACTGGCGGCGCTCTACCGATCGACCGAGCCACTGACCTCCGACCAGGTGGAACGTGCGGCGGATTTGGTCCATCAGGCCGGCGGGCTGGATCTCGCGCTGCACTGCGCGCGTCACCGATTGACAGCGGCGATGCAAGTGCTCCCCGCTCATGCGACGGCCGAAGACCTCCAGCAGTTGGCGCGTCTGGTCACCCTTCGAGACAGGTGACCGGTCGTGAATCCGTCGGCCACACCACCAGGAAATGCGTCCAGGAGCGGGTATGTATTCGCCACGAACAGTAACGCCGAGCACCGACATCGTGGTCATCGGCGCGGGTCTGGCCGGCTTGTCCACGGCTCTCCATCTCGCCGGGGCGGGACGCGCGGTCGTCGTGGTCGAACAGGCGTCCGGCCCGGGCGGTAAAGCCGGCGTATTCACCCGGGACGGATATACCTTCGACAACGGACCGACCGTCTTGACGATGCCCGACCTCATCAGGGAGACCTTCGCGGCGGTCGACGAGGACATGGACGACCGGCTCGAACTGCTCGGCGTCCATCCTGCCTACCGGGCGCACTTCCATGACGGATCCGCGCTGGATGTCTTGACCGACACGGACGAGATGGCCGAGGAGATCGCCCGGATATGCGGTGCGCGAGAGGCTGACGGATATCGACGTTTCACCGCATTCCTGCAACGCCTGTACGACGCCGAGTTCGATCACTTCATCAACCGGAATATCGACAGCCCGTTCGATCTGCCGCTTCCGCACCTGGCGCGGCTTGTCGCACTGGGCGCATTTCGTGGCATGGAATCCAAGGTTCGACAGTACCTTCGGGACCCGCGAACGATCCGTGTGTTCTCGTTCCAGGCCCTCTATGCCGGCGTGGCCCCGCACCGGGCCCGGGCGCTGTACTCGGTTATCTCCTACATGGACACCGTCGGCGGTGTATTCCTACCCAGGGGAGGGATGCACGCTCTGCCACAGGCATTGGCGGCGGCGGCGCGCGATCACGGGGTCACCTTCCGTTACAACACCACCGTCGAGCGAGTCGAGATGACTTCGCACGGCCGGGCGCGAGCCGTGATCACCACGGCCGGTGACCGCATCCCGGCCGACGCGGTAGTGGTGACCGCAGATCCGGCCCTGGCCTTCCCCCAGCTGCTCGGTCGGGCATCCCGGCGGCTGAATCGAATGAAGTTTTCGCCGTCCTGCTATCTACTCCTGGCCGGAGCGGCGCGTGACGAGGCAACCACCGTGCCCAGGATCGCGCACCACAACATCCATTTCGGGAATTCGTGGCGTCGGTGCTTCGATGAGATCATTGATCGCGGAGCCCTGATGAGCGACCCATCGTTCCTGGTCAGCGTCCCTACGGTGACCGACCCCACGCTCGCGCCCCCCGGACACGACAGTTACTACGTGCTGTTCCCCACGCCGAATCTCGCACACGGGCGACACGATTGGAACTCCGAAGCCCCACGCTATCGCGAACATGTACTGAAAACGTTGGACGAGCGCGGCTTTTCCAACCTCGCCCAACAGCCACAGGCCGAACATGTTTTGACGCCGCGGGATTGGCAGGCCCGTGGCTGTCCCGTCGGCACCCCGTTCAGTGCCGCCCACACCTTCCGGCAGACCGGACCATTCCGGACCCGGAATATCCTCGGCGACAACATCGTTCTCGCCGGGGCGGGCACCCACCCCGGCGTCGGCGTACCTACCGCCCTGATCAGCGGGCGACTCGCCGCCGAACGCATCACGGGCCCCTCGGCGCCTGTCGCCCGGATCGCGCCGGGAAGGCACCGATGAATCGCACCGACCGCCGTATCCGCGCCGCCGCAGAGATCGCCGATCCCGGACTCCGGGTCACAGTCGGTCTCCCCGCACGACTCCGGATCGCAGCGCGGGCCTGGCGCACCCGGGAGACCCACCCATGACATATTTCGAGTTCCTCGCCCTCTTCCTCGTGCCGCCGCTGGTAATCACGGCGACGCTGGCCGTTCGCGCATTGCGGCACCGAGAACCCCGAACCTCGCTGCGGCGGTTCGGGCCACCGACCCTGGCGCTGCTCATCCCGATGGCCTGGCTGTGGACCGCTCCGTGGGACAGCTGGATCATCCAGAACGGGGTGTGGTCGTACGGGGAGGGGCGGTTCGTCGCCGCCCTCTTCCACGTGCCGTACGAGGAGTTCGTCTTCATGGCCGCTCAAGCTGGCGTCGCGGGGCTGTGGGCGATATGGAATCTCGCGCGCGCAGGCGAGCCGCCGCCTCGTGTGCCGCAGCTCGGCCGGCGGGTGTCGTTCGCAGTCGCGTGGATAGCAGCCGCGGCGGCAGGACTCGGCCTGGTGCTGGTGGATCGGCACGGCACGTACCTGGGTGCCACGCTGCTGTGGTTCGCCCCGCCGCTCGCTCTCCAGTGCGCCGTCGGGGCCGATCTTCTGACGTCCCATCGCCGGACGCGAGTGCGGATGTTGATTCCGCTGCTTGCTTATCTGGCTGTGACGGACCGTATTGCCATCGGTGCCGGTGTCTGGCACATCTCACCCGCCTCGACCTATGGGTTCGCGATCCTGGGACTCCCGTTCGAAGAGATCGTGTTCTTCCTCATCACTTCGCTGCTGGTGACCAACACCCTGGTACTCACCACCGACCCCGCCGCGCACGCTCGCCTGCAGGCACTACGTCCGAAACGCCGCGCACAGCAGACTATTCGGGCTTGAGCCCGACACCCCGAGGAGTTATCTCAGTGTCCACCGCAACCGGCCATGCCGACTCGGTCAGTCCCTACTTGCAGGGCGCCTTCACTCCGGTCGACCGCGAGGTCACGGCCTTCGACCTGCCGGTCGAAGGGCGGATCCCCGCGGAACTCGACGGCCTGTTCACACAGATCGGCCCCAACCCCGTACAGCCACCGAAGCACCGGACACTCGAGCGATATTCCTTTTTCGCCCAAGACGGGATGGTGAGCGGCGTGCGTATTCAGGACGGCGGCGCCTGTTGGTTCCGTAACCGATGGGTACGCTCCCGCCGCGTGGTCAAAGCTCTAGGCGAACGCCGACCACCAGGACCACGGCACTTTCCGATGGACACCGTCAACACCAATATCATCGCCCACAACGGACTCCTGCTCGCCCTCGTGGAGACCGGGTGCCTGCCAGTACACCTCGGCAGCACGCTCGAGACGATGGAGTACACCGATCTCGGCGGCAGCCTGCAACACGGCGTATCCGCTCACCCGAAACTCGACCCGACGACCGGAGAGTTGCACCTTTTGGCCTACTCGGCGCTGCGCCGATGGGCCGAATACCTCGTGCTCGCTCCCGACAGCACTGTCTGTCATCGTCAGCGCGTCCCGCTGGGCGGCCGACCGATGGTGCACGATATCGCGCTCACGCCCCGCTACGTTCTGTTCTTCGACACGCCAGTGCGGTTCAGCCTCGGGGCCGCCGTTCGCGGTGCCCTGCCCTACACCTGGCACGACGGACATCAGACACGGTTGGGCGTGCTGCCGAGGCCGGGTGTCGCGGGCGGGTTGCGCTGGTTCGAGATCCCGGATGGGTTCGTCTTCCACATGGTCGGCGCCCATGAGCCGGATCCGGCGCGGATCGAACTCACGGCGATCTGTTACGACCGCCTCTTCGACGGAGCCGAGGAGGACCCGATCGCCAATCGCGGACATCTGTGGCGCTGGACCGTCGACCTGAACCGTGGCACCGCCACCGCCGATCAGATCGGTGACCGTCCGAACGAACTCCCGCGCAGCGACCCACGACGGATCGGCCAACCGATGCGCCACTATTACGCCCTCACGGTAGATGGTGCAACGGATGCGCCGGTTTACCATCCGCATGCGCTACTGCGACACGACTTCCGCACCGGAGAACCACTGATCCGCCGACTACCACCCGGCCACGCCGCGTCCGAACCCGTGTTCGTCCCCCATCCGGATCGGCCCGGCGAGGACGAGGGCTGGGTGGCGTACTACGAGCATGACCCGAACGCCGACACCACGAAGCTGGTCTGGTTGCACGCAGCGGACTTCGCCGGCGAACCCGTCGCCACTATCGCACTGCCGATCCGGATTCCGGTGGGCTTCCACTGTTCCTGGATCGAGGCGGACGATTTCGCCGGCACCGACTCGGCTTTCGCGCACTGACGATGATCCACAACTGAAAGGAACTGACATGTCCAGTGAACTGATCGATGTGTCCAAGCGGGTCTCCGAACTGCGCGTGGTCCAATCCGATTGGGAATCTCTCGGTGTCACCGGTCGCGTGCGCTGGGTACGTCGATACGCGAACTGGTTGCTGGACAACGCCGATCTTCTCACCGAGTTGCTCGTCGCCGAATGCGGGAAACCCTTGGTAGA
The DNA here is from genome assembly GCF_040648115.1 of Nocardia sp. NPDC049190. Classification (NCBI taxonomy): domain Bacteria; kingdom Bacillati; phylum Actinomycetota; class Actinomycetes; order Mycobacteriales; family Nocardiaceae; genus Nocardia; species Nocardia sp. NPDC049190. Next base: position 75,961 of record NZ_JBEZDE010000015.1, read on the forward strand.
AGCGAAGGTCGAAGTCACCGTACCGATCGATATCATCAAGTACTACTGTCGCCAAGCCGAAAAGTCGTTGCGTACTCGGCATCCCGCGCCCCCGAATCTGCTCAACGCCGTCAAACGCGTCGATGTCGTGCACCGGCCCTACCCGGTGGTCGCGGTGATCACCCCATGGAACTTTCCCCTGGGATTGTCCCTCCTCGATGCGATCCCCGCATTGCTGGCCGGGGCCGCAGTGGTGGTCAAACCTGCGCCGGCCACTCCACACACAGTTGTCGCGGCCGTCGAAGGATGGGCCGAAATCGGTGCGCCGGCGGTGTTCACCGTGATCGCAGGAGATGACGATGCCGGGCGCGCACTGGTGGATGAAGCAGACTACGTCCAGTTCACCGGGTCCACCGCGACCGGCAGGAAGATCGCGCAGCGATGTGCCGAGCGGCTGATCCCGTGCGGACTCGAACTCGGCGGCAAGGATCCGGCGATCGTGCTCGCCGACGCCGATGTGGAACTGGCCGCGCACGGCATCGCCTGGGGTGCGCTGATCAACGCCGGACAGATGTGCACCTCGGTCGAACGGGTGTACGTCGTGGACCCGATCTACGACTCGTTCGTGGAAACTCTCGCCGGGCACGTCCGTTCGCTGCGCCGCGACCTGGACGTCAGTTCCTTGGTGACCGCCGAACAGTTCGAGGTGGTGAGCCGCCATCTCGCCGACGCCACAGCTTCCGGCGCCCGAGTACTTGCCGGGGGTGGGACAGAACCCGCCGAGCGATGGGTGGAACCGACCGTGCTCGTCGACGTCGACCACACGATGACTTGCCTGCGTGAGGAGACCTTCGGCCCACTCATCCCTGTCGTCCGAGTCGGCGACGAAAGCGAGGCTGTGCGCTTGGCCAATGCCACCACCTACGGGTTGTCGGCCAGCGTGTGGTCTCGCGATATCCGGCACGCTGAACGCGTCGCCGCCCAGCTCGACGTGGGGGCGGTGAACATCAACGATGTCCACGCCAACCTATTCTTCTTCGCCGCACCCATGGCCGGTTGGAAAGAATCCGGGTTGGGCAGCCGCCTCGGCGGCGCCGACGGCATCGTCAAATACTGCCGCCCCCAGACGGTCACCAAACCCCGCGCCCCGCTCCCGCTCCAGCGGTTGCTGCTCTGGTATCCCTACACCGACTTCCGCACCAACCTGCTCGGCCGCACCCTACGAGCCCTCGCCGCCACCGGCCGCCGTCGATTCCGCTCCTAGACCTGAACCCGACAAGCCCGGAACTCCTGGCGATATCAGCCGCAGCCGCATAACGGCATACGCGGTCGCACTGGGGGCAGCTCGAGCTCTCCGGTCGTGTGGTCCATTACGACGGACCACCGAATGGACCGGGCCCGAGTATGGGGCCTACCAAGGCTTCGAGCTCATCGGCCTCCTTGGACAGGCGCGCCCAGACATGCTCGTCGTCAGGCTGCAGTTGTCGGCCGGCAGCGATACCGTCACGCAATTCCTGCATCCGTTCGGCATAGGCACGCTGCTCCACGGGCAGCAGCGGTCGATGGCGCTCCTGCTCCATGACTTCCGAGGCCTGTGGTGCCTGGGCCCATTCACCTGACGACAGGCGGTGGTTGTCGAACAGCACATCAGTGCGCGACCGCACTCGCAGGCCGTCGATCGATACCGGTGATCCGGTGGACTCGAACATGCGGACCAGATCAGCGGAGCCAGTGAAACACGCGTCCTGCGCGTCCAAGGGAACGTAGCGACCGGCGCCGTGCCGCATGTGCTCGTCCAGGAAGCGGGTGAGGTTGGACAGCCGACTCTGCTCTCGGCGTACCGCGACTGCCTCGATTCGCGATCCGTAGTCATCGTGGTCGAAGCGGCGGATGATGCCGGCGGCGCGGGTGAGATCGCCTACTCCCTCTTCGAGAATGGCATTGCTGCGGTGCGCGATCACATGGTCGATTGCCATATCGAGCCATTTCTCCGCGATCGGATAGATACGGTCACCGGCGGTGAAGTCGTCGTCGGCCTGCAGCTCGCGGAACAACGGATGGTACGGCATGTAGTTGTCGGCGATCAGGACGACCGCGCCGTTGCGGTCGTGGAAGGTATCGGCGATCTCGCGGATAGCCGTTGTTTTCCCCGCTGCGGATTGACCGGTGACGACAACGAGCTCGGGTCGTCGGAGGGATCCCGATGCGCCGCCGAGTTGCTCCGGAACGATGAAATCGTCGAAGATTCGGCGCATCTCCCGATCCGACAGACGGTAGGCCCGGTCGGCTTCACGTATCACATCCGCGAAAATGTGCCCGGTACCACTGAGGCTCGCACCAGCTCGGCCCAGCGTCGCCTCGAGACGTCTCCGCACGTCGCGCAGTGCGGCAGCGGCAGTAGAACCCCGCGTCACCACCGACCGGATGCGGCTGTTCTCCCAGTCCACGTTGATACCTCCACTGCCCTCGCCGCACGTTCTTTCCGATCCTCGGTGTTCACGCGGCCAGCGCCATGATCCGCCCAATGGCTTCACTGCAGCTAACTATGCCGATCGTTGGTCGAGTTCGGTGCCGGGCGCCTTCCCATGGAGGGCGGGATCCGAAAACGGCAGTGCGAGCATGATGTTCGCATGCGGTCTTCGGTTGATGACGAGTCGCTGATCCTTGGGCTGATCAACAAGTTCTGGGTGGCGGTGGAGCGAGGGGTTCCTCGTGAGATCGCCGCACTGATGTGTGCGGACGAAGCCGAGCAGTTCTTGGACAACGTGTCCGATCCCGACTGTGACGACGCCGTGGACCCGATCGGTGAACCTACCTTCGAGGTATCCGGAATCCGTCTCTTCGGAGACATCGCGCTCGCGCGAATAACGCACTCACCCGATAATCTCGCTACCCTCTTCTTCCGACACGAAGTCGGGAGATGGACGCTGTGCGCGGATGCTGACGAGGACCTGTCGCTGGAACAGCTCGAAGACGACGAGTGGCCCGCGATACCCGCGGACGCGACCCGCCTGCTACGCACCGTCCATGAACTGCGGCGCAAGCCGATCGGACGACTGACTACCGAGGATGTCCGGTGCCTGCTGGGCCAGAATGTCGGCGTCGATGTCCTCTTGTCACGCGCATTGACCCAGCTGCATTGGAATCCGCTCGCTGCAGGCGACTATTTTCCTGGCGACCTGCTGGTGGCGACGCTCCGAGTCGGCCACGAACAATGGACGAAGGACCCGGTCGCAGTCGCTCGCATACGAATCGTCCTGGACATGATCCGAGACCTGGGCGATCTGACCGAACATGGTGCACCGCACGAGAGAATCTGGAACCACATAACAGATTTCGTGGCAGATTCGCATGGCTGACTGTTGCGAATCGTGGCGTGGTATCGCGGTCCGGCCGCAGGGGTAGTTCGCCACTCCTGACACGCTGACGATCCGGCACCGACAGGACTGTCCGCTCGCAGCTGATGATTGCGCACCGTGGGTTGCGACAACGGTATCGGCGGCCGGGTCGAAGCGGAACGCGACACCGGTCACGCCAGGCCGGGGCGGTGCCGGCTTGGTCGAGATGACAGGCGAAGATCCGAGTCGCACTGTCGGCCTCGAATCCGGGCACCTCGCCATGTCCGACCGCGTTGGCGTGCAGCGTCTTTACCTTCGAGGCGATGGCGTCGAAACAGCGCCAGATTCGCCCGGCGTCGACGCCGCACGAATTCCGTGAAGTTCCGGCACGTCGGTGACCGAACTCGCGAGATGCTATGGACTCGTTGAAATTTCGAGACGCAGTCCAGCTATGACGATAATTCGACTGCGGTGACGGAAAGTGGAATGTGAGACCGCGCTACGGTACGCCGCTATTGCAACGCTTCAGTATCCGACGACTTTCCGCTGTCACGGCTCACGGCCTGGTAACGGACCACATCAAAGGCAGGTCTACTTAAATATTGTTCGAACACAGGTGAGCATTCGAGCCGTCGGTCGGCATATGCCGACCGATTCCCTGACCAAACAATCGATAGAGAAATCGCCACCTGCGATCGGTCCGTTACACCCCACTGGTAATGCGAGCAAAGGTCCTGGTCAGCAAGTATTTTTGATACTCCGATTCCTTCCGGCGCAGCGCCGCATCTTCATCGAGCGCAGCGGCCGTCGGACCCGATGTCTCGGCGGCCGAGGCGAAGACCATCCGGTTGAGAAAATTGACAAGCATGAGGGAACCTCCGTCGCGGGATGTACCGGTCGATTTCGATTCCGGCCATTCGACAAGTAAATCGCCGGGCATGATCGCTCCGTTAACACGTTGCCGGTTGCAGTGTGACCACTGTCATTTCTGTGATGGCCGAAACGAACTCGCATCCGGCGTGGACACTGCCATGACGCGGTCGATGGCAGTGGCGATTTTCCGAGGTGCACGGGCAGTATTTCGGCGTGACGGAGATCGACGCAGCGGCATGCATGACGACCGCGGGCCATCCGATCGATCGCGGTTAACACCGTCGCACCCCGCAGCGCCGAGGTTCCGGTGACCTACCGGGCGAGTCCCTCGCGCGCAGTCACAGGGAAAGTGCCCCGCTATCGGTATGTACTGGATGGTTCGGGTCCAGTCACTGTATTCACGGGGCGGGGTGAACCATGTCCGACCGTCCTGCAGACCCCACCACACCGGCCCGTTCCCGTCACGCGGGTTCACAACGGTCAAGACATGCCGCGAGCCGTCGAACAGGTTCCTCGGCACCGTGCACCGGAATATCGAGCACGTTGCCGGCCGGATCGTGCATGGGGTCGTCGACCCCGCGGGATCCACCGACGTCGCAGAACCTCAGCGTTCCTCGATGATGGAACACCGCCGCACGATCGCATACGCCGCTGACCGACTCCGCTACAACGGACTACTGATCGCACCCTCCAGTACAGCGGTCAGTCCAGCTCGTACCGCATGGACACGGCAACGGTCCGGTCTGATTGCTCGAGACATCCACGAATCCGATCGACGCGACCTGGACGGGGTCGCCTGCATCGGCCAGGGCAGCCAGGGGCGGCTCTACCCGCCGCGACAACAATGTACGTCGCACACCGACTCGACGTGATCGGGCAATCGTTCGCCTCTTCCGGGGCCCTACTGCCGAACGATGATGCTCGGACGAGCAGCCTGTAAGTTCGAAACGGTCTGCGGCAGCAGATCTCACTGCCGTCTCGAGTAGCCGACTGGCAAGGTCACCTGCGATATCGGGCGGGAGAGGATGCAGTCGGCACCCAACCCAACCCCGACAACAGCGCCCGCAACCCGAGCCGGAGAATCGCCCCTCGACTCGACCCACCCGAAACACCGCTGGCGCGGTGGTTCCACATCGTCGCGACGACAAGCCAGTATGGTGACTTGGATCAGTGCGGCGCAATGGCGGAATCGGGCCCCATTTCGGCGTCTTTCTGTCGAGCCGAACATCCATTTCCGCCTGGAACAGCTTCTGTCCGGCCGCGGGTTCGAAAAAGGGACCGTCGTAGTTCAACAGCGCGGCGCCGCGCCGAGGTTCGTGCGCAGCGGCAGTCGGCAGCGATTTCGGGTGGGTGACCGGACGCGGAGGGCGATGGACTGGGAGTCGTGGCAGCGTAGTTGGGATCGGCAGCAAGAACTGTATTTACCCGACCGGGAAGAGCGGTTTCGGGTGATGCTGGATGTGCTGGCGGCGGTGGCGGGGCAGGCGCCGCGAGTGCTGGACCTTGCGTGCGGGACGGGGAGTATCAGTCGGCGGTTGTTCGCGCGGTTGCCGAAAGCGAGCTCGGTCGCGGTCGATATGGATCCGACGCTCTTGGCGATTGCTCGGGGATCATTCGACGGGGATGCGCGGATTACCTTCGTGACGGCCGATTTATCCGAGCCGGGTTGGATGGAACGGTTACCGGACGAGACGTTCGACGCCGTGCTCACCGCGACGGCGTTGCACTGGATGAAGTGCGAGGCGCTGGCGCGGTTGTATTCCGATCTGGCGAAGCTGGTGCGGCCCGGCGGGGTGTTGGTCAATGCCGATCACATGCCCGAGCCGGAGAATCCAATGCTCAAAGCCATAGACGAGGTTATCCAGACCCGGCACCAGAGGCGGGCTCGTGCCATGGGGGCGCAGGATTGGGAGCAGTGGTGGGCGGCGGTGGCCCTCGACCCAGGTCTGGCCGACGAATACGCGGCCAGCCGCGCTATCTTCGAAAAACACAGTGGAGGCGAAGAGCGTCCGATCGGCTGGCACTGCGTACGGTTGCAAGAAGCCGGCTTCCTGGAGACAGGTGTGGCGTGGCGGTCGATCAATGATGCATTGGTCGTCGCGATCAGGTGAGGGACCGTATACCGGACGAGGACCCGTACTTGCCCGTTATGTGATGTCTGCTCGATGGCGTGCCGTATCGACGGCCGTGAATACCGCCGCGGCCAGGATCAATACCGCCGAAACCAGCAAAGCCACATCGAGTCCGTGGTGGAATGCCGTCTTTCCAGTGTTGAGCACGTCCGATACCTTCGACAGGTATTGCAGATACGGGGTGATGTCCACGCCCTCCGGTATGCGGCCACGTTCGACGGCGTCGACGACGTCGGGCTGTAGCGCGGCCGGCAAACCCAGCTCGTTCATCCGTGCTTTCAGATCCGACGTGAGGAACGAATTCACCAGTGCCCCGAGCACGGCGACACCGAACGCGGAACCGACCTGGCGCATCGTGTTCGTCACCGCGGCGGCCATACCCGAGTGCTCCGCCGGGACCCCGGACAGCACGGCCGACGTCAACGGTACTACCGCGATCCCGAATCCGAACCCTGCCACCGCCATCGCAGCCGCCAGCGGGAGGTCGTGCAGTGGGCCGGCGAGGGTATGGCGGGTCAGCAGGATTCCGCCGGCGCCGACCACACAACCGACGATCATGGGAGTGCGCGCGCCATGACGCGCTACCCAGAAGCCCGTCGCCAGCGATCCGATGACGATCGCGGCGGCCATCGGTGCGAAGACTGTGGCCGTGCGTGCACCCGAATAGGATTGCATCACTTGCAGATACAGCGCGGTGAAGAAGAAAATCGAGAAAATGCCGAAGTAGACGGCGAAAGCGACCACCAGCGCACCACGCACTGTCGGCAGGCGCAGATATCGGAACTCGAGCATCGGGGCGTGCGCCCGTGCTTCGACGGCGACGAAACCGATGAAGGCGATACCGCCGAGCACAAACAGCACGATCACCAAGGGCGCGGTGTAGCCCCGCTGCTCACCGAGGGTCGCGGCGTATATCACCGGCCCGAGAAAGGCTGCGCCGAGCAGGAATCCCGCCCAGTCGACACGCCCCAGGCGTGGATCGGCGCTTTCCGGGACGGACCACAGCGCGGCAGCAAGCGCCACCGCACCGATCACCAGGTTGAACCAGAAGATCGAGCGCCACCCGCACGCGTGAACCAGCACTCCGCCGAGCACCGGCCCGGCCGCCAGCGCCAGTCCGGACACCGCTGCCCACACACCGAGCGCCCGGGCGCGGACCCGCTCATCCGGGAAGATCTGCCGCAATACCGACAGGGTGCCTGGTTCCGATGCGGCTGCGCCCACGCCCATGATCGCGCGACCGACGATGAGTACCGACACACTGGCCGCGAGCGCCGCAATCACCGATCCGACACAGAAGATCACCAATCCCACGATCATGACTCGCTTGCGACCCCAGCGGTCACCGAGTGATCCGCCCGCCAGCATGAGGCTGGCGAAGACCACTGTGTAGGAATTGACCACCCACTGCAGCAGCACCACGTCGGTACTCAGATCGTGCCGGATGTCACCGAGCGCGACGCTGACGACGGTCGTGTCCAGGAAGGTTACGAACAGAACGGCAGTAACCGCCGCCAGTGCAATGCCCGGTCGCGCCGATGTGCTCGGTGCATAGTCCATCCGCCCCACCCGGCACAGGCTACTGGCAGATGCCGCTGAGCCACCGCGTCGGGGTGGGGATCCCGCGACGGCAACTCTTCGGGCCGTATTGCGGATGGTGGGGCGTCGTCAGTTCGTCGTCCAGCGGACGAGTTTGTCAGGGTTGCGGATTGTCCAGATATGCGTGATCCGGTCGCCCGCGATGTCGAACGCGTACACCGCCACCGCGGCGCCATCTTGCTGAGCCACCAGCCCGGGCCGACCGTTCACCGTACGCTCCAGGAACGTCACGTCGTGGGGTGTCCGGTCGGCGAGATCGATCAGGTAACGGGCAATCTGCTCGCCGCCTCGGATCGGGCGCAGCGCGGCGGTGGCAAGGCCGCCGCCGTCGGCGATCGCGGTGGCTCCGGGGTCGAGGAGATCGAGCAGGGCGTCGACGTCCTTGGCTGCCCACGCCTGCTTGAAATTTCTCACGAGGCCGGCCTGCTGGGCTGTCGGGGCGGCGGGAGCCCGCGCCACGCGGATGCGGCGGCGGGCCGAGCAGGCCAGCTGTCGGCATGCCGCCGGTGTGCGGCCGACGATCTCGGCGACTTCGGCGAAGGAGTAGCGGAAGACGTCATGCAGGATGAACGCGACGCGCTCGGCGGGGGTCATCGACTCGAGTACGACGAGAAAGGCCATAGCGATCGACTCGTCGAGGGTGACTCGGTCAGCCGGATCGACGGTGGTGGCGTCCGGCCGCCCGCTGATCCACTCCGTGGGCTCGGGCAGCGGCTCAGGGATCCATTCGCCCACATATCGCTCACGTCTGGCCCGTGCCGAGCCGAGTAGGTCCAGGCAGATGCGGCTGGCTACCGTTGTCAGCCAGGCGCCGGGAGATTCGATGGCAGCCTGTTGCCGCGGGGACATGGCATACCAGCGGGTGTAGGTCTCGTGCACGGCGTCCTCGGCATCGGCCAGGGAGCCCAGCAGCCGATAGGCGAGATTGATGAGCTGACGCTGCTCGCTCATGACTGCGCTCAGGCCGGGGTCGGGCCGGTCGCGTCCTAACTGGGATCGGGTGCTCATGGTGCCGCCCGCCTCTCTTGGTCGTTGCTGCCCTCACAGGATCGACGAAACACCGCACCGAACTGTGAGGTCACCACACCGCCGCACAATCCGCGGGGTTGTGTCGTCGGACCACTGAGACGAACACACCATCCCCGATGCCGTCAGACACCGGCTTCGACGTGACAAGTGAGGAAACCGATGAGTGAGTTTCAGGTGAGTGACTTCCAGACCGTCGCAGACCGGGTCGAGATCGAGGCGCTGCGCGGCGAGTTCACCGACGCGGCGATGATGCGCGACCGCATCCGCCTCGCGTCGCTGTTCCTGCCCGACGGCGCGCTGCGGATGCCGAACATTCCCGTCGCGTTCGTCGGTCGAGAGGAGATCCGCGCCGGGGGCGAGCGGCTGCAGAGCCAGTGGGACTTCTTCGTGCAGACCACACACGCGGGAACGATCCAGCTCGATGGCGACACCGCGACCGGCCGCGCCTACATCCAAGAGCTCGCACGCACGCGCGACGGCCGACAGGGACTGAACTACGCCATCTACCACGACCGCTACCAGCGCACCGGCGACGGCTGGAAGTTCGCCGAACGGGTCTACGAGGTCAGATACCTCGACACCACTCCACTGGCGGGCTCGGCGCCCCGCGCCGCGCAGGCGCCTGCTGGCCGACCAGCTGATCGACCCGAGTGACTATCAGTTGCGCCACCCCACGACGAGCCCAGGAGGCACCATGACTACCCCGAATCCGACAACACAGTTCACCGACCCAGCGTCCGCGCAGCGCCTGGAGCGGGCGGGCACTGCGCTGACGGCACACGGTTTCGCCGTCGAGATCCTCGACGATGCCGCCGCCGCACGTGCGCGCATCAGAGGTCTGATCCCCGAAGGCTCCAGCGTGTTCACCGCGGCCAGCGAGACCCTCCGCCTGTCCGGCATCGACGACGACATCAACGCAAGCGGGCGATACCAGGCCGTGAAGCCACGCGTCCTGAGCATGGACCGTGTCACCCACGCCGACGACATCCGGCGGCTGATCGCCAGCCCCGACGTCGTCGTCGGCAGCGTAGCTGCGCTCACCGAGACCGGCTCCCTCGTGGTCGTCTCGGCCAGTGGAAGCCAATTACCCGCCTACTCCGGCGGCGCCGCCCGCGCGATCTGGATCGTCGGAGCGCAGAAGGTGGTACCCGACCTGGACGCCGCGCTACGCCGCGTCGAAAACCACGCTCTGCCACTGGAAAGCGCCCGCGCCCAAGCGGTCTACGGGCAGCGCAGCGCCATCAACCGCCTACTCGTTCTCCGGGCAGAACCCCAGTCCGGGCGCGGCACTGTCCTGCTGCTCCGCGAAGCCATCGGATTCTGAAACCACCAGCAGCGATCGCGCCCCGAATCTCGGTTCGCCGGAGATTCATCGGCATCGCGGGAGGCAATGGTGAGTCGTCACCAGCGCTCGCCGAAGCGCTGGTGACGACAACCACAAACTGTTGGCGACCGGACCCACCTGCTGTGTTTCGCCGCTACCGGTGCCGATCGTCAGCAGGAGGCGGGCGCCGGCACACCGCGCACCCGGCCGTCCAACCAGTTGAGCGCATCGAGGCTGCCCAGCACTGCCCCCGATACATGCTCGGGCGCGGACACTTGCAGCCTCTGCACCGGCACCCCGGCCGCACACCAACGTCCGGCGGTGTTGTCGATCGCGTCGAGCGGGATCAGCAGGTCGGACGAAGAATGCCATTCGAACACCGGCGTTCTCGGCACCCCGTCGTAGAGTTCCAAGCTGTTCTCCTTCAACACCGACCGAGCCTCATGGATATCGACGACCGAAGTGCCGGCCAGATATGCGCCGGCACTGCCGTCGGCGCCGACATTGAGGATCTCGCCGGTACAACTGTTCGCCATGGCGTCGCGGGCCGCGAGTCCGCGTTCGTTGAGGTACGAGCTGATCGGCAGCCGGTCCGGGTACTCGCGCTCCAGGCCGATCGCCGCCGCCATCGCCAACCCGAAGGCCGGGTGCGGATCGAAGCCCAATGCCTCCGCCATCTTCTCCAGGTTCATCGGGGCACCACCGACGGCCGCGCCGGCAAGCTCCAGTTCTGGTGCGTATGACGGCTGCAGTGCAGCGGCCCACGCAGTGGCCATGCCGCCGCCGGAGTAGCCGGCCAACGCCACCCGACTGTGCTGCCCGGCGAGTTCGGGCAGCCTCTTCACCGCCCGGACGCCGTCCAGGACGATCTGGCCACCCAAACGCGCGGCCCCGAAAGCGAAGTTCGGACCGAGATGATCCGGCAGCGCCACACTCCAACCCCGCGCGAGTACCGCATTGAGAGCAGGTGCGGTCGACAGCAGGTTCGTATCGCCGGAGTACAGCTGATGCGATACCGCGCAATTGGTGCCGAGCGCATTGATGAAGTGCTGATACGACAGCAGCGGCGCGTCTGGTTGATGACCGGCCGGGGTGACCACCGTCGTAGTCGCCGCGATCGGAGCGCCGTTCGAGTTGGTGGACCGGAACTTCACCAGCGTGACACTGGCACCGGGAAACATCCCCAGCGGCGGCAGTCCTCGCGCATCGAGCACATCACCGGGCTGGTGCGCCGCCAGATTCGCCGGAGCGCCGTAGAACGGGTCGGGATCCGGCCACGGATAAATCGGCTGCGCGGTTGCCGTCGTCGCCAGCAACAGCCCGAATGCAACACCGCCGAGCGCGGCGAGAATGCGGACGCGACGATCGCGCCGGACGCCGCGGAAAAGAAGAAACTGACGAGTCACGACCTAGACCTCCACGGGTAGTTCGTAGTTCGCAGCATTCGTTGGACCAGCGAGCCCGATGCACAGTGCACGAATCTCGGGCAAATTTGCAGCGAAACGTCCCGAGGGGCGTATCTACCGCAGCTCTACCGCAGCCGAAGCGCGGCCCAGTCCGGCGTCTCGCGCGGGAACCTGTCACTTCCGGCGGGCAAAAGCCGCCTGAGACAATTTCCAGAGCGCACACTCCGACAGGGCTTTACCAGAATCAACGCGTATGTGGCACGCAATGGCCAGGTAGGACCCACAAACATCCGGCAATAAAACAAGCGACAGACACTCAGCTAGCTTCCGGTTGCTGACGATTACGGTACCAAGCCAGACATGACGCTATGGCTAATATTCCGCAAACTCGATGACTTCGGCTCGACGCCCTACGGGATAGCCAATAGCTCCAGTGAAGTGGCTACTGGTCGAGATAATCGGCGACCGATCAGAGCGGTGGACCGCCCGACCCGGAGTCGGGACCACGCAGAACCGCGATTCAGCACAATACGAACAACCTGGGTGTACCGAATTCCGGCAACTCTGTCGCGGTTGAGCCGAAGGGCTCAGATGGGCTACGCCGCCAGCAGTGCGGTCACACCGCGTCGATGAGGGACCTCGCCGTCAACAACCTCGGCGCCTAGAGCCGTCGCTGGGATCTGCGTCATCCCGGGGAGTCGATCGCGCCTGCCACTTTGGTCGGAGTTCGATCTGCGCCGTCCAGAGCGGTGCTACTCACGGGCCCGAGGACTCAGTGGCATCGATTCAGGCACGAACCCTGATCGATGTCCACTGGTTCCCCGCATCGGAAACAATCGCGGGATTGGCTCTGTAACAACAGCTCTCGTCTTCGTCAGCTTGATCGCCGACGGAGCCGAGTGGCTTGGCAGAGCAACGACGTCCGCGAAATAGCCGACCCGGCCGGCATGTTGGGCTTCAAGAGCGAGGCTGCGGATTGCGTCGCAGCCGTGGTCGACGAGATCACGGACCGACTCGGGGCGGCCCGGTCGAAGATGTCATTGAAGGAATCGGCCTCGCGGGGGTGTCGAGGCAGTGGCGAGACGGGCCGGAAGTTCGCCCACAGGGACGACATTGGGGTATGTCGCTGAATCCAAAGCGATGAACTTCTCCGATATCGGAGAGTCCGACCATGATTCGTCACGGACCCAGGTGACCGATTCGTCGTGGTGATGCGCCGGCTGGGTGACCGGACCGTCGGCGCACAGCAACGCATCGAGAAGTTCGAACACCGCGTCATCGCACATCGCGACGCGCTCAGAGGACGAATGACGAAATGCGGCAAACCAATTGAACCTGATCGAGCACAGCCGCCAAACCGAAACAATCGCTTCGGGCACATGCGGCACACGGGCTACCGGCACGTGTTGCAACCGATCGGGACACGGCCGGCCGACAAGATCGATGCCGCGCCAACCGGTGGCTGCCGATTCGCCTTACCCCTTCGAGTGCACTTCCCGGAATCCGGGCCGCCGGCGGGTCCGTTACCCGAAGCGAGTCGGCGACGCGCCCTGAAAGCTGCGGACGATCAGCACCTGACGTGGTCACGCGCGCCGGAGTTGCCCGGATTCCACTCACGCGCTGCGGTCGGCCGACAGTTCCGTTCCGACCCCGATCAGAGAACTGACGCCTGATTCATGTTTCTGGAACCGCAGCGGCGGGGGACCCGTCAGCGACACCTGATGTGCACGGGAGGTGGCCCTGGAGCAACCGGACCGCAATGCGGTCGCAATGCCATCTTTATCCATTATTGACAGTGACGTTAGGTTCATGTTTTATGTGACCATGGTTACACAGGCCGTCCCGGCGGCTCACGCGAGTACCTCCCCCGGGGTGCTGAGAATCACTGCCAAGGGGACGCGATGAGCTTGCCCGCTGTCGCCATCGAATACTTCGAGTACCTCACCGCGGGCCGCTTCGCAGAAGCATCACGCTGCTTCTCCGAAGACGCCTTCTACTCCCACCCCGCCTGCGATCCAGACCTCTCCGGACCCGCCTCGCACCGCATGGAAGCGTCGGGCCGGCAGGCTATCGAGCGTCTCTTCGAGGCACGTGGTCCGCGCGACTGGACGCACGCCTCCCGCGCCGACACGGTCGGTGACCGGTTCTACGTGGAGGGCCGGGTTACCGAGAAGTCGGGCGCCGAACTGCTGTCCGCCGTCGGACTCGTCGGCATGGACGGGCTGATCGCCCGCTACGTCGCCTACGATTCCCGCCCGCCGGTCGGTCGCGCAGGAGAAGTAGCGTGATCCAGTTCCTCGTCACAGCCGTGTCCAACGCGGCGATCTACGCGCTGGTCGCGGTCTCGCTCAACGTGGTCTACCGCTCGAGCGGCATCCTCAACTTCGGCGCCGGCTACATGGTGGCGATTGCGGGCATCTTCTACGTCAACGAGATGTCGGCCGACATCGTCGGCATCGTCCTCACGATGCTGGTCGCCGTGCTGCTCAGCGTGGTCGCGTACTTCGCGTCGACCTGGTGGGGCCAGCGCACCAAGCTCGACCACGTCGCGCTGTCGCTCGCGCTGCTCGGCTTCGGAATGGTCCTGGACTTCGTCGCCGGGCGGGTCTGGGCCACCGAGGGTTACTCGGCCGACGCCATGATCGACGGCACGCTCACCATCGGTGACACCACCTTCGCCACCGAGCGCGTCCTCGCGGTCCTCTTGGCCGCGGTCTTCATCGCAGGCGTCCTCGTTTTCGTCGACCGAACCATGGCCGGCAACGCACTGGAGGCGACGGCTGCCGACAGTGAATTGGCCGGGATGTACGGCGTCCGTACCGGTGTCGTGGCCTGCGTCGCGTGGGCGCTCGCCGGAGGCGCGATCGGGCTGGCCGGCATCCTGCAGAGTTCGATCTCGGCAGTCTCGATGGACAACGCTCTCCCGCTCGTCATCTACGGCATCGCCGCGGCAGTAGTGGGTGGTCTCGGCAGCATCAGGAACGCGGTCGTGGGCGCACTGGCGGTCGCCGGCGTGCAGGCTGCCTTCTCTCAATTCATCAGCCCCCGCTACTCGGTGAGCATGGTCTTCGTACTCCTCTTTCTCGTTCTGGCACTGCGACCGGCGGGTTTGTTCGTCAACGCCCGCAACGCGGAAAGGGTCTGACGCCGATGTCCAGCGCCTTCTCGATGCCCCGCGCCTGGTGGCAGACGCTCGTTGCCCCGGTCGTCCTCGTGCTCATCGGTCTGTTCGTGCAGGGTGACGGCTTCCATGTCTACCTGGCCATCACCGCGGCGACGGCATTCATCCTGACCGTCAGCTTCAACCTGATTTACGGCTACGCCGGCGTCTTCTCACTCGCGCACATCGCCGTCTACGGCATCGGCGCCTACGCGGCCGTGTTGCTGGAGATGAAGGCCGGACTCCCGTTCCTGGTGGCCACGCTCCTGGCGATGCTGATCTGCGCGGTGGTCTCCATCCTGGTGTGGCTGCCGACCCGCCACCTGCGGGACTTGTTCCTCGCCATCGCCACACTCGGCCTCGCCGTCACCGTGCAGGAGCTCATGCTCAAGTGGACCTCGCTGACCGGAGGCGCCGAGGGACTGCTCGGCATCCCCTTCGCCACGGCGTTCGGGAGCGACCTTGCCGCCAACTCGATGTCCTACTACTGGTTGGCCGCCGTGGCCGCAATTGTGGCCTGGGAGGTCTCCGCGCGGCTCACGTCGTCGGGCATGGGCCGTAAGTTCATCGCGCACCGCGAGTCCCCGGTCGCGCTGGCCGCGGTCGGGGTCTCTCCGGGGCGGGTGCGCCTGGTGGCCTTCGTGGTCTCCGGCATGCTCGCCGGCCTCGCGGGGTCGCTGTTCGCCCATCAGGCGCTGTTCGTGGCCTCGGAGTCCTTCGGGCTGCCGCGGCTGATCCTGCTCATCCTCGCGGTGCTGATCGGTGGCGCCGGCACGCAGCTCGGACCGGTGGTGGGTGTGGCGGCCCTAGTCTTCATCGACGAGGCGGGCGCCGCGAGCTCGGGTTACAACACCTTGATCCTCGGTGTCGCCATCGTGGTGCTGCTCGGGTACTGGCAGGGCGGTGTCGCCCGACTGCTGAACCTGACGGTAGGGCGCTGGCTGCGGCGACGTCCGTCAGAGATCACGCCCGCCCGGGTCTCCTTCCCGGTGGTCGAGAACACCGATGTACTGCGCGTCGAGGGCATCGGCGTGGAATTCGGCGGGGTGCACGCGCTCGACGCCGTCTCGCTCGAGGTCCAGCCCGGTCACGTCCTCGGTCTGATCGGGCCGAACGGCGCGGGAAAGACCACCTTGGTCAATTGCGTGACCGGTCACGTCGTCCCCACCTCGGGACGAGTGGTGATGGGCTCCGAGCGGCTCGACGGCCGTCGTCCGGAGCAGGTGGCGGGGCTGGGCGTCGTACGCACCTTCCAGACGGCGAAGCTGCTGACCGAGGTATCCGTCGTCGGCAACGTGGCGCTCGGTTTCGCCGCCGGCGCCCGCGCCACCGACTTCGGCGAGGTCCTGGATTCACCGACGGCGCGAGCGGACACTCGGCACAGCCTCGAAGAGTCGGTCGGGCTGCTGCACGCCCTCGGTGTGAACACCGATCTCTGGGAGCCGGTCGGAGCGCAACCGTACTCCACCCAGAAGCTGGTCGAGATCGCCCGCGCCCTGGCAGGCTCCCCGTCCTTCCTGCTGCTCGACGAGCCAGGAGCGGGTCTCAACGAACACGAATGCGCAACGCTCTCCGACATCATCCGCAGGCTCGCCCAATCGGGGATCGGGATCCTGCTCATCGACCACAACGTGTCCTTCGTGGCTTCGGTCGCGGACCACGTGCACGTGCTGGACGGTGGCCGGACCCTGGCCACCGGAGCCCCTCGCGAGGTCCTCGACCGCCCCGAGGTCGTCGCGGCGTACTTCGGAGGTGGTGAGTGATGTCGTTCCTCGAGGTGCGCGGACTCCGGGCGGGATACGGCGCAGCTACCGACGTGCTGCACGAAATCGAATTGGACGTTCCACAGGGAGCTGCGGTCGGCGTGATCGGCGCCAACGGCGCAGGCAAGAGTTCGCTGCTCCGGGTGCTCGCGGGCCTCCAGCCGGCGCGTGGCGGGACCCTTCGACTCGACGGGAACGACCTCCCGAGCGAGAGCGCCGCGGCGAGGCTGCGCCGCGGGGTCGTCCTGCTTCCCGAGGGCCACCGCGTGATCCGCAAGCTGACGGTGGAGGAGAACCTCCGCCTCGCCGCGATCTCGACCTGGCCGCGCGGTGTCAAGACCCGGCTGGCGGCCACACTGCCGACGGTCTACGAACTCTTCCCGATCCTGCACGAGCGACGCAAGCAGCTGGCAGGACTGCTGTCGGGAGGCGAGCAGCAGATGGTGAGTATCGGCCGGGCCCTGGTGTCCCAGCCGAGGCTCCTGCTGCTCGACGAGCCGTCGCTGGGGCTCGCCCCGGTCGTGATCGATCGAATCTACGAGTCGCTCGCCCAGCTCAAGCAGACAGGCCTGTCGATGCTGATCGTCGAGCAGGACTACGGCCGGCTCAACAGGCTGTGCGACCAGATGCACGTGCTCCGTCTCGGGTCCGTGACGCTCTCCGCACCCGGAGCGCTCACGGATGAAGGAGCTGTCCGTGCCGCCTACTTCGGTCACGAGGAAGCGGCCAGTTCCACCGACACGACACCTTTTAAGGAGTAGTTCAATGAACAAGAAGCTGGTTGCCGCCTTGGCAGCTGCATCCATGGCCGCCCTGTCGGCCTGTGGTTCCTCCGCCTCGGGTGGAGGTGGCGGCGGCGGTGACACCGTGAAAGTGGCGTTGATCATCCCCCTGACCGGGGCCTCGGCCAAGACGGCGAAGCAGATGGAGAACGCCGCCAATCTCGCCGTCGCGAAGATCAACCAGGATGGCGGTGTCGACGGCAAGAACATCTCCCTTGAGGTGTACGACGACAAGCTGACCCCCGAGGACGCCACCAAGGAGTCCCAGCGCGCCATCACCCGTGACGGCGCCGTCGCCGTGGTCGGCGCGCAGAGCAGCGGCGAAGCGCTCGCCATCCGTGAGGTCGCGCAGCGCTCCAAGGTCCCGTTCATCACGTCGTCCGCCACTGCCGAATCCGTGACCAAAGACGCAACGTTCACCTACCGCATTGCGCCGCTGCTGACCGACTACGCCAACGGGGTCGTCGACACGGCCAAGGCACTGAACCTCACCAAGCCGGCGGTGCTCAACGACTCGGGCGCGGCGGGCCTACTCCTGAAGGATCTGTTCGAGGCGCGCGCCGCGAAGGTGGGGGTGTCGTTCGCCGGCGCTCCGATCGAGTTCCCGATCAACGGCACCGACGTGTCGGCGCAGGTGTCCAATGCGTCCGGGCTCAAGCCGGACGGTGTGCTGATCGGTGGCTCGGCCGGTAGCGATCACGGCCTGGTGGCCAAGACCATGCTCGAGCAGGGGCTCGACGTGCCGCTGGTGGGCTTCAGCCCGATTCTGGTCAGCGACGCCATCAAGATCGCGGGCAATGCCTACAGCGACCTGCCCGGTGTCTACTCCCTGCAGAACCTCGACCAGAAAAAGGCAGCCACGAAGGCGTTCATGGCCGCGTACCAAGCCAAGTACGGCACAGAGGACCTCACCGAACAGCCGGCGCAGACCTACGACGCGCTGATGATCCTCGCCTCCGCACTCGGGAAGACGAAGGGCAAGGGCGGCCAGGCGTTGGCCGACGCGCTCGACTCCATCGCGCCGTACGAGGGGACCTCCGGCAAGGAGGGCGCGAAGATCCAGTTCACCAAGAACCGGCACGACGGGTTCACCGGTGATTACCTCGTCACCTACAAGATGAACGGCGCGAAGGCCGAGCAGGTCGACCTCACTCGCTGACGATGGACCGGGTGCGCCCCATCAGCGCGGTGTACCCGGACCACTACCACCACTCATCCATCAGAGGAGAACCCTTGTCCGACCCCAGACGGCGCCTGAGTTTTCTCGGGCGCACGGCCCTCGCCGGCGTGGGGATGACCGCGTTGACGAAGGCGTCCGGACGCTCGGTCCTCGCGCTCGCGGTAGAGGCCTGCCGAGGCGCCGCGGACGACGCCGGCCTCGGTCTCGCCGACATCGACGGTGTACTCAGCTTCAGTTTCAACAACGACTCGGTCTCGTCGCAGGCCGTCGCCACCGCGCTCGGGCTGCCCGCGCCGCGCTACCTGGTCGATGTGAGTCTCGGGGGACAGGCGCCGGCCTTCTTGATCATGCAGGCGGCGGCGGCGATCGAATCGGGCATGGCCCGCAACGTGCTGGTCTATCGCGCGCTCAACGGGCGCAGCGGCCAGCGCGTGGGCAGCACCCGCGCTCCCGGCCTCGCGCCGTCGTTCCGCTACCCCTACGGTCTCACGGCCTACCCCCAGTTCATCGCCATGTGGGCGCGGCGCTTCCTGATCGAAACCGGTGGGTCGGAGCTCGACCTCGGTGCCGTCGCCGTGGCCCAGCGTGCCTGGGCGGTCGACAATGATCGGGCGCTGCGGCGTAAGCCGCTGAGCATCGAGCAATACCTCGAGTCGCCGATGGTGGCCGACCCGTTCCGCGCGGTCGACTGCACCACCGAGGCCGACGGCGCCTGCGCCGTCCTGGTCACGTCGCGCGCGCAGGCCATGGACCTGCGCCACGATCCGGTCGTGATCGAGGGTGCGGCCTATGGCACGGGAAAGCGATCGGGCCTGGACGCCGGCGACGCGATGCTGTGGCCCGACCTCACCCGCAACTACACGAGCATCATCGCCGAGGAGTTGTGGAACAGCGCGGGCATGACGGCGACGGACGTCGACATGGCCCAGCTCTACGACTGCTTCTCCAGCAGTGTGCTGCTGGCTATGGAAGGGCTCGGACTCGCCGGTCGTGGCGAGGCGGCGGACATGATCCGGGCGGGCCACACCCAACCGGGTGGGCGTCTTCCGGTCAACACCAACGGCGGCCTGCTCGCCGAGGGCTACCTGCACGGCATGAACACCGTCGCCGAGGCGGTCTATCAGATGCAGGGCCGAGCCGGCGTACGAACCGTGGAAGGAGCGCAGACGTGCGTAGTCACCTCGGGTGCCCTCACCGACGGTTCCGCCTTGGTCCTCGCGCGTCAGCGGCGGGTGGCGGCATGAGCACCGCACCAGCACAGGCACAGCTCACGGGGAACGACCCGGACGCGGACGGCTTCTGGTCGGCGGTCGCCGACGGCGGGCTGCAGTTGCGCCGCTGCACACACTGCGGCGCCTGCTTCGTGCTGCCACTGCCCTCGTGCCCGGAATGCGCGGGCGAACCCGAACTGATTCGCTCCGAGGGACGCGGTGCGCTCTACACCTGGGTGGTGGTGCACCACACGTTCGACGAGGATCTCGCGCGACAGGTGCCCTACGTCGTCGGCGCGGTCGAGCTCGATGAGGGAGCTCGAATCTTCGCGCGGGTCGAGGGGATCGACCTCGCAGCGCTGCAGGCCGACGTGCGGCTGCGGGCGATCTACCCCTCGGATCCGGGGCGGCCACCCATCGTCTTCGTGCCGGAAGAAAGTGGAGTCTCGTGACTGTCAAGACCGTCGGCGTGCACAGCGATGAAGCACAGCGCGGCTACCGGGATCGAGGACACTGGCCCCAGTACACGCTCGGCGAGCGGGTACGGCACTGGGCCGCACAGCGACCGGACGCGATCGCCGTCGTGGACGGGACCGACGGCCGTAGGGTGACCTACCGTCAGCTCGCCGAAGACAGTGCCCGCGTAGCCGCGTGGCTCGTCGCCCGCGGTGTCCAGCCTGGTGACGGGATTTCGGTGCAGCTGCCCAACCGCTACGAGACCGTGGTCATGGACGTCGCCGCGCTGTCGGTGGGCGCCTGCCTGAACCCGCTGCTGCCGAACTACCGCCGCAACGAACTCGAGCACTTTTTGCGAGTCTCCGAGGCCCGGGTGTTCGTCACTCCCTCGACCTACCGACGGTTCGATCACGCCGCACTCGCCGAGCAGCTGTGCGCCGAACTCGGCGGCACGATCGCCCACCTCGTCGTCGACCACGACGGCCACGAGTTCGGTGGCATTCCGTTCGCCGACGCGCTGGCCCACGAACCACTGATCATTTTTCCTCCGGCGCAACCGGACCAGGTCAGTGAACTGATCTTCACCTCCGGGACCGAGTCGCTGCCCAAGGCTGTGATGCACACCGAAGAGACGGTCAACCACTCCGTCGAGGCCACCCTCTCGCACCTGGGCCTCGGTGACGACGACGTCGTGTGGATGCCCTCGCCGGTGGGGCACTCGACCGGCTTCAACTTCGGCGTCCGGCTGGCGCTGGTCGCCGGCGTGCCCGTCGTCCTCCAGGACATCTGGCAGCCGGCCGAGGCAGCACGCCTGATCGAGGAGAACCGGTGTACCTACACGCTGGCCGCCTCGACATTCCTCGCCGATCTGCTGCGTGCGGCGCGCGAGGACGGTCGTGACGTGAGTTCGATGCGCACGTTCGGGTGCGGCGGGGGACCGGTCGCGGCAGAGTTGGTCCGTGAGGCGGCCGCGCACGGCATCCACGTGCTGCGCATCTACGGCTCGACCGAGGGCCTGATCATCTCGTGGAACCAGGCGGATGCGCCGCAGGACAAGCGCGAGGAGACCGACGGTCTCCCACCACAGCACACCGAAGTCGCTGTCTGGGACGAGCAGGGCCGCGAACTCCCTGCGGGCGAGGTCGGCGAGCTGATGGTCCGCGGTCCCAACGTCTGCGTCGGGTTCTTCGACGACCCCGAACGCACCGCCGCCACATTTACGCCGGACGGCTGGCTCAGGTCGGGCGACCTCGGCTTCGTCGATGACGACGGGTACGTGACGGTGTCGGGACGCAAGAAGGAGACGATCATCCGCGGTGGCCTCAATATCGCCCCCAGGGAGATCGAGGATCTGCTCGCCGGGATGCCGGGTGTGCGTGAAGTGGCCGTGATCGGGGTGCAGGACATTCGTTTAGGGGAGATCGTCGGCGTCTGCCTCGTCCCCGAGCCCGGGGAATCGCCGACGCTCGCAGATGTCGTGGACTACCTGGCAGCCAAGCAGCTGGCGAAGTACAAACTGCCCCAGTACATCCAGGTGCTCTCCGAGCTGCCACGCACGCCCACCGGCAAGATCCGCAAGACAGAGTTGGCCTCGTCCATCAACATCGAACGGAACCAGTCCGCATGAATGCATCGACACCGGTCACTGTCCGCGAGGAGTGGGAGCTCGACGGCACCAAGGGCGTTCTGATCCGGCTCAACAGAGCCGAGTTGCGCAACCCGCTCGACCACGACACCGTGCGCGCCCTGCTACGCCACCTCGACGAGGCCGAGCAGGATCCGACAGTTCGAGGTTTCGTCGTGACCGGCACCGGCCCGGCCTTCTCCGCGGGCGGCGACCTGCGCAAGTACGTCGACCTCTACACCCGCCCCGCGCAGTTCAGCGCGTTTCTCGCCGACTTCAAGCAGCTGTGCGAGCGGCTGGAGCGTGGCCCGCTCGTCACGTGTGCCATGGTCAACGGCGCCTGCGTGGCCGGCGGCCTCGAACTCGCGCTGGCCTGCGACTTCATGACGATCGCGGAACAGGCACGGATCGGCGACGGACACCTCGGCTCTGGACAACTGCCCGGAGCCGGTGGTAGCCAACGCCTCGGCCGGGCGATCGGCTGGCAGAAAGCCAAGGAGTGGATGCTGTCCGGGCGCCTCTACTCGGCACGTGAGGCCGAGCGCGTCGGGTTGGTCTCCCTCGTCACCGAGAGCGAGACCTTGGAGTCCATGTCGCTGGCTATGGTGGCGGCGGCGGGCCAACACAGCCCGCTGGCCTACCGCACGCTCAAGCAGCTGATCGACACCGGTCGCCAGGCCAACCTCGACGAGGGGCTCACCCGCGAGGTCGAGTTGGTGCACGAATACGCCACCACGTCCCGCGACGCCACCGAGGGGCTCCTGGCCTTCCTCGAGAAACGCCGCCCCAACTATGACGGCCTGGCCAGCGGGTCGTCGACCTCGCAGCCGCGCACGCAGAAGGGCAATCGCACGCGGGCGCTGCTCAAGGCATCGGCACGCACGGTGTTCGGCCGCAGCGGCTACGGCAACGCCCGCATCTCTGACATCACGGCGCAGGCGAAACTCTCTCAAGGCAGCTTCTACCGCTACTTCACCGACAAGGATGCGGTGCTGCACGACTTGCTCGAGGACCTCCTCCGCGACGTCGTCGAGTTCGCGCGCGACAGTTGGAGCGCCACCGACCCGGCGAGGTCGGTCCGGGTGACCACCCGCAAGTACCTCGAGTTCTACCGGGACAACGCCGACCTCTACGCGCTGCTGATCGAGGTCGCGCAGACCGACCCGCAAGTGCGGCAGATGTGGGGGGACGCACGCGACGCCTTCTATACGCGCATCGCGCGGATGATCCGGCGGTCGCAGGAGAAGGGTATCGCCGGTCCGGAGCTGAACCCCGACTTCATCGCGATGCTGCTCGGCGGGATGACCGAGCAGTACGCCTACGCGTGCTTCGTCGAGGGCCGCTACGCGTCCCTCCCGATCGAGGAGGTCGTCGAGCAGATCTCCATGGTGTGGGCCGACGCGATTTTCCGCGGCGGACCCAAGGGATCGGAGACGGCCGATGAGTGAGGACACGCGTCCCGTGGCGATCGTCTCCGGGGCAGCGCGGGGGATCGGCGCCTCGGTGGTCGAGCGGTTGGTGACAGCAGGGTGGTCGGTCGTGGGAATCGACCTCGACAAGGGGGAGTCCGACGCGACCTGGGTCGCGGGGGACGTCACCGACGAGGACACCTGGCAGCGTGCCCTGGCACTCGCCGCGGACCTCGGTCCGTTGCGGGTGGTGGTGAACAATGCCGGGGCCCAGGGTGCGGGCGGCCGGATCGCCGACACCGAGGTCGAGGAGTTCGATCGTGTCATCGACGTCAACCTCCGCAGCGCGTTCCTGGGCACTCGGCTGGCGCTGCGGCACGCCGTGCCCGGGGGAGCGGTCGTCAACGTGGCCTCCAATGCCGGACTTCGTGGCGTTCCCCGGTTCGGCCCGTACGCCGCGGCCAAGCACGCGGTCATCGGGCTGACCAGGACGGCGGCCCTCGAAGGTGCCCGCAGGCAACTGCGGGTCAACGCGGTGGCCCCCGGCCCGACCGATACCCGGATCATGCAGGCAGTCGCGCGCTCCTTCGACGCAGACTCTCCCGAGACCGCGCTGTCGCGGATGTCCCGAGCCAACCCGATGGGGCGGTTTGCCCAAGTCGAGGAGATCAGCGCGGCCATCAGCTGGCTCGCGGGTCCGGACTCCGCATACGTGAACGGCTGCGTGCTCTCGGTCGACGGCGGACTCACCGCCGCATGACCGAACTACGCACATATCGAACGAAAGGCAACAACGTGAAGGGCAACCTCTTCGACCTCAAGGGCCGCGTAGTCGTGGTCACCGGAGCCTCGAGCGGGCTCGGTGCGCACTTCGCGCGCCGGCTGGCCGGAGAGGGCGCGCGAGTGGTTCTCGCCGCGCGCCGCCGTGATCGGATCGACACGCTGGCGGCGGAACTTCCCGACGCACTGGCCGTCGAGTGTGACGTCACCTCGGAGGACGACTGCGCCAGGCTCGTGGCGTCCACAGTGGAGCGCTATGGCGCCATCGACGTACTCGTCAACAACGCCGGGGTCAGCAAGCCGGCGCGGGTCGAGGACGAGACCGTCGCGGATTTCCGCCGTGTGATCGAGGTCAACCTGGTCGCGACGTATTCACTGAGTCGACACATCGGCACGCTGATGGCCGAGCGTGGTCAGGGGTCGATCGTCAACATCGCCTCGGTCGTCGGGATGGTCGGGCTCGGACGAATGCCCCAGGCGAGCTACGCGGCGAGTAAGGCCGGCGTGGTCAACCTGACGCGTGAGCTGGCAGCGCAGTGGGCGCGCAGCGGCGTCCGGGTGAACGCCATCGCCCCGGGTTTCTTCCCCTCGGAGATGACCGAGGCTCTCTTCAACGACCCGAAGGGCGAGGCGTGGGTCGCCAAGTTGACGCCGATGGGCCGTGGTGGACGTGCGGGGGAGCTCGACGGTGCGCTGCTCTACCTCGCCAGCGACGCGAGCAGTTACGTGACCGGCTCCGTGATCCCGGTCGACGGAGGCTGGACCGCGGTCTGACCGCCCGTCCGTCCGCCTGACGCTTCGTCTCCCACTTCCACCGCACCAGCAGTCCACGACAAGGAGGATCGGTGCTCTCGTCCATCTACGACGACGACCACGAGGCATTTCGGGCCGCCGTGGGCGAGTTCCTCGCCCGCGAGGTCGTCCCACACCTCGACGAATACGCCACCGCGAAGGGCTTTCCGCGCGAACTGTGGAAGAAGGCAGGCCGGCAGGGCCTGCTCGGTCTCGAGGTGCCGGAGGAATACGGCGGGTCCGACGCCCGCGACTACCGCTACAACGCGGTGATGTTCGAGGAACTCTCGCGGGTCAACATGGCGCTGCCCTCCTGCCTGGGCATCCACGCCGACATCGTCGCGCCGTATCTCGTCGGCCTGACCACGCCCGAGCAGCGCGAGCGCTGGCTACCCGGCGTGTGCACTGGCGAACTGCTCACCGCCGTCGGCATGACCGAGCCCTCGGGTGGCTCCGACCTCGCCGCGCTCCGCACCACGGCGGTGCGCGACGGCGACGAGTGGGTGATCAACGGGGCCAAGACCTTCATCACGAACGGCTATTCCGCCGACCTGGTGCTGGTCGCCGCCCGAACCAGCCCCGAGAAGAAGGCCCGCGGCATCACCCTGTTCGCCGTCGAGGCGACCCGGGAAGGCTTCTCCCGCGGCCGCAAACTGGACAAGGTCGGCCAGGACGAGTCCGACACGGCGGAACTGTTCTTCGACGACGTGCGCGTACCCGACGCGAACGTCGTGGGGGAGGTGGACCACGGCTTCATTCACATGATGAACTTCCTGCCCCAGGAGCGATTGCAGTCGGCGGTCACCAACCTCGCCCACGCCGCGCACATCCTCGACGAAACCGTGCAGTATGCGCGCGAGCGCACCGCGTTCGGTCAGTCGATCGGCAGCCTCCAGTACAACAAATTCCTCATCGCCGATCTGGTGACCCGTGTCGAGGTGACCGAGGCCTATGTGCATCAGTGTGTTCTGGCGCACGCGCACGGCAACCTGACGCCCATCGACGCCGCAAAAGCCAAGTGGTGGACAGCGCAAGTGCAGAACGACGTGCTCGACGCATGCGTGCAGTTGTACGGCGGCTACGGGTTCATGAACGAGTACCGCGTCGGCCGGGCCTGGCGCGACGCCCGCGTCACGAAGATCTGGGCTGGTTCCAACGAGATCATGAAGGAGCTGATCGGCCGTGACCTCAAACTCTGACCGCAGTGCCGTCCGCGGCGAGAACCACACGGCGGGCAATGTCACCTTCGACTTCACCGGCCGAACGGTGGTCGTCACCGGCGCGGCGCGGGGCATCGGTCGGGAGATCGGCCGCGCCTTCCACGCCTCAGGGGCTACCGTCTACCTCGTCGACCGGGATGCCGACGAGGTCGCAGCAGCCGCCGACGACCTCGGGGTCCGTGGACTCGCGGTGGACGTGAGCAGCACTGAGCAGGTGGAAGCTGCCGTCGAGCAGGTCGTGGCCGAGACCGGACATCTCGACGTGGTCGTCAACAACGCCGGCATCCTGCGCGACAACGTGCTGTGGAAGCTCACCGATGCGGACTGGGACCAGGTTCTCGGCGTCCACGTCGGCGGCACCTACCGGTTCCTCCGGGCAGCGGTACCGCACTTCCGAGCCCAGCGGCGCGGTCGCGTCGTCAACGTCACCTCCTACACCGGCCTGCACGGCAACATCGGCCAGGCCAACTACGCGACCGCGAAGGCCGGGATCATCGGCATGACGAAGACGGCGGCCAAAGAACTCGCTCGGTTCGGGGTCACCGTCAACGCGATCTCCCCCAACGCCGAGACCCGGATGATCGCCTCCATCCCCGAGACCAAGCGCGCCGAACTCACCGCCGGCATCCCGATGGGACGCTTCGCCGACCCGTCCGAGATGTGCGCGGCCGTGCAGTTCCTCTCGTCCGACGAAGCGGGTTACATCACCGGCGTCGTCGTCCCGGTCGACGGCGGGCTGTCGATGTGACCGCCGACCATCGCAGGAGGGAATCATGCTGCAACTGAGCTTCGACGAGCTGGACGATCAGAACGGCGTACCACTCGGCGCCACGGACTGGATCGAGGTCTCCCAGTCCGATATCGACTCGTTCGCGCGCATCACCCGTGACGCACAGTGGATCCACGTCGACCCCGACCGCGCCGCCCAGGGGCCGTTCGGCCGCACCATCGCGCACGGCTACCTGACGCTGTCCTACGCCTCGCACTTCCTGGAGGAGTTGCTGCACGTGGACGGCGCGACCAATGTAGTCAACTACGGTGTCAATCGGGTGCGGTTCCCCGCCCCGGTGCCGTCCCAGGCCAAGCTGCGCGGCCGTGGCGAGTTGCTGGACGTCGAGTCGAAGGGCGCCGCCCGCCACGCCCGCATCGCGATGACGATCGAGATCGAGAACGGCGACCGGCCGGCCTGTGTGGCCGAGGTGCTGGTGCGCTACGCACGGGACGAAGGATGAGTGACATCGGTCAGAACTCGCTACCGACGGAGCGTCCCGCCGACCTGCCCGGCTTGGACCTGGGCCGACTGTCCGGCTGGCTGGACCGGACGCTGCCCGCTGGTCGATCCGGCGAACTCACCGCGCGAGCGCTGACCGGAGGCCGGTCGAATCTCACCTACCTGGTCACCGACGGCACCGACTCCTGGGTGCTCCGCCGCCCGCCAGTGGGCGAGGTACTCGCGACCGCCCACGATGTCGCCAGGGAGCACCGAGTGCTCGCGGCGCTCGCCGACACGGATGTGCCGGTGCCGCGGGTATTCGGGCTCTGTGCCGACCCTGCGATACTCGGCGCTCCGTTCTACGTCATGGAGCACGTAGTCGGTACGACCTACCGCGATGCCTCCGACTTGGCGCCCCTGCGCCCCACCCGCACCCGCGCGATCTCGGAGAGTCTGGTGGACACCCTCGCCCTCGTGCACTCGGTGGATGTGCAGGCCGTCGGACTCGACACGCTCGGGCGTCCCCAGGGCTTTCTCGCTCGGCAGGTCCGCCGCTGGGCAGCGCAGCTCGAGGCGTCCGAGACCCCGGCGATCGCACTGGCCCGCACCGTGCACCGGCAGCTGGAAGAGCGGGTGCCCGCGGACAATCTGCCGGGAATCGTGCACGGCGACTACCGCCTCGACAACGTGCTCGTGGCACCGGACGACCGCACCCTCGCAGTCATCGACTGGGAAATGGCGAGCTGCGGCGACACGATCACCGACCTGGCACTGCTCGTCGTCTACCAGCGCACTGCGAGAATCGCCGAGGGCATGGTGGTGCCCACCGCATCGTCGGCGCCAGGATTCCTCACCGAACAAGAGATCGTCGAGCGTTACCAACGGTCCTCGGCACGCGATTTGAACCGGTTCGGGTTCTACCTCGGACTTGCGTCGTTCAAGCTGGCGGGCATCATCGCGGGCATCCACCAGCGCTACCTCAACGGCCAGGTCACCGGTCCGGGTGTCGACAAGGTCGGCGCTATGGTCGAGCCGCTGCTCGAGGCCGGACTCAGCACACTTCGGGAGGACGACTGACATGCACTTCGACTACGACCGCACGACCAAGGACCTCATCGCGAGGGTGCTCGAGTTCATGAACGAGGAGGTTCATCCGGCGGAGGAGACCTTCGCCGCGGAGATGGACCAGCTCGAGGACCGCTGGGCTTGGACACGCACCCCCGTGATCGCCCGGCTGCGCGCCGAGGCGCGCTCGCGCGGGCTCTGGAACCTGTTCCTGCCCGGGCAGTCCGGCGCCGGTCTCACCAACCTCCAGTACGCGCCGCTCGCCGAGATCAGCGGACGGAGTCTTCAGTTGGCTCCACCAGCGATGAACTGCGCGGCGCCCGACACCGGCAACATCGAGGTGCTGGAGATGTTCGGCACTCCCGAACAGAAGCAACGGTGGCTGGAGCCGCTGCTGGCAGGGCAGATCCGGTCGGGGTTCGCCATGACCGAGCCCGACGTGGCTTCGTCGGACGCGACCAACATTTCGACTCGCATCCTGCGCGACGGCGACAGCTACGTGATCAACGGGCGCAAATGGTGGACGACCGGCGCCATGAACCCTGACGCGCAGATCCTGATCGTGATGGGCAAGACCGATCCGGAGGCGGACCGTCATCGCCAGCAGAGCCAGATCATTGTCCCGAGGGACACGCCGGGCATCGAGTTCAAGCGCGGTATGCAGGTCTTCGGCTACGACGACCGCGAGCACGGTGGCCACGCGGAGATCGTGTTTCACGATGTCCGCGTCCCGGTCGAGAATCTCATCGGTGGAGAGGGCGACGGTTTCGCCATCGCACAGGCCCGGCTCGGCCCCGGCCGCATTCACCACTGTATGCGCTCGATCGGCCTGGCCGAGCGGGCGGTGGAGCTGATGTGCGACCGGGCCAATCAGCGCGTCGCCTTCGGCAAGCCGCTGGCTCAGCAGGGCGTGATCCGCGACTGGATCGCGGAGTCACGGGTGCGCATCGAACAGCTCCGGCTACTTGTGCTCAAGACCGCCTGGTTGATGGACACGGTCGGTAACAAGGGCGCCCACACCGAGATTCAGGCGATCAAGATCGCGACGCCGCGCACTGTCGAGTGGATCCTCGACAAGGCGATCCAGGTCCACGGTGCGGGCGGCCTCTCGCAGGACTTCCCGCTGGCGGCGTCGTACGCCAACATCAGGTCGCTCCGGTTCGCCGACGGCCCCGACGAGACCCACAAGAATTCGCTGGCGCGCCATGAACTTCGCAAGCGGCTGAGCGCGTAGGCCCACCGCGAGTGGTCAGCGCCGCCGAAACAAACGTCGGATGCGCCCGCGCACACCGAAGACGTCCCGCAGTGCCGGAGCGGCGGTTTCGTCGGCTGCCGGGGCCGACGTCGCTTGGGCGTATCGGACGTGCAGTTGTTCGCGGACCTGGTCCGGGGTGTACGCACGGCGGCGCCGCTCGGCGCGCACAATGACCACACCGGTGGCGACCACACCGGCCGCGCCCGCCAATCCCACTGCCTTCCACCACCTCATACCGCATAGGCTACGGCCATGACGGGTACGGGCATCAGTCTGGATCGAGCGCTGGAACTCACCAGAACCGGCGACATTTGGCTTTTCCGTGGTCATTCGGTGGTCGACCGGGCGATCCGGATGACGACGAACAGTCCGGTGAACCATGTCGGGATGTCGGTCGTGATCGATGATCTGCCTGCGTTGATCTGGCATGCGGAACTCGGCCGGTCACTCCCCGATATGTGGTCGGGAGTCGCGCACCGTGGCGTCCAGTTGCACAATCTGCGCGATGCCGTGTTGGTGTGGGCCCACCGCTATGGTCAGCAGGCTTGGTTGCGACAATTGAACCAGCCGGTCACTCGCGAAATGGACGACAGTCTACTGCGCACCATCGCCCGGCTCGACGGAACTCCGTTCCCATCCACCGCCGGTCTCGCCGGGCGCTGGCTACGCGGCCGGGCGCGCCTCCCGCGCCACAAGCCGCGCCGGGCAGCCGCCCGAGAGTTGGAAAGCGCGTATTGCGCGGAGATCGTGGCTGTGACCTATGAGGCGATGGGACTGCTGCCGCAGCACCGGAGTCCCAACTGGTATGACCCCGGACGATTCTGGAGCGGAGACCGACTGCGGCTCTCTGCTGGATATGAACTGGGTGGCGAGATTGCCGTTCGGACACCGGCGGAGACAAACTCCTGACCACCGAGTTCGCGATGTCACCTGGTGAATCCACTGCAGCGCAGCACTTCTGAGCCATTCCGCGCTGGAGGAATCGTATCGATTCCGACTGATTGATCGACTTGGATCGACGAACTTTTGGTCGGGTGGTCACCGGGCGTAGGAGTTGTGCGGAGTGTTCGGACTGATGCTGTCGGACCCCTCGCCTACTGTTGCGAGCGCATCCTGAACCCGCAAGGAGAACGACATGAACCCGGATCTGCACTCGACGCCGATCCTGTTCCTCAGTGGAGCAGGTCTTCCCGCCTGGATCTGGGACGCGGTCCGAGCGGACCTGCCTGTGGAGTCGGTTGTGGCGGCGTATCCGAAGCGCGTCGACGCAAGTCTCGATGACTATGTGTCCTCCGTGTTGGCGCAGGCTCCGGATGGTTCGTTCACGATCGTGGCCCATTCGATCGGTGGTGTCGTGGCAAGTCAGATCATGGCGAAGGCACCTGAGCGCGTTGCCGGGCTGCTCGGGGTCGCCGCGTCGTTCCCCGCTGCCGGAACGTCGTTCCTTGCGGCATCACCTGCGCCGCAGCGTATTGCGGTCGGCCTTGTCATGCGTGTCGCGGGAACTCGTCCTCCCGAGCGAGCGATCCGCTCGGCGCTGTGCGCCGGCCTCGACGAAGGCGACACCGATCGCATTGTCGCGGAGTTCGAGCCGGAATCTCAGCACCTGTATCGGGACAAGGTGTCCAGGAGAACGTTCCCGGTGGGCAGCGGGTATGTCGTGACCACGGCGGACCGACAGTTGTCCGCCGCGACGCAATATCGGTATGCGGCCGAACTCGGCACCGGATTCCGTCGTGAGCTGGCCACCGGGCATCTGCCGATGCTGCAGGATTCCGCTTCGCTGGCGAAGGTCGTTCAGGAGTTCACTGCCACCGCGTGAAACCATCGACACCTGCGCGGAACACCTATCCCGGGGGAGACATCACTGTCGGCGGTTGCCGCTTTCCGCCGTGCAGCCAGGAATTCGCCGGCATATTCGAGCGTTACTGGGGAGCGATCGGCGTTGTCGCAGCAGCCAATATGGTGTGACTGTGACCGCACCCGTTCGGGCCGGACGGTAGCTCTGGGTGCCGGTCCAGAGCCATATAGCCGAGCCCATCACCACGCAATCCAGCAGAGCGCGCCGAGCGCCGGCGGCAGCCCCATCGGCCCCCTGAGCCGAAACCCGTTGGCCCACCAGCGCCGCGCAGGCCTGCGCGCGACCCGCCGCGGTTTCGACGGGTTCGTTCTACAGCTCCTGGTTCTCGAGCAACGAGGCCACGACCTCCGTGCGCGAGTGAATTCAGCCGGCGACGGCGAGGGAGTTCACCGAAACCACGCGATTCCAGCGCACCAGATTATCGCGCGTCGTTCACGCCGACCGCGATGACTATCCTCGAAATCAACTCGAATACAATGTATCCCAGCAATTTCACCATCCGCTGGCCCAGTTCTCGCTGTGACTGCGACAGCTAGTCGTGTCGCGATCTCGGTGTCGCGGGCCAGTTCGTCAAAGGTCTGCGCCCCCTCCGCCGACGGCGTCGCGCCCAACCGGGAGCGCTCCCGCTAGGGCGTTCCGATCACCTAGATCGTGCCAAATCTATTTGCATACACAGAAATATATGCAACTATCTTTGCATATATTTTGGAGGTGCCACCTCCGCTCGACACCTCGACCACGACCGGGATCCGCATGACAGTCACCGCTACCGACGTCTCGCTGTAGGCATCGCGCCCGTCCTCCGGCGTGCGCCCGACCGCCGCGCGCCGCGCCCGAGGGCTCGAACCGACATCGGTACACAGATGCCTAGCCGGCCGGCCGTGTCTGCCGAAATAACGCCTGCGGTCACGCACCGGCACCGCTGTGCATGAAATTCGGATCAACAGCAACAGATTCACCCGAAGATTGGCAAGTAGATGGAACCGCCTCTGCGGCGCGCGCAACCCGATTTCCTACAAAACGATCACGACATATCAAAGGCGAAGCCTCGGTTAAAGTATAAATCTATCGGACGCCTATTGTAGGCAACATCTCACGCCATTGCAGATTGACATCGTCAAGAGCTTTCGCAATTATTTCACGAGGCTCGATCCGCATCGCAACTCGAAACTGGAGGAGGCATTCTCCCGGATCTCCTCTCAGTCCGGGAGAATGCCACGTCGGATGCCGAGCTACTCGCGAACGCCTTGCCTTCCGCCCGGACTATCACCTGCCGTGCGTTGGAACGACAGTGACCGCTTCCCCGCCTACGGCTCATCCGAGGGAGTTCGACGCCGCCTACTGCGTTCGAATCCTGACCTCTGAGCCGGCGATGTCTCGACTGTCGAGCCGGCAGCGAGCGCAGGACGGTTCAGGTCGCGTGCACTGTTCGGGTCCTCTGAGTGAACCGCGCAGGTTGTGGCACAGCTCCGCGCTGGACGACAGTCTTGATCACCACCGGACCCACACGCGAGGAACGAGCATGACGATCAGGACCGAGGTCGGCGTACGGCTGCCCGCTTGCCTTCCCGTGCCGGCGATGGCCGAGGCGGCACGCGTCGCGGAGGACCTCGGTTTCGCCCAGATTTGGATTCCCGATTCGCAATTGCTCTGGCGCGATGCGTTCATGGTCGCGGGCGCGTGCATCGCATCCACCAGCGAGATCAGCGTCGGCACCGCCGTCACCAACGTGGTGACCAGGCATCCGAGTGTCGTCGCGTCGGCAGCGCGAACCGTTGCCGAACAGGCGCCCGGGCGCTTTTCCCTGGGCCTCGGAACCGGAGACAGCTCGGTGGAACCGATCGGATTGCGCGCCAGTTCGCAGCGGGAATTGCGGCAGGGCATAGCGATGATCCGTGCCTTGAGCGGGGGAGAGACATACAACTTCGGAGAGGTGAGCGGACGGCTGCGCGAGCCGACGAGCTTTCCCGTGGTGGTAGCGGCGAGCGGACCGAAGAACCTCAGGTTCGCCGGGACGGAAGCGGATGGCGCAATCGTACTCAGCGGTGTGTCGACTCCGGCATTGACCGACAGCGTCAACCTGGTCACCGAGGGTGCGCGCGCCGCAGGACGCGCTCCGATTCCGATCACCGCATCGGCGTTCTGTCGGATCACCGATGACATCGAGAAGGACGCGCGATCACTCAAACCGATTATCGCGGGTATCGCGCAGCGTGGTGGCGCACGCTCGCTGAAGATCGCCGACATCGACATTCAGGTTCCTGAACGCATCGAGGGGGTCTATCCCGACCTCATTCACGCGGAGGACTGGAATGCAGCCGTAGACCGATGCGGGGAATGGATCAGCGACCGCGATGCAGTGAAATACGCACGCGAATTCTGCCTCTTCGGTACTGCTGACGAGGTGCGGGCGGGAATAGCCCGCGCCACCGACGCGGGTGCGACACGGATCCTGCTGCAGCACGTCGGCTCCTACGACCTGCCCTACGAGATGATGGAAAGCTTCGCCGAGTCCTGCCTGTCGTGAGGTGGGAGGGGCTGGTATGGCCTACAACGGCGACGACATGTGGACGCGCTACCCCACCAGAAGCGACAGGCAGAGGGTGTGCGCGGGAGTAGGCGGCCGGTGTACGCGCCGATACAGCGCAAGTACTGCGGCGGCAGGGACCCCTTCTCGGATGCTGCAGACAATCGAACACGCTGGTAGACAGCCACTTTGGCTATAGCAAGCATATTGTGACCTTCAATGGGTCGGGCCATGATCCAGATAAGTGACGAGTCGGCGGGTTGGCAATCGCTTTCGTTCACAGGATTGATCCTCATATGTAAGCTTCTCCCGTGTGCAAGCGCATGCGACCGGGCGCGGAGAATTGGTGGGCGCGTGACAACGACGACTGGAAGCCGAATCACGGTTTCTTGGAACTACTGCAGACGCGTACCACGGAGCGGGCCGCCGCCGGCACGCCTTCGGCAGGAGGGCTCCGTGGCCGCCGAGTCTCGCTCACGACTCCATCTGTGGCTGGTTGATGAAGGCCCACAAGTGCGCCGAAGACCTGTTGAACGTGCGCCGCGGCCGAATCTTTCGCTGCGGTGAGGTGGCACGACTTTGTCCATCAGCAGACAATTGATAGAGGCAGTGTCCGCTGCTCGGAATCAATTGAGCGCGGCTATCAAGAAGGCGAGCACTGCCCTGTCGCGCAAAGTCCGCGGAGTCGGCTCTACCGCAGACAGTTCGGCTCATACTTTTGGGGCACAAGACATACGTAACCGAGACTCATTCGACGAGTTCGACGAGTTCGACGACCTGAGTGCTCTGATGCGTGCCGTACAAGAACCGGCCGGAGAACTTGTTGTCACAGGACTGGGTCGGGATGTCGATATTCGACTTGCCGCAACACCGAAAACCATGGCAAAGGCGAGAGCGCTACTCGAGGACGAGTGGACAATCCGATATGGTCCGAAAGGGAGAGGTTCTGCTAGCGTCGAATCTCAAAAGCGGATCACTATAGACGGCAAGTACAAAGGCGATGTCGAAGAGGTGATGAGGAGCCTGTCGCATGAATTCGGTCACGCATCGTACCCCGATGATATTCCTTTTCCGGAGATGGAGGACGAATTTTTGCAGTGGCATGAAATAGCAAAGCGGCATCGCGCCCTCGGGGAAGGAGAAGCCACTCTCTCGGTGGACGAAGCCGCACTGGAAGCCCATGCACGTGGAATTACTGCCGCGATCCGCGCATCGGGCAAATTGCGAGATATTTGTGACCAACACTGGCGGGGAGAAATTTCACGCGATGACGCAAGAGAGAAGATCGCGGAAGCATTCCAACATCGCCGCCCCGCGAGCGGTAAATATTCGTCGTACGCAGAGAAATGGTATAAGGAACACCTGGATGGTTGGGAACGGTTTCGTAAGGCGGGCATCGTGACATCCCGTGCACCCGAGTGAAGATACATGAGGACGGGGTGAATCAACATGGCTCACCATCATGAAACAACGGGAGCAAGTCCGGATATGCGGATATTTCAGGGATTTCCGACAATCCGGGTGACGGCTCATCGAGGCGCCGAATCGCGCCGACGATAGCGCTGACCACGCCATCGCCGCATTCGCCGTTTGTTCGCTGCGCCGCTGCTGGAACGCCACCGGCGCCACCGAACTATCCGCCGCCCCCGATCCCATGCTCATCGCCGACGTCGACCCCACCAGCTACCGGCAGAGCCTTGCCGTAACCACTGCGCGCACCTCCGATGGAGAAGCTCGACCTGGTGAACAAACTGCTCCCGGAATTTCTGAATCCGTTTGCCTGCATGCTGCCGACTGCTCATGAATAGGATGGATTCCCGCGGGAAGTGTCATGATGTAGCACTGCGGGACAGCCCCGATTTCGGATCGATGAACTACGCCACGACAACATACCTACCGGTCGCTCGAAGGTCTGCGAGACAACCCGCCTGGTCCAGCCCAGTCGGCTCGAAGTGCGACGATCGCGTCGAAGTGCGGATTCACCTCTGTACGGATATCTTCACGAGGCATCATCGTTTCAGATTGGATGAAAGGGGGCTATGGTGCGCATTCTCCTGGTCGCCAATGCCTTCAACAGTCTCACTCAGCGCGTCTACACCGCACTACGCGCGCGCGACCACCACATCGGCATCGAACTGGCCCTCGGCGACGACCTGCTGCGCGCGCGAGTGGCGGCCTTTCGACCGGAACTGATCCTCGCGCCCATGCTCACCACGGCGATCCCGATAGACATCTGGTCCGCGCACACCGTGCTGATCGTGCATCCGGGACCTAAGGGCGACCGCGGCCCCTCATCCCTCGACTGGGCCATCCACGAGGGCGAACCCGAGTGGGGCGTCACAGTGCTCCAGGCCGCGGAAGAGATGGATGCCGGACCCATCTGGGCCTCGGTGTCGTTCACCGTCGCACCTTGCGGCAAAAGCGAGCTGTACCGCAACGAGGTCGCCGACGCCGCGGTGCAGGCCGTGCTGCTCGCGGTCGATCGATTCGACGAGGACGGATTCGAGCCCGAGCCGCTGGACTACCACCGACCGGACGTCCTGGGACAACTGCGGCCCTATCACGATCAGCAGATCCGCCGGATCGACTGGTCCACTGACGACACAGCTGTCGTGCTGCGCAAGTTGCGCGCCGCCGATTCTCAACCGGGCGTCCTGGACGAGCTGTACGGGCGGGAATACTACCTGCACGGCGGCCATGGCGAAGATCAACTGCGGGGTGTCCCCGGCACCGTGATCGCCGTCCGCGACGGCGCGATCTGCCGGGCAACCGTCGATGGCGCGGTGTGGGTGCCACAGCTACGTCCCCGTCGGGTATCGGGCGGCCCGCCGACGTTCAAGCAGCCCGCGACGGATGCGCTCGGGCTCGACCTGCCCGCATCGATCCCGGAGGTACCCGTCACGCCTTCCTCGGCTGCCATCCGAGAGACCTGGTCCGAGTTGCGCTACCGGGAAGAGGGCACCGTCGGCTACCTCGAGTTCTCCTTTCCGGGCGGCGCGATGAGTACTCGCCAATGCCGCAACCTGCTGGCGGCCTTCCAGCAGGCGGCTACCCGGCCGGTCGATGTACTCGTGCTCGGCCCCGCCCGAGACTTCTTTTCAAACGGCATCCATCTGAACGTGATCGAGGCGGCCGAGGATCCCGCCGAAGAGTCCTGGCTCAACATCAACGCAATGAACGACCTGGTAGAGGCCGTGCTCACCACCACGGACAAGTTCGTGATCTCGGCCTTGGCGGGAAATGCGGCGGCCGGCGGCGTGATGTTCGCGCTAGCCGCTGATGAGGTCTGGTGCCGGGAGTCGGTCGTGCTGAACCCGCACTACCGACTGATGGGCCTGCACGGCTCGGAGTATTGGACCTACACCCTGCCGCAGCGTGTCGGCGCGACCGAGGCCGAACGGCTGACGCGAGAGGCCCTTCCGCTCGGCGCCCGAGACGCCGCGGCGCTCGGGCTGGTGGATCGCGTCCTGCCCGGCAGCGCCGAGACCTT
This sequence comes from Nocardia sp. NPDC049190, assembly GCF_040648115.1. Taxonomy (NCBI): domain Bacteria; kingdom Bacillati; phylum Actinomycetota; class Actinomycetes; order Mycobacteriales; family Nocardiaceae; genus Nocardia; species Nocardia sp. NPDC049190. Next base: position 113,429 of record NZ_JBEZDE010000015.1, read on the forward strand.
CTGGGTCTCGATACGGCGGGCGGCGGCAGAACTGGCCGGCAGTCCGAATCTGGCGAACCGCCTGGTGACGAAGAAACAACGCCGAGCCGCCGACGAGGCGGCCAAACCATTGGCCGCTTACCGCAGCGCGGAGCTGGCCCAAATGCGCCGCAATTTCTTCACCGCGGGTGAGCCGTATCACGAGCGGAGGCGAAACTTCGTGTACAAGGTGCGTCCGACTCAAACGCCGCCGCACCTGCTCGGCTGAACCCCCACCGCCTCTCGAGGGCGTGTCGCGCAGCAGCCGAATTGTAGATGTTGCGGTGATATAGGCGATTGCGTGGCGGGGACGGCGAAAGCCTCCCCGGCTGCAGCAGATTCGGACATGACCAGGTCCGTGGCGACGGTGATCGGCGCGAGACCCGGCCCGACCGCGAGCAACTCTGCCAGCGGCAGCGGGGGTACGGTCCTCGAAGCCGTCAGGAGCGCAACGGTGAGGTTCGTGCGCGCCGGCGCACCCACTGCGCGACCGAATAGGCCACCAGGAGCACCCCTAGGCTGACCAGGCTCAGCCACAGCTGCGGCCTGGTGGCCTCGATCAGGCTCATCGAGAAGATGATGACGACGATGCCGACGACGGTGACGATGCCGAGCCACGGGTGCAGCCACATCTTCAGGCCCAGCATGGTTCTCTCGTCGTCGGTCATGCGCGAGCGCAGGCTCAACTGGGAAAGGGCGATGATGACATAGACGAACAGGGCGACCGCCCCGGCGGAGTTCATGATGAACGAGAACACCCGATCTGGTGAGACGTAGTTCATGGCGACCGCCACATAGCCCACGATCGTGCTGAGCAGGATCGCCTTCCAGGGAACCCCGCGCGAGTTGCAGTCTTTGGTCCAGTTCGGTGCCCATCCGCGGTTGGCGAGGGCGAACAACATCCGGGAGGCGGTGTAGAGGCCGGAGTTGAGAACCGACAGTGCCGCGGTGAGTACGACGATATTCATGATCTGCTCGGCCGCGGGAAGGCCGAACTTGTCGAAAGCCGCCGCGAACGGGCTGGAGTTGCTGGGAATCTCGGTCCAGGGAGTGATCATCAGCAACAGCGCCACGGATCCGACATAGAAGATGAGGATCCGCCACAGCACGGTGTTGGTGGCCTTGGCCACCGCTTTGGCCGGGTGCTCCGATTCGGCGGCCGCCATCGTGACGATCTCGGCGCCGAAGTAGGAGAAGATCACCACCACGACACCCTGCAGGATCGAGAATCCACCGTTGACGACGAAGCCGTATCGACCGATATCGGCCACCGACAGCTGCGAGCCCGGCCAGAGTCCCAGGACGACAAGCGCACCGACGGAAAGGAATACGATGATGGTGGCAACCTTGATCGAGGCGAGCCAGAACTCGGTCTCTCCGAACGAGCGCGCCGACAGCAAGTTGGTGGCCGTCAGGATGAACATGAGCACCAGCGCGAACACCCAATCCGGTGCGTGGAACCATCCGCCGAGGAGTTTGCCACCGACGACGGCTTCGAAGGCAACCACACCAACCCAGAAATACCAGTACAACCACCCGACGACGAAGCCGGCGCGTTCGCCGAGCGCCTCTCGCGCATACTCCATGAACGAACCGAGAGTGGGCTTGGCGGTGGCCATCTCACCGAGCATGCGCATGACGAAGATGACGAGCACCCCGCCGAGAGCATAGGACAGTACCGCCGCCGGACCGGCGGTGTGAATGACCGATCCGCTGCCGACGAACAGACTGGCGCCGATGATTCCGCCGAGAGCGATCATCGTCAGGTGCCGTTGCCGGAACCCGCCCTTGTGGAGGGTCCGTACCGGCTGCCCGGATTCGGCGCCCGCGGGATCTTTCTGCCCCGCGTGCGCGGAAGTCCCCGGCGGCACCCCATCCCGTGCTGGCGGATTCACGTCTGATTTGCGACTGAGGGCCATCGCGCCTCCATAGCTCAGTTGAATTCAGGCAAGATAGCAGCACAGTGCAGTCCCTCACACGGGGTGAGGCTACCGAGGGTTCTGATTCACTGGACGAGTCACAAGATCGGTTGGAGTTCACCCGTATCGACCGATGCAATAGACCGCCCGCGATGCGCATTGGTCCAGCACCATCGTGTCGCCAAACGTCTGTGGGCGCTGAGCGCCGCTGGCAGGCGGATCGGAAAACGCCGCGCGATGGCCTTCCAGCCGGCGCGTGTCAGGACCAGATCGCTTGCGCGAGTGCCGAACCGGCGAAGGACGCACCCAGTCCGATACTGACACTGGCGATCACGTTGGCCATCGCATAGAAGCGGGCGCCGGTTTGGGCCAGCCGCAGGGTTTCGTAGGAAAACGTCGAGTAGGTTGTCAGCGCGCCACAGAATCCGGTGCCGATGAGCAACTGGAGGGAGGAGTCGGCGACACCAGCGGTGGCGGCGCCGGTAAGGGCACCGAGCACAAGGCTGCCGCTGACGTTGACGGCGAAGGTGCCCCAGGGATACAAGGTGTCGTGCCTGGCTTGGATGAATCGATCGGTCAGATATCTCAGTGGTGCGCCGATCGCGGCACCGGAGATGACCAGGAGCCAGGTCACTTCGTCGCTCCAGCCGGGCGGCCGACGTATCGGATGACATCGACCTCGTCGAGGATCGCCAGTCCCTCGCTGACGAGTTCGTCCAGTTGCGGGAGAAAGGCGCGGATGCGGTCGGCGGCGTCGACGATCACGATCGCAACTGGTAGATCCTCACTGAGAGACAGCAGTCGCGTGGTGTGGATGTGGGAGGAGGCGCCGTAACCTTCGATGCCACGGAAAACGCTGGCACCGGCCAGGCCGGCCCGGTGGGCGCGGTGCACGATCTCGGTGAACAGTGGTTTGTGGTGCCACGTGTCGCTTTCGCCGATGAACACGGTCAGCCGCAACGCGGCCCCGTTGAGGCTGGTCATCCTGTCCTCCCGGTAATGATGCGGTGGGTGAGCGAAGCGGCGCTCCAGGTCGCGGCCAGCGCCGTGACCGGTGTGGTAACCAGCAGCGTGAGGCCGGTGACGGCGTGGCCGGTGCCGACGAGATGGGTGATGTCGGCGGCATAGGTGGAGAAGGTGGTGTAGCCGCCGAGGATCCCGGTGCCGACGAAAGGCCGCAGCAACCGGCGCGCGGTCCAGACCTCGGTGACCAAGACCATGAACACGCCCATGATCGCGCAGCCGGTGATATTGACGCTCAGCGTGGTTACCGGGAACGTCCCGGCAGCGGTGGGCCACAGCAACCCTGCCCCGTATCGGGCGCACGCACCCAGCGCCCCGCCGATCGCGATCACAGCCACGATCGGAGCCTGCTCGGCGAGTTGACCGCGACGTTGCGCGGGATCGAACACATCTGGATCGATGTCGGGCTGTTCGCTATCGGAAGCTGGTATCGGCATGGGCGGCTCCTACTCGTGCAGCACCCGGTGCGGGCGCGTGTCATCACAAGCAGGGACCGTTGGCGGCGTCGTCAGCCGCGGTTCGGGTACGGCGGGCCCCACCGCCGCGCGCGCAACTCCTCGCCGAGGAACTGCCGCTGATGATCAGGATAGGACATTGCCGACGCTCCGTGCCGTTGATCACTGCCGGCGCACCTCATGCGGCACTGGCAATGTGGCGATATGGATGGATTCGGTAGGCGATGCCACCGATCGTCGCCGTGTGGCCAGGGCAGCGATGACCCCGAGCAGCATGTCACCGGCGTTACCGAAGCCAGGTCGGTACCTCAGTCGCCTCGACTGCGGGTCCCGCCGGTTTGGGTAGGGTCACATCGGGGCCTGGTATCTGCAAGAGACCCGAAGGAGGAGTCCACACCATGCTGTTGTTCGGGCGAGATGCCGAGCTGAAGGATCTGGGTGCACTCGTCGACGGCCCCCGGGACCGCAGCGGAATTCTGATCCAGGGGCAACCTGGCATCGGGAAGTCGGCGCTGGTGGACGAGGCGGTCGCCGCCGCGGCCATCGCGGGGCTACGGGTACTGCGGACCGCCGGTGTCGAAGCCGAACAAAACTATGCATACGCCGGGCTGCAGCGCCTGCTGTACCCGCTGCGGCAGGGGCTCGATGGTTTGCCGGCACGCCAGTACGATGCGCTGTCGACCGCATTGGGGCTTGCGGACACCAGCGATGATCCGAGCGCCTATCTGGTCGGGCTCGCCGCATTGACGCTGCTGTCCGACGCAGCGGACGACCGGCCGCTGCTGATAGTCGCCGAAGACGTGCACTGGCTCGATCAAGCCAGCATCGAAGTCCTCGCCTTCCTTGCCCGCCGCATCGACACCGAGCCCATCACCCTGATCACCACCCTCCGCGATGACATCACCGCACCGTTCGCCGACACGGGGCTGAGCCTCATGCGCCTCGAGCGGTTGTCCGACGACCACGCCGCGGCACTACTGGACCTCACGGCACCACAGCTTCCCGCGCCGATCCGTGATCGCCTGCTCGCCGAAGCCCAGGGCAATCCGTTGGCGCTGACCGAGCTACCGGCAGCGGTGGGTGACTTCGACGAACTCACCGGCACGCTGCCGCTCACCGAACGGCTCGAACGCACCTTCACTGCCCGCGGCGCGGCGCTTCCTTCGCGTATCCGGTCCGCGCTACTCGTCGCCGCGCTCAACGACAGCGACTCGATCGCCGAAACACTCACCGCCACAGGCATTCTCCTCGGCAGCACGGTCGAGCCCGAAATCCTCGCACCCGCGGTCGAGGCCCGGCTGATCACACTCGGTCCTGGCACCGTGACCTTCCGGCATCCGCTGATGCGGTCGGCAACCACGGCAACGGCGACAGGTGACGAACGCCGGCGCGCCCACCTCGCGCTCGCCGACGCCCTCGGCAAGCGCCCGGATCGGCGCGTATGGCACCACGCGGCGGCCGCCCTCGGACCCGACGAGCAAGTGGCCCTCGAGCTGGAAGGCGCCGCCGAACGGGCACGACACCATGCGGGCGCGATCGCGGCGCTGGAACGAGCCGCCGCCCTCAGCGAAGGCCAGGGCCGCCGAGCGGACCGCCTACTACGGGCGGCCGAACTGGCCGTCGATTCCGGCCGTCGCGACACCGCCGAACGACTGATAGAGACCGCGCGCACGCTTCCGTTGACGCCCCGGCACGATGCCACCGCAGCCTGGTTGCTCAGCGGATTCGAGGACGGAGTGCGCGAGGATCCCTCGCACATAGGCGAATTGGCCGCGCTGGCGGCATCTGTTGCCGCCGACGGGTATGCCGATGCGGCGATGCGGATACTGTGGGGTGCGGCCATGCGGTGCTTCTGGATCGAGCCCGGAGCCGACACCCGCCGCGCGCTGCTCGCCGTCGCCGACGCACTGCCCATTCCCGACGATGACCCCCGTCTGGTCGCGGTCGCCGCGTATGTGGCACCGTTCGAACGCGGTGACCACGTCCTCGGCCACCTCCGGGCACTGGCGTCGACCAGCGGGCGCGACCCCGAGGCCGCCCGCTTCCTGGGCAGCGCGTCACTGCAGGTAGGCGCCTTCGACCTCGCCGCCCACTTCTCCGCCGCCGCCGCACCCGGGCTACGCGCCGCCGGACAGCTCGGGTTGCTTCCCCGCGCACTCGCGGTCCAGGCCTGGAACCTGGCCCGGCTCGGGGATCTCGCCGTGGCGGCGCCGGTCGCGGCCGAGGCCGCGGCCTTCGCCCGCGAAACCGGCCAGCCGTTCATGCACGGGCTGGCCAAGGCAGTACAGGCCGAGATCGCGGCGCTGCACGGGGATTACCCGCGGGCCGCGGGCCTGACGGCGGACGCCGAACGGATCGGGCTCGCCTCCGGCGCACGACCCGTGCTCGCCACTGTTCAGCTCACGCGCGGGCTCACGGCCTTCGGCGAGGGCCGTTTCGAGGACGCCTTCGCCGATCTGAGCCGGATCCACGACCCTCGTGATCCGTCCTATGCCCCTGCCCTGCGCGCATATTTTCTCGCCGAACTCGCCGAGGCCGCGGTCCGGGCCGGGCAGACGGACGCCATGCGGGATCTGCTGCGCGGACTGGCACCAGCGGCAGCGTCCACCCCCTCGCCCGCCCTGCACATCGGATTGCGCTACGCGCAGGCCGTCCTCGCCACGGAGGCGGCCGACGCGCAGTTCCTCAGCGCGCTGGAGGCAGACCTGACCGGGTGGCCGGCCGAACGCGCCCGCTTGCACCTCGCCTATGGCGAATGGCTGCGACGGCAGCGCCGGGTCGTCGAATCACGGACCCATTTGCGTACGGCCAGAGAGACTTTCGACGCACTCGGTTTCGCCGCTTGGAGCGAACGGGCGCGTCTGGAACTGCGCAGCGCCGGCGAATCGAGCCCGAACCCCAGCCCGGACGCGAGCGAGCGGCTCACCCCGCACGAGTTGAGCATTGCGCAGCTGGCGGCTCAGGGCCTGACCAACCGCGAAATCGGACAGCGGCTGTACCTGTCGCACCGGACCGTCAGCACCCACCTGCACCGCATCTTCCCCAAACTCGGCGTCAGCTCGCGCACCGATCTCGCGGCGCTACTACCGACCGCGGACGACACGCCGGCGTGAACCCGAGGTCCCGCGGGTGTTCGAGACGGCGTGTCCGTCCTGAGATCGGCAGTCGTCGCTGCTGGTGACCCGCCAGTGGGTGACGTACGTCCGACCGACGGTGATTACGTCATCCGACGGTCGCGGCGATCGCTGCGCGCCGCCTAGCGTCGGTGCGCAGGGTCGGCGACGTCACGAACCAGGTGCTCGGACTCGCCGCCCATCGCCCCTTGGACGACATTTTCGCAGGAGGACGCACATGAACATCAGCAGACGACTATTCGGGGGAGCAGTCGCAGCGGGCGCCGCGGGGGTGGCCGTGGCGTCGCTGGGTGCGTGTTCCTCGGACTCCACCACCGCACCCGCGACCACGACGCCGGGTTCGGATCTGCGGGCAGGGTCGGGTGCCAACACCACACTCGGCCCGATCAAACACATCGACGCCGGTGTACTCGACGTCGGATACGCCGAATTCGGTCCCAGCACAGGCCAACCCGTCCTCCTGCTACACGGCTGGCCCTATGACGCCTATAGCTACGCCGACGTCGGACCACTGCTGGCCGCCGCCGGCTACCGAGTGATCGTTCCGTTCCTGCGCGGCTACGGCCCGACCACCTTTCTGTCTGCTCAGACCGTCCGCAACGGCCAGCAATCGGCGTTCGCGCGCGACATCGTCGACTTCATGGACGCCCTGCACATCGACGAGGCCATCCTCGGCGGATACGACTGGGGCGCGCGGACGGTCGACATCATCGCCGCACTGTGGCCGCAACGCTGCACAGCGATTGTCTCGGTGAGCGGATACCTGGTCACCCAGCGAGCGGCGCAACAGCAACCGCTGCCGCCGGAGGCCGAACTCGGCTGGTGGTATCAGTACTACTTCGCCACCGAACGCGGCCGTCTCGGCTACACGCGCAACCGCCACGACTTCAACAAACTGATCTGGCGGCGTGCCTCCCCACAGTGGAACTTCGACGACGCCACCTACGACCGCAGCGCCGCCGCCTTCGACAATCCCGACCACGTCGACATCGTCATCTCCAATTACCGCTGGCGGCTGAGCCTGGCGCCCGGCGAGCCGCACTACGACGCCTACGAACAGCAACTCGCCACTGGACCGGCAATCTCCGTGCCCGCCATCACCATCAGCAGCGATTTCGACGGCGCGGCCCAGGACGGAAACGCCTACCGCGGCATGTTCACCGGCAAATACGAACACCGGATCCTCAACGGCATCGGACACAATGTCCCGCAGGAAGCCCCGCACCCATTCACCCAGGCGATCATCGATGTCGACCATTTCTGACGACCACCGCATCGGATGCGTGTGACGTGATGAACAGGGAGAAAAGACCGGAGGGCACCCCGATCGGACGGCGCACCGTGCTAGGAATGCTCGGCATCGGGGCAGCAGGCTTCGCCGCGGCGCCCTATCTGCAACGCGGCTGGGAAGGAGCGCTCGCCAAGGCATCCCAGAACGACCCGACCGGGCTCACCGGTCTGCTACCCAGCCCGACCGGATTCCGGTACTACAGCATTGTCGGATCGGTCCCGCGTAAGAACGAGACCGACTACGAACTCACCATCGACGGACTCGTCGATCACCCGAAGACGTACACGCTTGCCGATCTGCGCGCCATACCGCAGACGAGGATCGTTCACGACGTGCTGTGCACCGACGGGTGGCGGGTGAACAAGACACCGTTCGAAGGTGTGAGATTGACCGACCTGCTCGCGGAGGCCGGTGTCGTGAACGGCGCGAAGGCTCTGCGCTTCACATGTTTCGATGGCGCCTACAGTGAGAGCCTCACGCTCGGCCAGGCACGGCGTTCGGATGTGCTCGTGGCTCTGCGCATGCAGGACGAGCCGATCACCCATGAGCACGGTGGGCCCGTTCGGTTGTATGTGGCCCCCATGTATTTCTACAAGTCGGCCAAGTGGCTGTCCGGCGTATCGGTCACCGACAGGGTCATTCCCGGCTACTGGGAAAAGCGCGGTTATGCGGTCGACGGCTGGCTCGATGATGCGGACCGGACCGATGGACCGACGTGACCGCCATGGCGGGATGCCTCGGTTCACGCGCGCCGAACGCATGACGCACCGGGTGACCGGGATACTGATGCTGCTGTGTCTGACGACCGCCGCCTGCCTCTACCTGGCGCCGCTGGCCCAACTGGTCGGCCGCCGTCACCTGATGGTCGCCGTGCACGTGTGGTCGGGAATTCTGCTGCCCGCACCGCTCTTACTCGGGCTGCTCTCACCTGCCCTCCGCGCCGACTTGCGGATGCTGAACCGCTTTGCGGCCTACGATTGGCAATGGCTGCGCGCCATCGGCACACGCTCGCGCCCGGCCGGGAAGTTCAATGCGGGACAGAAGCTGTATGCGAGCTGGTTCGTCGGTGCGGTGCTGGTGATGATGTGCACCGGCGTGCTGATGTGGATCACGGGCTTGCTCCCGTTCCTTTCCCGCACCAGCGCGATCTTCGTCCACGACGCCCTGGCGTGGGCGATCTCGATTGTCCTGGCCGGGCATATCGGTAAGGCATACCAGGACCCGGAAGCGCGGCGTGGCATGCGCACGGGCTACGTCGAGCGCGCGTGGGCCGCCCGATATCACCCGCGGTGGCTGGATGACCGGGCTGTCGGCAACCGGGCCGCCGAAGTCGGCGGAACTACTCGTCATCGAGGAAGGACACGCATGTGAACATCAATCAGGTTTCCGATTCGGTGTATGTGGTGGCCGGCACGAATGTCAACTGGGCGCTGGTCAGCGACGGCTCCGGCGTCACGGTGATCGACGCCGGCTATCCGAGGGACACCGAGGCGGTGCTGGCGTCCGTGCGTCGAATCGGTCACGCGGTCTCCGATATCGCCGCGGTGTTGCTGACCCATGCGCACCTCGACCACGTCGGCGCGATCCCCACCCTCGTCGAGCAGGTCGGTATGCCTGTCTATACCGGTGCGGAAGAGGTTCGTCACGCCAGACGCGAGTATCTGCAGCAGATCACCCCGATGCAGATGATTCAGCAATTGACGACCTACCGCGGCGCCCGGTGGGTGACACAAACGCTGCACGCGGTCGTCGGACATATCAGCACCAGCATCCCCTCGGCCACAGTGGGAGAAGAGTCGGCACTCGCGTCACTGCCCGGTGGTTTCGTGGCGTTACCGACACCGGGCCACACCGACGGTCACACCGCGTACTTCATGCCGTCGGAAGGGGTGCTGTTCTCTGGCGATGCGTTGGTCACCGGGCACCCGCTGCTGCGCGAGACCGGGCCACAATTGCTGCCGAGAGTGTTCAACCACAACGAATCCGGCACCCTCGCCAGTGCGCGTTCGCTCGCCATCGAACAGGCGCGGATCCTCGTCCCTGGACATGGGCTTCCCGCTCACCAGGACCTGCCGAGTCTGGTCGCCGCCCTCCGCCCGGCATAGAGCCCGATCAGTCCCGTTCCGAGACGACCCCGCGGGCACGGTCGGAAGAGAGATTCGTTTCGGTGAACCTCGATCTCGTCGATGGTCTCCGGCAGAGTGCGGCCGACCCCTACCTCGCGCCCGCCGTGAGCCGGCCCAACCAAACAAGCTCGTCACGCATGTGGTTCGCCGAGTCGTCCTCGAGGGCCACCGCCGCACCGGCGTGCAGCACCACCCGACTGCGAATTACATTGTGCTACAACGACATATGAGGTCGTAGTCGCACTGATCGCCGGGACCATAGATTCTGCGCAACTACTGCTGCGCTCGGGCATCGAACCCGAATCCGACCTGCGGCGCGCGCACGTGGATGCCGTGCACGCGCCGGTCGAGCTTCAGTAGGTTGTAGTCGCGGCGTTTATGCGCGGGTACTGGTCGTCGCGATAGGTTTCCAGCAGCCGAAGCCAGATTTCGCTGATGGTGGGGAAGGAGGGCACGGCGTGCCAGAGCCGTTCGAGGGGAATCTCGCCGGTGATGGCGATGGTGGCCGAATGCAGGAGTTCGGCGACTCCGGCCCCGGCGAAGGTGGCCCCGACGACGACGCGCCGCTCGGGGTCGATGAGCAGGCGTGCCCGGCCCTGATACGACGGGTCGTGCTGGATCGCCCCGGCGACCGATCCGATGTCGTAGTCGACGACGTCGACGGCCCGCCCGGTGCGGGCGGCGTCGTCGGTGGTGAGGCCGACGGCAGCGATTTCCGGGTCGGTGAAGATGACCTGCGGTACCGCGACGAGGTCGGCGGTACCCGCGTGCCGTCCCCACGGCCCGGTGTCGAGGTCCAGCCCGCGTGCTCGGTCGGCGATAACGGCGCCGGCGATCCGTGCCTGGTATTTGCCCTGATGAGTGAGCAGGGCCCGGCGGTTGACGTCGCCCACGGCGTACAACCAGTCGCCTTCGACCGCGGTGACGGTGAAGGTGTCATCGGTGGTGAGCCACTCCCCGGGTGTCAAACCGACGGTATCGAGCCCGACGTCCTCGGTGCGGGGCGCGCGTCCGGTCGCGAGCAGCAGTTCGTCAGCGACGATCCGGCTGCCGTCGCCGAGCGTGAGATGGATGCCGTCGTCCGGCCCGCCCGCGCGGTCGGCCGAGGTGATGGTGGTGTCGAATCGCAGATCGACGCCGACTTTCCGTAGTTGCCTCTCGACCAGTTCCGCGGCGAAGGACTCGACTCGGGTGAGCAACCGGGGCTCGCGGGCGATGAGCGTCACCTGGGACCCCAGCGCCTGCCAGGCAGTCGCCATTTCGGTGGCTACGACACCGGCGCCGAGGATGGCGAGCCGCTGTGGCACTTTTTGGGCGCTGGTGGCTTCGCGGCTGGTCCAAGGGCGCACGCTGTCGAGTCCAGGCAGTGGCGGGAGGGCCGCCGACGTGCCGGTGCACACAGCTACCGCGTGCCGTGCGGTCAGTCGTACCGTCTCGCCGTCAGGGGTCTCGACCGTCACCTGACGCGTCCCGGCGAGTCGGCCGTACCCGCGGATCAGCGCGATACCTGCGGATTCGAGCCATTCGACCTGCCCGCTGTCGTTCCAGTCGGCGGACATGCGGTCGCGGTGTTTCAGGACTGCGTGGGCATCGAGCGGTCCGGTGACCGCACTGTCCACGCCGGGAAATCGTGCGGCTTCGGCGTGCAGCAGCACCGGGCGCAGCAGAGCTTTGCTTGGTTCGCAGGCCCAGTACGAGCATTCGCCGCCGATCAGCTCGGATTCGACGATGATGGTGCGCAGTCCGGCGGCGCTGGTGCGGTCGGCGACGTTCTCGCCGACCGGTCCGGCCCCGATGACCACAACGTCGTAGGTCTGAGAGTTCTTGTCGGACATGGGGTGTGCTTTCGGTGGTGGTTCAGCGCCCGGGAGCCCGCTCGGTGACTTCCTGCAGGTACCAGCTGTTGCCGTCCGGATCCTGGAAAGCAGCGAAGGAGCCGTAGCTGGCACGCCTCGGGTCCGGGCCCGCGACGCGTTCGGCGGTTCCGGCGTGATGGAAGACGCCGCTGGTGTCATGGAACGGTCCATCGACCTCGACACCGCGTCCGGCCAGCTCGGCGACGGCTTTCTCGATGTCGGTGACGATCAGGTGCAGGCCGTCCAGCGTCCCAGGGGCGGCGACCGTGACGCCGGTGCCGAAGATGATCGAGCATTCCGAGCCGGGAGGGGTGACCTGGACGACGTGGTATCCGTCGTCCCCCACGAACTCGGCGTCGAGGCGGAATTCGAGCTGTTCGGCGTAGAACGCCTTGGCGCGCAGGACGTTGGCGACGGGCAGGACGACGACTTCCAGTTTCAGATCCACGATTGTTCTCTCCTGTGATGGTGGGGAATTCGGGTCAGGGGGTAGTACGGACTGCTTGTTCGACGACGTCAGAGGCTGCGACGAGGGGGTACCGATCTTTACGCACCGTCTCGAGTACGTCGCGCGAGCTCGATCTATCGGCGGACGCGCCGTGAACCAAGAACGATCGTCGGCCTCGGCGCGTCCTCGGTCGGGCGGCCGGGGTGCGTAGTGATGCTCGCGGTGCAAGCGACGGCGAGGCTGCCGGCGGCAACACCGGCCGCGATTGCGGTGACCGCCCGGGCAATGCGCCGCCAAGTGCGGCCACGTCGGATTTCGACCATACGGTTTCGCCTTTCGCGCAAGCATGGTGGAGGTTGTGCTACTCAACTGTCGGCCAGAGCGCACCCGAAACACATCCGTCACCTGACGCTGGCCTTGACGTAGTTTCCCGGCGGCGCCCTGCCCGATTCCTCAGTGGCCGAGATCCTCGAGGGTGCCGTACTGCCGCAGGTGGCCGTCCGCACCGAGTTCGACGATGGTGTCGATTCCGATTCGCCGCAGGAACGCGTGGTCGTGGCTGATGACCAGGATCGCGCCCCGGTAGTCGACGAGTGCCTCGATGAGTTGCTCGACGCTGGCGATGTCGAGGTTATTGGTGGGCTCGTCGAGAATCAGCAACTGGGCGGGCGGGTCGGCGAGCAGCAGCCGCGCCAGGCAGACACGGAAGCGTTCACCGCCCGAGAGCGTCGACACGGGCCGGTCCACGCTGTCGCCGCGCAGCAGCAGCCGGGCCAGCTGATTGCGGATGGTGGAGGGCGGGGAACTGGTGGCGACCGCGCGGACGTTGTCGACCGCGCCGACGTCCTCGGCGAGCCCGTCCAGGCGTTGCGGCAGATATCCGACGCGGTCGGTGAACAGCGTGCCCCGCACGTGTCTCGGCGTGCACGTCCCGGTGCCGAGTAGATTCTCGATGAGTGTCGACTTTCCGGCGCCGTTGGGCCCGACGAGCGCGACCCGTTCCGGGCCCTGGATGACGAGTGCGTGGTCTCCGTCCCGCAGTTCCGCGATGCGCCGACCGCGTGGCACATCGGGATCGGGCAGATCGAGGTGGATGTGTTCCTCGCGGCGTACGCGGGACTCGGCGTCGGCGAGAAGCTGTTGGGCGGTGCGGACTTTCGCGTCGAGGCCGGTTCGCATCGCACCCGCGGAGGCCTGAGCCTTGCTGGCGCGGTTGCCGGCCACAATGCGCGGGATGCCGCCGTGCTGCTGCGTTGCTCTCGCCGTGCGCGCACGGCGCGCGAGTTTGGTTTCTGCCTCGATCCGTTGCCGTCGCTCGGTCGCGAGCGCTTGTTCGGCGGTGCGGGCCGCTTGCACGGCCGCGGCCTGCTGCTGGTCGAACTGTTGTTTCCAGGCGCTGTAGGGGCCGCCGAACACTTCCAGTGCCGCCGAGTGCAGTGCGGCGGTGCTGTCCATGTGTTCGAGCAGTTCGATGTCATGGCTGACGACGACGAGGACGCCTGGCCAAGTATCGACGAACGCGGTCAGCTGTGCGCGGGTGGCCCGGTCCAGATTGTTGGTCGGCTCGTCGAGCAGGGTGATCGGGGTGCGGCGGATCCGCAGCCCGGTGATGGCGGCGAGCACGGCCTGCCCGCCAGAGATTTCTCCGGTGCGGCGGTCGAGATCGGCTGCGGTGAAACCGATTTCGCCCAGAGCCTCATCAGCGCGGGCTTCGATATCCCAGTCGTCACCGACCGCCTCGAAATGCCGTTCGTCGGTGTCTCCGGCTTCGATCGCGCGAAGTGCCGTGAGCGTGCCGGCGATGCCGAGCAACTCCGCCAGAGTGGTGTGGCGCCCGAGGGGCAATGTCTGAGGTAGGTAACCGACCTCGCCCGCGACCTCGACGCGACCCGAGGTGGGTGTCAGGGTTCCTGCGATCAACCGCAGCAGCGTCGACTTGCCTGCGCCGTTACGACCGACCAGGCCCGTTCGCCCGGTCCCGAATACGCCGTTGAGCTGCGAGAGAGCAACGGCGCCGTCGGGCCACTCGAAGGACAGGTCGTGCAGCGCGATCGGCGAATACGTGGATGTCGGCATGGGTGAATCTCCTTGTGCCCGTGGCGGAAGCTTGCGGGGAAGCCCGTGAATGCGGGCTACATGCGCGGCGGCGGGCAGCAACTATCACCGTGGTGTTTTCCAAGGATGAAGGCCGCAGGTGAATACCGCGCGATGAATTCGAAGTCTCGAGCGACGGGCATCAGGCGGACAGTGATTTCACGCGAACATGTCCACGCAAATTCTGTTCATCGGATTCGATGAACACGCGACCCTGAATCGCCGCCTTCGAACAGGCGGCTACAGTCTGTCGACCTCGATGAGCACCCGGCCACACTACCACCGTGGGGCGAGCCGCGACGGTGCGGTTACAGGTGACGCACCAGCGGGTGGGATCCTGAACGGCCCCGTGCCGGTCAGGTACGCGCCCGGCTCGGGAATCGCCGAGAACGAGCGCACCTTTGTCGATCGATCTCGCACGCGGCCGGTGCACGGTCGACGAGCACACAACCGTTAGACCGTGCACCGCTATTGCCCGCGCGCGGACTACCCGTTCTATTCAGGGCAGGTGGCAGTTCCCCAGGTAACAGTCTCACGCACTGCCGAGGTAGGGCCGAAGGCGAGCCTGGTTGCGGACGCTACGGTCGACCGCGTCGAGATGCGGTCGCTCAACGTCGGCGCGCGGTGACCAAGAGGTACTCCCACTCCATCCGCCCGTTGCCGAGGTCGTGCCGGACAGCGAGATCGGCGAGGTCCCGATCCAAATCCGCGACCCGGCCGGGCTCTGCGGCGATGGCCTTGTACACGGCGACCGTCGGCCCGTAGTTGGCTTTGAAGAAGTCGCGGAATTCGATGCCGTCGGAAAAACGATCGATGACCGCTTTCTCGCGCCGCAGCTCCAGATCGGTGACACGATCGCCGAGAAGTGACCGGACATGAGCCTCGTCGCCCCACAGCGGTGGCGGCTGCGCACCGGGTGGCGGTGGCGGAGCGAACGGTTTCATCGCGGCGAACATCTGACCGATGAACCCGGTGGGCGTCCAGTTGATGAGCCCGATCGTCCCGCCCCGCTTGGTGACTCGCACCAGTTCGTCTGCGGCCGCCTGATGGAACGGTGCGAACATGACACCCACACAGGAGATGACCGCGTCGAACTCCGCGTCGGCGAAGGGCAATGCTTCGGCGTCGGCTACCTGCCACTGCAGCGTGACGCCCCGTGCGGCGGCGAGACGCCGGCCCGCCTCGAACAGCTCCGGGGTGAGGTCGCTCGCCACGACATCGGCACCGGCCTCGGCAGCCGGGATCGCCGCGTTGCCGGATCCGGCCGCAATGTCGAGCACCCGCTGACCGGGACCGATGCGGCGTGCCTCAACAAGGCGTCGGCCCAGTCCGGGGATCACCTCGGTGGCAACGGTGGGGTAGTCGCCCAGTGCCCACATTGCGCGATGCTTTGCCTTGAGATCGATGGGACTGGAGTCGGTCATCGGATGCTCCCTCGAATGTCGATGAACTCCTGGGGCTAGAATCAACGGCTTCGACGACGCATTGATATTTCGGTCTCGACAACGGGATACTCGTATGTTTCTTCGACCGTGTGGAGCGTATAAGACTCGAGGTCGGACCGGCGATTTTCCGGACTTTGCCAGCGATATCTTTCTCGAACCGACCGATGGAATTATCGCCTGACCCGATGGCGCTCGCGATCCTTGGAGCACCTGACATCGCGAATCGATCGTATCCGTCGGCACCCTCCGCCACCAGAGCGGCAGTCAGTCGATCTTCGCCATCACGTGCTTGACGCGGGTGTACTCCTCCAACCCGTACATCGACAGATCTTTGCCGTACCCGGACGACTTGAACCCACCGTGCGGCATCTCGGCGATCAGCGCGGTGTGGGTGTTGATCCACACACAGCCGAAATCGAGCGCGGCCGACACGCGGAGCGCCCTCGACACGTCCTTGGTCCACAACGAGGATGCCAGCCCGTATTCGACGGCATTGGCCCATCGGATCGCCTCGTCTTCGTCGATGAACGACTGCACCGTGATCACCGGGCCGAAAATCTCGTTCTGGCTGAGCCGGTCGTACTGGCGCAGCCCGCCGATGACCGTCGGCTCGACGTAATACCCGCAGTTGCCCTGCCGATGCCCGCCGATCACGACCGAAGCGTGATCGGGCACTTCATCGAGGAAGGCGAGTACCCGCTGTAGTTGGTCGACGTTGTTGACCGGTGGCACCCAGGCGTTCTCGTCATCGACGGCCTTGCCGAAGGTCGTTGTCGCACTGCCGGCCTGCTCGGCCAGCGCCGCGGTCAAGTCATCGGCCACCGACGCGTGACCGAGCACCCGAGTGGCCGCCGTGCAATCCTGCCCGGCATTGAAATAGCCCGAGGCCGCGATACCTTCGGCGGCAGCACCGATATCGGCGTCGGGGAACACGATTACCGGCGCCTTGCCACCCAATTCCAGATGTGTGCGCTTCAGTCGGGCGCCGGCCGACTCCGCGACCGCACGGCCTGCGGCCACCGAACCGGTGATCGACACCATCCTCGGGGTCGGATGCGCCACCATCGCCGCACCGGTCACCCGGTCACCGGTGACAACGTTGAGCACGCCGGGCGGCAGGTGCTCGGCGGCCAGTTCGGCCAGCAGCACTGTCGTCACCGGGGTGGTATCGCTCGGCTTGATCACCACGGTGTTGCCTGCCGCGATCGCGGGAACAAACTTCCAGATCGCCATCATCATCGGGTAATTCCACGGCGTCACCTGCCCGATGACGCCGACCGGCTCCCGGCGGATCCACGATGTATGGCCCGCACGGTATTCGCAGGCCGACTTACCCTCGAGAACCCGTGCCGCCCCCGCGAAGAACCGGGTCTGGTCCAGCATCTGTGGGATCTCCGCGGCCAGGGTGACGTGGTTCGGCTTACCGGTGTTTCGGCCTTCTGCCGCGACCAGCGCGTCGGCGGAATTCTCCAACTCGTCGGCGAAATCGAGCAGCGCCTTCTGTCGGTGCGACGGTGTCGTGCGTTTCCAGTCGCAGAACGCCCTGGCCGCCGCCGCGTACGCATTGTCCACATCCGCTTCGTCGGACACCGGGGCGGTGCCGTACTGATCGCCACTGGTGGGGTCGACGAGCGTCATGGTCGCACCCCCGACCGAGTCGACGAGCTTGCCGTCGATGAAGTTCTGGACCGCCGTCATCATGCTGCTCCTCGGTTGCTGTGTGCCGTTGACAATCACCTGGTGCGGGGCGTTCGATCGCCATGACATCCAGTCGACGTCACCTATTACCACCTACTCGGTAGCATTTCGATGCCGTCGACACCGAAAAGAATAAGCCTACACCTTTATCATTGCATGCGAACACTTAGCCGAAGATATTTCCATATGCAGTGATCAAGTCGATTTCATCTATCAGTACAAAAAAAACTCGCTTTCGCCACAATGCCTTCATTCATATTCCTAAAATGCCTGTCAACGGCGGAATCCTGACCACTTATCGACATCCAGATTTCGACCCTCCGGTCGGCGAGTTGATGGTTTTTCACTCTCGAGCCCCGCCGGTGGACGACTGACCGTGGACCCGCATGAAGCACTGGTCTGCATCGCGCGCTGTACTCGATGGCGTCGTGCCAGTGAGGACCAGAGTCCCTATCCGGCGGCGTAATACCGGGGACAGACTAGGAGGGTGCAAGCCAGGCAAACGGCGGGCCCGCGGATCGATTCGCGCCGCTACGATGCGGTGGTCTTCGACATGGATGGTGTGGTCACCGACAGCGCCGCCATCCACGCTTCCGTGTGGGGGCAGCTGTTCGACACCTTCCTGGCCACCCGGGCTCCGACTGTGGGGATCGACCTGTCCCCGTTCACCCAGTCCGATTACGAGCGGTTTTTCGATGACAAGCCGCGCGACGGCGGAATCGCCGACTTTCTGGCCTCTCGTGGGATCGCGCTGCCTTGGGGAATGCCGACGGATCCGGTGGACGCGGCGACCGTGTGTGGTCTGGGTAACCGCGAGGATCAGCTCTTTCTTCGGCGGATCTCCCGCGACGGAGTTCCCTCTTTCGCCTCGACCGTCGCTTTGGTCCGCCGACTACGCGCGGCGGGCATCCGCACCGCGGTCTTTTCCGCCAGCCGCCACAGCGCCCAAGTGCTCGACGCGGCCGGGATCGATGACCTGTTTCGGGTCCGCGTCGATGGCCTTGTCACCGAGAGCCTCGCTCTCCCAGGCAGACCCGATCCCGCGATCGTGCTGGAGGCTACCCGTCAACTCGGCTGTGACCCTGAACGAACAGTGGTCGTCGAGAACGCGGAAGCCGGCGTAACCGCTGGTCGGCGCGGCGGCTTCGGGCTCGTCATCGGCGTCGACCGAGTCGGGCGCACCGACCGCTTGCGGACCGGCGGAGCGGATGCGGTGGTCACCGACGCAGCGCAGATCGCGTTGTTCACCGGTTTCCGGAGGATGTCCGAGCTCCCCGACGCCATCGCCCACTGGCTGCGAATCGACGACCTGCTCGACGTCGGCAAAAGCGCCGTACTGCTGGACTTCGACGGGACCCTCGCCGACATCGTCGCCGACCCAGCCGCCGCCTCCCTGGTCGACGGCTTGCAGGCGATTCTCGCGCGACTGATACGCCAGTGCCCCGTCGCGATCATCAGCGGCCGGGATCTCGACGATCTGCTGAGCCGCGTAGACCTTCCTGGAATCTGGTACGCAGGTTGCCACGGCTTCGAACTTCTCGCGCCCGACGGGAGCCGGCATGTTCCCGACTGCGGTTTGTCGGCTGAGCCCGCCATCGCCCATGCGGTCGGGGAACTGGACCACCGTTTGCGCGACGTCCCCGGAGTCCTGATAGAACGCAAACGATTCGCAGTGGCCGTGCACCACCGCAACGTCGCCGAACAGCGGATCGCGACGGTGGTCGCCGCCGCTTATGAAGTCGGTCGAGACGCTGGTCTGCGCGTCTACAACGGTCGCAAGGTCACCGAACTGCGTCCTGACGTAGACTGGGACAAAGGCACGGCCGTGGACTGGATACTCGACCGCCTCGGCGTTCCGGCACTGCCGATCTATGTCGGCGATGACCTCACCGACGAAGACGCGTTCGACGTGATCGCCAGCGACGGCATCCCGATTGTGGTGCGCGACGCGGAAAGCCGTGATCGCCCTACCGGCGCGCACTATGCGGTCGACAGTCCTGCGGGGGTACGAGATCTACTGCGCCGGCTCGCCGAGTTCCTGTCCGGCGAAATCACCTCCACGACCGCCGAATCCTGGACGCTGAATTTCGACGGCTACGATCCCCGATCGGAAAAGTTGCGTGAAGCACTGTGCACCGTTGGAAACGGCTACATCGGTACTCGCGGTGCCGCGCCCGAATGCCGAGCGGGCACAGCGCATTACCCAGGGACGTATGTCGCGGGCACCTACAACCGACTGCGTGACGAGTTCGCCGGACGTGCCGTCGACAACGAGAGCATGGTCAATCTGCCGAACTGGTTGCCGGTGACATGGCGCATCGACGACGGTGCCTGGTTCGACATCGACGCGACCGAGCTGCAGTGCTACCGTCAGCAACTCGACCTACGGTGCGCTCTTCTCACCCGCGAATTCCGATGTCGTGACGATGTCGGCCGCATCACCACGGTCGTGCAACGGCGCTTCGCGGCCATGCACGCACCTCACATCTGCGCACTGGAGACGACCCTGACCGCCGAGAACTGGCGTGGCAGGCTGACGTTCCGTTCCGGTGTCGACGCTGCCGTGGGCAACACGCTTGTGGACCGCTATCGAGACCTGTCCAGCGACCACCTCTCGCCGATCGTTCTCACCCGGCCATCTCCACGCACAGTCCTGGCCGTTGTCGAGACCAACCAGTCCCACGTCGAGATCGCCACCGCAGTTCGAAGCACACTGCGCAGGGGTGGCGAAATCGTCTCCACTACAACGCATGACGTCGAGAGCGCGGGACTGGTCGGGCACGATGTCGGTATCGAGATGGATGTGGGGCAGACAGTCACCCTGGAGAAGGTCGTCACGATCTACACCAGCCGCGATCATGCGGTGTCGGCGCCTGGTGAACAGGCGCTGCGGACCCTCGACGACCTCGGCGGCTGGACTGAGTTGCTGGCCAGCCACACCGCTGTGTGGGAGCACCTCTGGGCACGCATGCGTATCGACCTCGACGGCAGCGCCGATGCCGTGCGCACCGTCCGGCTGCATCTGTTGCACCTGGTGCAGACCCTGTCTCCGCACACCATCGACCTCGACGTCGGCGTTCCAGCACGCGGCTTGCACGGCGAAGCCTATCGCGGCCACGTGTTCTGGGATGAGCTGTTCGTGCTGCCCGTGCTCAACATTCACTTTCCGACCCTGACCCGATCGCTGCTGCGCTACCGCTATCGTCGGCTGCCAGAGGCCCGGCGTAGCGCCCGCGCACTCGGGCGCCTCGGTGCGTTGTTTCCGTGGCAGTCCGGCAGCGATGGCCGCGAGGAAAGCCAGCAATTGCACCTGAATCCGCGGTCCGGACGCTGGAATCCGGACTCGAGCAACCGCGCCCACCACGCCGGTGTGGCGGTCGCCTTCAATGTCTGGCAGTACTACCAGGTGACCGGTGATACCGGTTTCCTCGCTGAATCCGGCGCCGAACTCTTGGTGGAGATCGCACGATTCTGGGCAAGCAGCGCCACTTACGATCGCGGCGACGACCGCTACCACATTCGCGGCGTGATCGGCCCCGACGAGTTCCACTCCGGATATCCGCATGCGCCCGACGACGGGGTCGATGACAACGCTTACACCAATGTCATGTCGGCATGGGTGATTCGTCGGGCCCACGATGCGCTGCGACAACTCGCGCCGCGTGTTCGAGCCGAACTGCTGGAGTCGCTACAGATCCCGCCGTCGGAGCCAGCGCACTGGGCGGAGATCGCCGACCGGATGTTCATACCGTTTCACGACGGGGTGATCAGCCAATTCGCGGGATACGACGCACTGGCCGAGTTCGATTGGGACGGCTATCGCCGTCGTTACGGCGATATCGGACGTCTGGACCGCATCCTCGACGCCGAGGGGGACGACGTGAACCGCTACCGCGTCGCCAAGCAAGCCGACGTGGTGATGCTGTTCTACCTCCTATCAGCGGACGAACTGCGAGAGTTGCTGGGCGGAATGGGATATGAACTGCCAGGCGAGATGATCCCCCGCACCGTCGACTATTACCGGGCTCGCACCTCACACGGATCCACACTCAGCGCCGTGGTGCACTCATGGGTGTTGGCACGCGCCAACCGCGACCGCGCCATGGATTTCTTCGCAACCGTGCTGGAGTCCGATATCGCAGACATCCAAGGAGGCACGACCGCCGAAGGTATTCACTTGGCCGCCATGGCAGGCAGCGTCGACTTGTTGCAGCGCTGCTTCACCGGGCTGGAGATTCGCGGCGGGCGATTGATTTTCAACCCACGATGGCCACAGAGCCTGGGAGCCCTGAGTTTCCCGATCGTCTACCGCGGCCATCGGCTCACGGTCCGAATCGACGCCGACACTGTAGAAGTGGCCTCCGACCCCGATCACGCGCAGGCCGTTGAGATCGAATGCCGCAACAAACGTTACCGACTCGAGGCAGGCGGCACGGTGCGGTTCTGACTCAGACCGTCTCCTCCCTGCTTGGTCGACATCGGGCGACTGCCGTCGGTAAGAGTAGATCAGAGCGTGGCCGGGGCTGTTGATCGCCACGGGAAGGGCTGACGCTCCAC
Source organism: Nocardia sp. NPDC049190 (assembly GCF_040648115.1). NCBI lineage: Bacteria > Bacillati > Actinomycetota > Actinomycetes > Mycobacteriales > Nocardiaceae > Nocardia > Nocardia sp. NPDC049190. Next base: position 135,493 of record NZ_JBEZDE010000015.1, read on the forward strand.
AGTGGCGGTTTCGGTTACACGATGGAGTCGTCTGCCCGGTGCTGCAGCCATTCCGTCAACGGCATCGTCGGCGGCCGCGTCGACAGAGGCGGGTCGGCCACGATCTCCACGTCATCGACGCCGTTGACGGTGCGCACGAGCTCCGCGATGGTGCGCTGCTCATCCTCGTCGGCGAAGCGACCCCGGATGATCGCCCGGCCCTCGGCGATCTCGACCGACCATTGCCGTCTACTACCAACGTAGTTGTCGAGCAGGGCGTGGATATCGGCTTCCACTGCCATCGTGTTGCGGGCCAGGGCGCGCAGTAGATCACGACGAGCGACAATGCCGACAAGCACCCCCGCCTCGACCACCGGCATCGACCGCAGGTTTCCGGTGAGCATCCGGGAGGCGATGGCAGAGACGGTCGTACCCGGCTGGATCACCTCGGCCGGGACCGTCATCACCGCCGCTACGGTCGCGGTCCGGTGCGCGATTCGGGCAGCCAGCGCATCACCTTCCGACAGCATGCCGATCACACGGTCCTGTTCATCGACGACCGGTAGCGCAGCGAATCCGCCTTCGGTCAGTAGCGAAATAGCCTCGGGCAGTGGTGTGTCGGGCCGCGCCGTAACGACCGGTCGGCTGAAAATATCGCGGGCATACACGAGATTCACCTCCAGGATGGAACCAAGTGCCAGGGATCGGCAAATCTGACGAGCGAGCTGAGTGGTGCTACCGATCGACCAGACACACGGATGTGCTCAGGCTCGCCGGAGTCACCATCGGATTCTGCGTCATGACCAGCCTCCCTTCTTCATCTCACTGCGCGGCTCCCGACGCGGCTAGAGGCGAAAGCCCCTGCAGATCGTCCGTTGGCAGCCGACTCCGTGCCGACCAGGAATTCAGTCGACGGTGCTGTCCCAGACGAAGAAGCAGTATGGCGGGCACATTGTCGACGTGTTTCGCGGTATCCGGGCACCAGGTGGAATCGACTGCGGCATCTACAGCGACACCCAGTTCGTCGGGGGCAGCGCGCTCCGCGGGCCTGCGCGTGGTGCGCCGCGACGTCCGCTTCACAGTGGTCAGACCCGGTCGCACACAGAGCGAACTGACCGACCAAGGTGACTCGGCCGAGGCCCAGGCCGCCGCTAGTGCCCAGCAGCTGCCGATACCGGCCTCGGCCTTCGTCGAGGCCATCGCTTTCGCGATCGGTCACGTCGATCGTCGACGTCTACGAGCTGATCGTGCGCCGGACTGCGCGGGGTTGGCCGTCGCGCGCCACGGTCCGCCCCATGCAACCGCACGATAGCCGAGATCGAGCATGGCCTCCCGCCGCGGACGCCGGATAAGTGTTCAGGACCGCGCGTATCCAGCCACAAGAGGACGTTCTGGATGCTATTCGGGGGGCTGGGCTCCAGCAGCGCCTGGTCTACCTCTTGTCCCTGAGCGGTCGGTCATCGTGGTGGCTGCAGCCGGGTGGGCCGCCGCATTCCCACAGCAGCGGCGCCCAGGCCCAGTACGCACACCACCGCACCGACGACGACGTTGGACCAGATCATCGCGGTGGTGGTATCGACACCGGAGACGATCCACGGGGAAACGATCATCCAGACCCCGAGCAGCGGGGCGACGAATGCCATACCGTGAGTGCGGCCGTATGCGGACCCGAATGCCAATGCCAGCAATGCGACCGCGATACCGCAGACCAGGTTGGTCATTGTCAACGACGTCTGGCCGGAAAAGCCGATGATCCAGGCCGACGCCGCGGCATACAAGCCGGACAGCAGCATCAGCCCGTCGGCGACCTGCGCGACGGGTTGTTCAGCTGCTTGGTCGTAGCGCTCACGCAACGCGACGATATCGGGGTGGGTGTGGATCGGGGTGTGCGTGGGTGTCGACATGTGCTCATCTCCTCGACGGCTCGTCAGGACTTCTTGCCGGTGACCTTGGCTTTCGATTGGTGTGCGGTGACTTGGTGTACCTCGATGTGCTTTTCGGCCGTCTGCGGTTCGGTGATCGGCATCGACACGGTGAGGATTCCGTCGGTGTAGGTGGCGTCGATGTCGTCTTCCTTCGCTCCGGCGGGCAACGGGATCGAGCGGTAGAAGCTGCCGTATCGGAATTCCGATCGGGTGCCTTCTTTCTTTTCTTCGCTGCGTTCGGCCTTGATCGTGAGTTGTCCGTCGCGGACACTGACGTCGACGTCCTTTGTCGGGTCCACACCGGGTAGTTCGGCGCGCAGGGTGTAACGGCCGCTCTCGACGTCTTCTTCCACGCGGATCATGTGGCCCTCGAGCGACGTCCACGGGGGCATCGACTCGAGTCTGGCCATCAGATCCGGCCAATCGGGCATGGCAGGCAGATTCGACAACCAGGACTGGCGTTGGCGGTGGGGAGAAAGGGTGCTCATGTCAACTCCAACGAGACGGGAACAAACGATGACACTTCGATTGCACTCGCTCACCGCGCCGCGGCAGTAGGGCCGACGGTCATTCCCTCGGGGACGAGGGTCCTCGGGATGGGCACCGGGTAGGTCTGCACCGTCGTCCTAGGGTCCGAAGACCTCGCCCCGTGAAGTTCTGCGGTGTCTGCTGCTGCTGGTGTCGTCAGCCGACGCTGGCGCCGGACCAGGGCCTGGACGGCGTGATGTCCTTGATCGTTGCGCTGCGGGTCGGGCGGTGGTGGCGTCGGGGCCGGTAACTGGTTCGCCGATCACGTTGGTGATGAGTTCGCCGAAGGCGTGGGGGTCGTCCATGAGCCAGGTGTGCCCGCCGGGCACGGTGATGGTGTGAGGGTCACCGAGGGCGGTCTGCAACGACATCGAGGTTGCTTCGGGGATGACCGTGTCCCGCTTGCTCCACACCACGAAGATGGGCAGCCGGCGTTCGGCGAGGGTAGCGAGTTCGGGGGCCAGGTCGGCAGTTCGGGCGATGTGGGCGACTTCCCGTATCGCGGTCGGGTTCCGCAGCATGTTCGGCACCGCATCGCGCAAGATCACCGGCAGGACCCGGGTCAGTTGTCGACCGAGGAGCAGGTCGGCCTGTAGGTGCAGGCCCCAGTCCCACAACGGACGTTCGCGCAGCGCGCGTAGCACTCCACGGCCGTCGGTCCACGCCGAGCCGCCGATGGAGTTCACGAGAACGAGCCGCTCGGCGAGGTCGGGCAGGTCGTGGGCGGCTTTGATCGCGACGCCGCCGCCGAAGGAGTGCCCGACCACGGTCACCGGTCGGGCCAGGTCGATCGCGTCGGCGAACCGGCCGACCCACCGCGCGTATCCGGCAAGGGTTCGCTGCTCGACCGGCAGACTGGCGGTGCCGCCGAACCCGGGAAGCGCCGGGATGTACACGCGCACTCCCATCCGGATGAGCTGCTCGAGCGGGCGGGCATACGCTGACCCGCCGAGTCCCCACCCGTGCAGGAACAGCACCCCAGCACCGGACCCGCCGACCGCGAATCGGGCGGTGCGGCCCTCGACCAGAGTCGACTGCCACCACAGACCAGGAAAGCGGAGCTGTGGTGGCCGTTCCGCGTTCATACCTACCACCACTCGATAATCGCCGATGCCTCTATCCAGCCGGAAGGGCGCAACGTCCGGAACGCCTGGGTCACCGGCCTGTCGATTTCGGGACTTTTGACACCGTCCGATCCGGTCGTTCCGCCGCACGACTCCTACGCCGACGTGTATCGCGAATATTTTCAGAAGGAAAATATCGACATCGCCCGATATCCGGGGCGGGATCTTCCACACTGCCTCGTCCACAAGACCCGAAGGATCCGCGGCAGGTCAATCCGGCGTGTGCACCTCGACTGCGGTGCTCGCCGTCCCGTTGTGGGTCGGTGTCGAGACCGGCGGGGTCGTCGGCGGCGTCTTGGCCGTGGGGGTCAAGGTCGCGGAGGTGGTGCTTTCGCGGGCGAAGAACGCGCCGATATCACCGATCGCACTCATCAATGGCGCCGGGAACACCACGGTGGTGTTCTTGTCGACGCCCAGTTCGAGCAGAGTCTGCAGGTTGCGCAATTGCAGAGCCAGCGGATGGGCCATCATGGTGTCGGAGGCGTCACCGAGTGCTGCGGCCGCCAGGGATTCGCCCTCGGCAGCAATGATTTTGGCTCGCTTCTCCCGTTCCGCTTCGGCTTGACGGGCCATGGCCCGTTTCATGGTCTCGGGCAGTTGGATGTCCTTTAATTCGACCAGGGTTACTTCGACACCCCACTCCAGAGTAGTGGTATCGAGAATCTGCCGAATGTCGGCGTTGATGGCGTCGGTGTCGGCCAATGCTTGGTCGAGGGTGTGCTGCCCGACGACCTTGCGGAGCGTGGTTTGGGCGATCTGATCGATGGCGGCATAGACATTCTCGATGGCGACGACCGATTTCTCGGCATCGACAACACGGAAGTAGGCAACAGCGGAAATATCTACGCTGACGTTGTCACGGGTGATGATGCCTTGGGATTGAATTGGCATCGTGATGATACGCATCGACACCTTCCGCAATCGATCGATCACCGGAATGATGACCCTCAGACCAGGTTCCCTGACCGCGATCACGCGTCCGAGACGGAACAACACTCCTTTCTCGTACTGAGTCACCACCCGAATCGACAGCCACGCCACGATCAATGCCGCGATGAACACTGCGAAAGCAATCACGAGTGCGTTCATGACTTCTCCTCACCGACGCGAACTCGCGTCGGCATCCGAAACGAAGGTGGTTGACGGTGCCGCCGCCGAATGCCTACATAGCGACCACCAAGGCTCGCTCGACGCGGACACCCGCGCGAGACGACTACCCACCTTCAGAATGCGCACCCACACACCGCTCTCACAGAGCCGAACGACACCACCCGCTGGGCACTTCGTCGCCGAGAGGAAGAAGCCCGACAAGCCTTACCGGGATTTGAAGACCGAATACTGCGGGCGAGCCATCGCGCCGGATCGCTTCGACGAGGAGTTCAGTGCGGTTGCACAGCGCCCACTGGCGTGCCGCGACACGTTCACCGTCGACGAAGGTATCGCCGTCGACACCACGGCCTGCCGGCGCATACGGTGGCAGGCCGTGGTGTCGACTCTGCCGGGCGTTTATCGCCACCGGTCTCTCGCACGCCTGCCCGGGACCAATTCCTCTCGACTCGGCGACGATCGGTCCTGCCGCGATGCCGTATCGCAGCCCAGACTGGAAAGATCCCTGAGGAGGTTTGCGATGCTGTTCGATGACCGCCGTGACGCCGGCCGCCGGCTGGCGGCGCGGTTGAAGTATCTCCGGGACGAAAACGTTGTCGTGGTCGGCCTGCCGCGCGGCGGTGTACCGGTCGCCTACGAAGTCGCGCGTGCACTGGGGGCGCCGCTGGATGTGATCGTGGTGCGCAAGCTCGGCGTCCCACACCAGCCGGAGCTCGCGTTCGGCGCGATCGGCGAGGGCGACGTCCAGGTGATCAACGATGTCGTTGTCGCAGACGTACGGCTTGCCCGCGAGGAGATGGCGGCGGTGGAACACCATGAGCGCGAGGAACTCTCGCGGCGTGCGGGCCGGTTACGGCGCACGCACCCGCGTGTCCCGCTATTGGGCCGCACTGTGGTCGTCGTCGACGATGGCATCGCTACCGGGGCGACCGCCCGCGCCGCCTGCCAGGTGGCGCGGGCGCAGGGCGCGCAGCGCGTCGTGCTGGCCGTTCCGGTGGCACCCCGCGACACGCTGGAGGTACTGGCGGACGACGCCGACGAGGTGATCTGTCTGGAGGTGCCTGTGTGGTTCGGCGCCGTCGGCTGCTGGTATCGCCGATTCGGCCAGGTCTCCGACGCGGCGGTCGCCGATCTGCTGAGTCGGGTCGCGGGAGATCTCCCCGAACCGCAGCCGGCTCCCGCGGGTGATCCACCGCTGCGCGACGAAGAGGTGCGAGTGTTCGCAGACAAGGTGGAACTGGCGGGGCATCTCACCGTTCCGGAGAATCCGATCGGAATGGTGATATTCGCTCACGGCAGTGGTAGCAGCCGCCACAGCCCGCGTAACCGCTATGTCGCAGGGGTGCTGAATCTAGCCGGGCTGGCCACATTGCTTTTCGATCTGCTCACGCCGGATGAGGAGATCCATCGGGCGCGGGTGTTCGATATCGAGCTGCTGTCGCGGCGGCTTGTCGATGTGACCTGCTGGTTGACCCACCAAGAACATGTCACCGGCCTACGGATCGGGTACTTCGGGGCGAGCACGGGGGCTGCCGCGGCGCTTCGGGCGGCTGCTGACCCGGAGGCGGATGTCGCCGCAGTGGTGTCTCGTGGCGGTCGGCCGGATCTGGCCGGTGCCGAACTGGCCGCGGTGCGGGCACCGACGCTGCTGATCGTCGGCGGCCACGACCATGTCGTGCTCGAGCTGAATCGTAGTGCGGCGCAGGGGATGTCCTGCGAAACCGTGCTGGCGGTGGTACCTGGTGCCACCCATCTGTTCGCCGAGCCGGGCGCGTTGGAGAAGGTCGCCGAACTTGCCCGCGACTGGTTGGTGAAGCAGCTGGCACCCACGCCGGTCGTCGACCGCGGCTCGAGATCAGACACACGGTTGTGACATCGGTTCGTATCCTGTCCGAGACAGTGGCACGACCGTCAGCGGGTCAATCGGCGGCGCCACATCGAGCGGTGGTGGCCTGTGTGGGCCTATCGTGGCCGGACGGCCCGGGATTCGGTGACTTTCGGCCGTCATCTGCGCCCCTGCGTCGCGCAATGCTGAAGTCACGAAGCGTGCGGCGATAGACGGCTGAGAGGTGATTGTCGTGGCCGAATTCGGAGGCAGAAGCGCGGTTGTTACCGGAGGTGCGCACGGTATCGGCGCGGCCGTGGTGGCTATGTTGGCGAAGGAGCACATCTCCGTTGTGATCGGCGATCTGCTCGAAGGTGAGGGCACCGCGCTGGCCGATACGCTGGGACCGAGCGTGATCTTCCGCCGACTGGATGTGACCGACGAGGCCAGCTGGCGTGCGGTCCTGGATGACGCCGAGACGGAGTTCGGTCCATTGGGAGTGTTGGTCAATAACGCCGGCATCATCGAATACGGTGGCGTCGAATCCGAATCTCCGACGATGTTTCGGCATGTCATCGGTGTCAATCTCTACGGCGCATGGCTCGGCATGCATCTGGCGGCGCCGCGGATGCGCGCCGCGGGCGGTGGGGTGATCGTCAACATCTCATCCACCGCCGGGCTCATCGGGTACGCGGGTATCGGCGGCTATGTGGCTAGCAAATGGGGTTTGCGGGGTCTGACAAAGGCGGCTGCCTTGGAGCTCGGGCAGGCGAATGTGCGTGTGTGTTCGATACATCCCGGCCCCATCCATACGCCGACGAGCGAGGGCACCGGCGAACCCCTTGCGGCGGCCCAGCCACTGGCCCGCTTCGGTGAGCCCGAGGAGGTCGCGGCGATGGTGCGATTCTTGGTCACCGAGGCCACCTACTCGACCGGTTCGGAATTCGTGCTCGACGGCGGCGCCACCGCCGGTCAGGTTCTTGGCCTTCCGAACGAATCCCGATAGGGGTACTCCATGCCGAAAACACACCCCGATCCCGAAACTCTACGATCCGCGCTTGCCTTGGCTGCGCGGGCGCCCTCGGTACACAACACCCAGCCGTGGCGATGGCGGCTCGGTGACGAGTCGGTGCACCTGTATGCCGACCAGAGCCGACAGCTGCAGCACACGGACCCGGATAGTCGCGATCTAATGCTGAGTTGTGGTGCGGCACTGCATCATCTACAGGTCGCAGCTCGCGCATTCGGATGGGACGTGTTGATCCATCGGTTGCCGGATCCGGCCGTACCCGAGCATCTCGCCGCCGTCGAATTCCATCGCACCACATTCACCCCGGAGGACGAGCAAATGGCGCGCGCTATCAATGCGCGCCGCACCGATCGGCGCCGCTACACCTCCTGGGAGGTGCCGGACGCACATGTCGAGGCCATCATCGCCGCCGGCGCCGCGCATGGAGTACTCGTGCGCGATGTGGATTCCGAACCGGCTCGGACACAATTGCTGCGGGCATTCGAACAGGCGGCGCGGGAACATGCCCGCGATTTGTCCTACGGCGTCGAACTCGCGCAATGGAGTGGCAGGCACGCGGCTCCGCAGGGAGTTCCCGCACGCAACGCGGTACTGCCTGCCGACGATCCGACCGTGCGGCCGTTCTCGGATCCGGGCCTGCCTCAGGCGGTTGTCCGCGACATCGACGCCGCGGACCGGATGATGCTGCTGAGCACCAGCAGCGATGATCGGTTGTCTCAACTGCGGGCAGGCGAGGCCGCGAGCGCGGTGCTGCTGACCGCCACGACACTCGGTCTGGCGACCTGTCCGCTCACCGAGCCGATGGAGTTGACCGACACCAGGAGCCGGATTCGCACGCGTGTTCTGGACAACACCGGATATCCGCAGATCATCGTCCGGATCGGTTGGGCGGTGACGAGTGCCGACCCGGTGCCGGCCACTCCGCGCCGACCGCTCGACGAGTTCCTATACCCACTGGATACGGCAGGTTCGTGACGATGACGGGGACTGCGATCGCACATGACCGGCAGCCCGATCATCTGATCGTTGCCGCTGTCGACGGGTCGGCCACCTCATACCACGCGGTGGCGTGGGCAGCAGTGGACGCAGCAGTGCATCGCTGTGGGCTGCACATCGTCACCTCCGCCGCCATCCGGTCCGGCATCGGTCTTGGTTCCGCGCTGACCGACGCCGATGTGCCGTGGGAGCGCAAGAACGGTGAGCGGGTACTGACCGATGCCACCCAGGTAGGCCGGACCGTAGCGTCCGGCGAGGCGCTGGCGATCAGCACCGAACTGATTTTCGAGCCGATCGTTCCCCACCTGATCGATTGCTCCCGACGGGCCAGAACACTAGTCGTCGGGAGCCGCGGGCTCGGAGCGTTCCTCCGCGGACTACTCGGCTCGGTCAGCACGGCGGTCTCCCGGCACGCACATTGCCCGGTCGCGGTCGTGCACTCGACTTCGGCGACCGATGCCTTCTCTTCGGGCAAACCGGTACTCGTTGGTGTGGACGGCACCGCCAACAGCGTGCCCGCCATCGAACTTGCTTTCGAGGAGGCTTCGCGACGCAAGGTGGGACTGATCGCACTGCACGCGTGGAGCGATGCCAGCGGAATCGACCTTGTACCCGGCTGGGATGCCGTACGGGAGCGGGAGGACGTGTTGCTCGCGGAAAATCTCGCCGGCTTCGGCGAACGCTACCCGGATGTGTCGGTGCGGCGGGTGCTGGTGCGCGATAGGCCGGTTCGGTCTCTGCTCGACCAATCGGAACATGCCCAGCTGCTCGTGGTGGGTAGCCACGGCCGTGGCGGGTTCACCGGCATGCTGCTCGGTTCCACCAGCGACGCATTGCTGCATTCGGTGGAGTGCCCGATGATTGTCGTGCGTCAGCGCTGAGCCGAGCCGGTGGCGCGGTCTGCCGAGTGGGTTCGCTGCGGCAGTCTATGTAGCACCCAGACCACGGCTAGCACACAGACCACGGCGTCGTTCACCGCGAAGCGGCAATCACCGGCCAGTGCACCGATTGCGACCATCGCCCGCGGCCCAGACCTTTGCCGGAACGTAGGGCCGCCTATGTGGCGCTATCGGCGTCATGACCCGGGAAACGACAGATGTCACTATCCACGATGGTCTTTGCGCCCTGTCGGTGAGCGGGTGTGCGTCGTTGGCTGGACTACGGAGGCCGCGATGCGAACTGTTAGCCATGACGTGCCAACACACTGGCAGCCGATCGAGAAGTCCCCCTCCGACCGCGCCGGGGCGAACCTGACCGATTATCGAATGTCCTGTCAAACATTCGATTGGGCAGCGGCGCGAGTCAGTGTGGCGGGGCTGCCCGGCGGGGGGAGTGAACATCGCCCACGAGACGGTCGACCGGCACCTGGGCACCCCGCTCGCGGACGCGATCGCATTGCGCTCACTGCGCGCGGCGGGTGGACGCTCCACCCTGACCTATGCCGACCTCGCCGCCACGAGCAACCGATTCGCGGGGGTGTTGCGCGGACTGGGAGTGCGCCCGGGCGAACGGGTGTGCATTCTGTTGGGCCGCACTCCCGAACTGTATGTGTCCGCGCTCGGCGCATGGAAGGCCGGGTGTGTGGTGTCGCCGCTGTTCTCGGCCTTCGGGCCGGAACCGGTGCGACAGCGCCTCGCCATCTCCGAGGCCACCGTGCTGGTGACCACAACGGACTTCTATCGACGCAAGGTCGCACCGATCCGCGACGGGCTACCGACACTGCGGCATGTGCTGGTCACTGACGCCGTCCCCGACGCCGAGCCGGCGGGCGGGACCATCGACTTGTCGCTGGCCATGGTCGCCGCCGAAGCCGATTTCCCGATCGTGCGCACCGGCCCAGAAGATCCGGCGCTGTTGTATTTCACCAGCGGAACGACCGGAAAGCCGAAAGGCGCGGTTCATGTGCACGGTGCGGTTCTCGCGCACCGGATCACCGCCCACTACGCGTTGGATCTGCGGCCGGGCGACGTGTTCTGGTGTACGGCGGACCCGGGCTGGGTGACCGGGATGTCGTACGGAGTGATCGCACCGCTGAGCCTGGGCGCCACCGTGATCAGCGACGAAGCCGATTTCGATGCCCGACGCTGGTACGACATCCTCACTGCGGAACGGGTTTCGGTGTGGTACACCGCGCCCACGGCACTACGCATGCTGATGCGCCGCGGCGACGAACTACCCCGCGGCACAGACCTGTCGGGCCTGAGGTTCGTGGCCAGCGTCGGCGAACCACTGAATCCCGAGGTAGTGGTGTGGGGCCAGCGGGTATTGGGCAGACCGGTGCACGACAATTGGTGGCAGACCGAGACCGGCGCGATCATGATCGCCAATCTCGCCGCGGAGGAGGTGCGGCCCGGCTCGATGGGACGGCCGCTGCCTGGCATCGAGGCCACGATCCTGCGCCGTGGACCGGATGGCCGAGCAGCGGACGTCGACGGGGCCGTTCGACACGCTGAGACCGACGAGGTGGGTGAACTCGCACTGCGGGCGGACTGGCCCTCGATGTTCCGCGGCTACTGGGGTGAAGCCAGCAGGTACGCGAAGGCATTCTGCGCCGGCTGGTATCTGTCCGGCGACTTGGCCCGCCGCGACGCCGATGGTTACTACTGGTTCGTCGGTCGAACCGACGACGTAATCAAGTCTGCTGGTCACCTCGTCGGGCCGTTCGAAGTCGAGAGCGTGCTGATGGCGCACCCGGCGGTGGCCGAGGTGGGCGTGATCGGCACACCGGATCCGGTCGCTGGTGAACTGGTGAAGGCGTTCGTGCTGCTGCGGCCGGAATACGCTCCCTCTGAACGGCTACGCGACGACCTGATCGTGTTCGGCCGGCGGGCCCTTGGTGCGGTAGCGCCCAAAGAGATCGCGTTCGCCGAAAACTTGCCGCACACCCGCAGCGGCAAGGTGATGCGACGACTGCTGAAGGCTCGTGAACTCGGATTGCCCGAAGGCGATCTATCGACCTTGGAAGGCACGCAATGACCGCCACCGAGCTGCCGGATCTGGTCGGTGATCGCGTGTCCCTCACTCCCACCGAGCGGGTCGAGTTGCTGCGGCAGATGATTCGTATCCGGCGGTTCGAGGAACGCTGTGTTCGGCTCTACAGCGCCGAGAAGATCCGCGGCTTCCTGCACCTGTACGTGGGCGAGGAGGCTGTAGCGGCCGGGCTGCTGCGTGAGATCGGGCCGGAGGACGCCGTTGTGTCGACTTATCGAGAGCACGGGCACGCGCTGGTCCGCGGCATTCCGATGTCCGAACTGATGTCCGAGATGTTCGGGCGGGCATCCGGATGCAGTGGCGGCCGGGGCGGTTCGATGCACCTGTTCGACGCCGGACGCCGCTTCTACGGCGGGAACGCGATCGTCGCCGGTGGGCTGCCGCTGGCGGTCGGACTCGCCTTGGCCGACGCCCTACAGAGCCGACCGGCTGTGACGGTATGCCTGTTCGGTGACGGCGCCGTCGCCGAGGGCGAATTCCACGAATGCCTGAATCTGGCCGCGCTGTGGCGGCTTCCGGTCTTGTTCGCGTGTGAGAACAACCGCTACGCGATGGGCACCGCGCTGCACCGCGAGCACGCGGTCACGGATCTGGCACTGCGCGCCGCGACCTACGGGCTGATGGCGTGGCCCGTCGACGGCATGGACTCGGAGGCAGTGGCGGCGGCCGCTCGGCGGGCGGTGCAGTCGATCCGGGGTGGGAGCGGACCTTGCTTCCTGGAAATGCGGACCTACCGGTTCCGCGCGCATTCGCTCTACGACGCCGACCGATATCGGGACAAAGCCGAGGTCGAACGATGGAAAGCGCGTGATCCCATCCCACGGCTGTCCACCGAACTGCGCGCGGCGGGAGAACTGGACGAGCAGGACCTGTCCGCCCTCGAGGCCGCCGCCGAGGCCGAACTCGACGATGCGATCGCCGAGGCTGAGGCGGGACCGCGCGAGCCGGTCGCCGATCTGACCCGTCACGTCTACGCGGAACGACCATGATCACCTACCGCGACGCGATGCGCGAAGCCCTGCGGGAAGCACTGGATCGTGACGGACGTGTATTCCTGATGGGCGAGGACGTCGGGGCCTATGGCGGCTGCTTCGGCGTGAGTCGTGGGCTGCTCGAGGAGTACGGCCCGCACCGGATCCGGGACACGCCATTGAGCGAATCGGCGTTCGTCGGTGCCGGAATCGGCGCGGCGCTGGGCGGTATGCGTCCCATCGTCGAAATCATGACCGGCAACTTCAGCTTGCTGGCGCTGGACCAAATTCTCAACAACGCAGCAACGTTGCGGCACATGTCCGGTGGTCAGCTCGGAGTGCCTTTGGTGATTCGGATGGCGACCGGCGCCGGCCGCCAGTTGGCTGCCCAGCATTCGCACAGCCTGGAAGCCTTCTACGCGCATATTCCGGGGCTTCGGGTGGTATCACCCGCCACCGTAGCCGATGCCCGCGGTATGTTGTGGACCGCGCTGCAGGATCCCGATCCGGTGGTGATCTTCGAAGCGATCGCGTTGTACAACAGCGAAGGCGAGCTGCCCCCGGACTCGGGTGCGGTCGACATAGACCGAGCGGTGCTGCGGCGAGCGGGAACCGATGTCACTGTTGTCGCTTCGGGAGGGACGCTGCCGATCGCCGAGTCGGCCGCCGAACGACTAGCCGGCGAGGGAATCTCCGCAGAGGTGATCGATCTGCGCAGCCTACGGCCGTTGGATGAGACCACGGTGCTCGAATCGGTGGCCCGTACGCACCGCCTGGTGATCGTTGACGAGGGTTGGCGCAGCGTCGGGATCGCGGCCGAAATCGCCGCCCGCGCGGCCGAACACGCGTACTACGAACTCGATGCCCCGATTGCCCGGGTGTGTACCGCAGAGGTGCCGATTCCGTACGCGCGGCAGTTGGAGGAGGCGGCGCTGCCGCAGCCGGAAGCCGTCGCCGCCGCGGTTCACAAGGCGGTGAGCTGACGTGGCCGAGTTCCGGATGCCGTCACTCGGTGCCGACATGGTCGAGGGCACACTGCTGCACTGGCACGTGCATTCCGGTGATCTGGTGCACAGAGGAGACGTCGTCGCCGAGGTGGACACCACCAAGGCAGCGATCGAAGTCGAATGCTTCGACGACGGCGTCGTCGGGACGATTCTCGTACCAGAAGGCACGACGGTACCGGTGGGCACTGCGCTGGCGACGATCGAAACAACCGTGGAGACGGATCGCCGCACCGGTGAAGGCGGGGCGACCGCAGAATCCGGACGCAGGGAGTCCGACACCGAGCCCGGTGAGCATCCTCGAGCTGAACCCGCGGCGGTCGAAAACGGGTGGCCGCCTCGCCTCGAACCGGCTTCCACCGCGCCGGCGCGGAACGCGAATAGTCCCAGGGACGGCGATCCGCGTGCGACGCCGCTGATTCGGCAGCTGGCCGCAGAGGCCGGAATAGATTTGGCGACACTGCATGGATCGGGGCCCGGCGGACGGATCGTGCGCGCAGATGTAGAGCACACGATCTCGGCCGGAGACCATGCTGGGCTGCATGGCCCTGGCGCCATCGCCGACCACGAGGTCGAAGTTTCTGCCAGCAGGACGACAATGCCTCACCAAGCAACTGCCGAACTCCAGAAGTCCGAAGCACCGTCGCGGCCAACGGATGTGGCGCGCGCCTCCGGGTATGCGCGTCGGCTGGCCGCCGAATCGGGAGTCGATTTATCGAGTATCCCGGGTACCGGACCTGCTGGTGCCGTACAGGCCAAGGACGTGCGTGCAGCAGGCTTCGATCGCGAAACGATTTCTCCAGCACAGAAATCCGCACACATCCAACCGGTCGGTGAGCCTGGTGAAAGAGCTTCCGAAGTACCGGAACGTGATCCGGTCGCCATCCGGAAATTGATCGCCGCGGCCATGACCCGTTCGAAGCGGACCGTGCCACACTACTACTTGTCGAGCACCTTCGATATGGATGCTGCGTTGCGCTGGCTGGCGGAGAAAAACCGGCGGGCGCCTGTTTCCGCCCGCATTTTGGCGGCGGCTCTGCTGCTGTGCGCCACAACACGGGCCGCGAAGACGGTATCGGAACTGAATGGACATTGGCTGGATGACGAGTTCCGACCAGCGTTAGCCGTCCATCTCGGGGTTGTGGTGTCGGTGCGCGGCAGTGGCATCATGGTGCCCACCATTCCAGACGCCGACACGCTGGCTCCGCCAGAGATGATGGACGCGATGCGCGGAGTGGTCACCCGGGCCCGCACGGCCAGACTACGGTCCTCGGACGCCATTCCGGCCACTATCACGGTGACCAATCTCGGCGACCAGGGCGTGGATTCGGTCTTCGGCGTGATCGCTGCGCCGCAGGTCGCGATCGTAGGCTTCGGCGCCATCTCCGACCACCCCTGTGCGGTGGGCGGACTTCTAGGAGTACGCCCGCAGCTGACCGCGACCCTCTCTGCTGATCATCGCGCCAGCGACGGCACGGTGGGTGCTCGCTTCCTCACCATTGTCTCCGAACTTCTTCAGAAGCCAGAGGAGTTGTGACCGTGATGCCCCGCACTATATCCCGCGAGATGGCCGAAGACATCGTCCGCGACGCGCTGCGAGGATTCGCCACCGAGGCCGAGATCGCGGCCCTCGGCGAAGACGAACCGCTGCGCAGCACTCTGGAACTGGACTCGATCGACTTTCTCACCTTTGTCGAGCGTCTCTCCGACGCGTGCCGCCGGGTCGAGGAGAGTGACTACCCCCGGCTCTCGACGATCCATTCCAGCGTCGATTTCCTCACCGAGGACCGCTGAGCGCCTGATGCGGCGGTTCGGCGACGGGGCATGGCTCTGACCTCATCGATTACCTCGACTCTTCGCACACCGTCGACGGCCTGCACCACCGGAATCGCCTCGACCGTTACCGGCATCACCGCTTCGACGGTGGCGGTCGTCATACTGGGACCAACTATTAGCGGATCGGATTCGGACAGCATGCCGACCACCCGGTCACGCTTGTCGACTATCGGGAGTACGGCGAAATCACGCCCGGTCAGCCTCACTCAACGGCGTTTCGGGCTGCATGTCACGACATGCCTGCTGAGGATGTCAGGTGTGCAGCGCAATCACCTCACCGATGGGTGCTCGTGGAGGGTGCCATCGTGCGACAGCGTCGGCCCGCGGCGTAACCGCGTTTCGGTCGCACGGACTCCGTACCTCGCGCCTCGTTGCGCAGACAGCGACACACGAGACCTCGTCCGAGGGCACATGTCCAGCGTGACCGAATGCGAAGTGATTTGTGCGCGACGTCCTACCCCCTGGCTCGGGAACAATACCCCCTGCGCCCGCGGCCTTGTGCAAAGTGCTGTCAGGTCACGGTGGCTACCGGAATGGTGACTTTCGCTTCTAGGACAGGACTGGCACCGAGCGAAGAATTCGAGTTATGGAACGAAGTGAATCGGCGAGCCCGCGGAAACGGAGTGACCACCTGGCACGAGGCACCGGGCTTGTGCCTCGGCAGTATTGGTGGCATTGCGGCCGCCGGGCGGACTACGCCAGACGATCAGCGAGCTTGCGGGCAACAGGGGCGACGATGGGCTGGCATATCAATTTCTCGGGTATACCGGGTCGGCGGACACCTTATCCGTGTAAAGGACACCATCGAGGACAGACCACTACGTGGTGCACGCAAAACCCCGGTGTCGATGCGGACAAAGACCGGGGTCTCCACGCAGGACGGGTGCTTGACCATCAGAGCCGATCACACCGTCCCCCTGCGCGGCGGCGCAAAACGAGGGCATCGACGTGAAGGGCGCCAAAGGCGTCCTGACCGTGACCGTCCCGATCGCTGGACAGCGGACCATCGCCAAGGACGCCGCGCACCAGCGGTGATGAGACGCAACCGATTGTCGCCCAGCGCCACACCGTACCGCTGGCGGTGGAAGTAGGCGGTCCAGAGGGTCGGCTTCGCTCCCCGCAGAGGCTGGATCAGGGCCGGTTCGAGGAGGATTCTATGGGTCCTATCGTTACCTTGACAATGAACCCTGCGGTCGATCTCTCGACCCAGGTCGACAGAGTCATGGCCGTCGACAAGATGCGTTGTGCGACTCCGCGATTCGATCCCGGTGGGGGAGGATTGAACGTCGCGCGCACTGTGGCCGCGCTCGGGCTGGAAGTCACAGCAGTGTTTCCCTCCGGTGGGCCCAACGGCTCGCGGCTCGAGCAGTTGGTGCGCGATGCGGGAGTGCCGGTGCGCCCGGTTCCGGTGGCCGAGTCGACACGGGAGAGTCTCGCGGTCACCGACGCCGCGACCGGAGAGCAGTACCGGTTCGTGTTTCCTGGTCCGCGGCTGACAAATCCGGAACAGCACTGCTGCTTGGTCGAGGTGGAGCGAGCGGTGCGCGGCGCGTCTTACCTCGTCGCCAGCGGAAGTCTGCCGCCGGGGGCGTCCCCGGACTTCTACCAGATCCTCACCGACCTGATGGGTGACCTGGGTATCCGAGTGGTGCTGGATACCTCGGGTGCCGCGCTGCGCGGGGTGCACCGCGGCGTGTACCTGATCAAGCCGAGCGTTCGGGAACTCGGTGACTACGTCGGTCACCTGCTGCCCGAGCGTGCGCAACAGCTGTCGGCGGCCCGCCGGCTGATCATCTCGGGGCTGACCGAGATCGTGCTGCTGTCTCTCGGTTCGGCTGGAGCGCTGGTGGTGACCCGAGAATCGCACGAGTGGTTCGGGCCGATCAGGGCGCGGGTGCGCAGCGGGATCGGCGCCGGTGACGCGATGGTCGGGGGTACCACCGTCGGGTTGGCCCGGGGATACGCATTGGCCGACGCGGTGCGCTTGGGTATTGCCGCCGCGACTGCGGCGCTTGCCACCCCAGGCACCGGTCCGGGACGGCGCGAGACCATCGCCGAGCTGTACCGGGAGCTCGGGCAGGCAGACGGATCCGATGGCGGCGTGGGCGAATTCGCGCAGCCGACAGCTCCCTAGCTGCCGTGGTGCCCCGCGTGGAAGGGTAGTGCCTCGATGAGTCGAGTGCGGACGGGAAATCGCCTGACGCTGGACCATCCTCATGCGCGCTGTGGAGGGTATTCCACGTCAGGTCGCCGAATTACCAGCGAGTACACCCGAACTTCCACCACAACTCATCGCCGACGCACCGACGGGTTGTCCAATGCGGTCGAGACTGCTGGGCCGAGCGGGTTGAGCGAGCAGTCGGAGTGGTGATCGCCGTTGCCCGGGCGCCCGCACGTCGACGCGCGTGCGGATGTGTCGCGATCTGTCTCGATGACGCTGCAGCCGCCCAGTGCACGCTGACGCGCAATGTCTACCCGCCAGACGAGTGGACCGTTGTAGTTGGGGACCGTGGTTATGCGGGGTGTGCGACCAGAACTGGGCAGTGGGCGTGCTGGACGAGGAAATTGCTGGTGGAGCCGAGCAGCAGTCCGGTGAAACCGCCGCGGCCGCGGCTGCCGACGACGATCAGCTGGGCGGACTTCGACCATTGCATCAGCAACCCGGTCGGCCCTGCCACGTGTACTTTGCGGGCGACGTGGACGTCGGGATACTTCTCCTGCCAACCTGCCAGGCGCTCGGCAAGGATCGCGTACTCGGCTTTCTCCAACTCGGTTGTGTCGAAGCCTGGGGTGGGTTTGCCGGCGAATTCGCCGAAGTCCCAGTCACTCCACGCATGCAGCGCGACCAGTTCGGCCCTGCGGTCGGCTGCCTCGGCGAATGCTGCGGCGATGGCGACCTCGCTCACCGCACTGCCATCGATACCGACCACGACCGGTCCGTCCCGGCGGATGTGCTGCTCGGTGCCGGTATCGCGGACCACCACGATCGAGCCGTGCCCGTGACTGGCAACCGCCAGCAGCGTGGAACCGAGGTGGGCGAAGGTACCCGCAGTGCCGGTGGCGCCGAGCACGACGAAATGCGCGGTTTTCGAGTGATGGATCAACACGCGGGCGGGGGAATCGTCGGAGACTTCAGTGGCGATGTCGAGCTCCGAGACGACGTCCCGGGCCAGCCTGGCCGAGTCGTCGACGATTTCCGTGCCACGGTGATGGGCGATTTCGATGGCCGAAGTGTCCATGACGTCATAGAAGCCGAGCACTGATTGCAGCGCGGCGATATCGAGACCATGCACTATGCGCAATGAACGGCCGCGCTGGGCGGCCACTTCGGCGGTCCAGCGGACGGCCAGATCGCTGCCCTCGGAGCCATCGACTCCAACGACCACGGGGGCCGTCGTCTGTAGATGCGGATTCTCGCGCTTCGTATCCATGTTGCTGTCCCTTCGGAATCGAGAAGTCGACTGCCATCTGTACGGTAGAAATCCTCGAACCGGATCGACTGCTGGCGTTGGTCCTGGTCTTGCGGGCCGAAAGACCGCAGGTCATCGCCGATGTGTAGGTTCGCGCCACGTCCCACGCAGGCGGCCTCGGCCGAGCCGATCTCAACGACGCTCGCATTCCGCGACCCTCCCTGCCGTTGGCGGCACGGCCTTGGGACGAGCGTGCCGAACTCGACGATGGAACGTGACCGAAGCCCCTTGACAGGGCCGGTGGATATCTGCAGACCGCCGCTCTGACCATGCTGCTCGGACAAGCCCGGTGCGCATTGCCTCAGCCACCATCTCGTCGACCGGTCCATATCCAGCGCGACGGCGTCGGGCGACCAGCAGCGTCCTCGCCTGGTCGAGTAGCTCGGAGCCGATCCGCGCCTTGCCGGCGGGAAGCACAGGCCGACGCCGTCGGTGCCGATCCGGTGTTACTTCGCCTGTGCGGGCGATTTCCTTGCGCATGTGGTCGTCGCACAGCAGCGCGGGACCCGGCCACAGTGGAAAGGTCCTCGCCACAGTCTATTTCCGGGTTCCGGGAAAATCGCCGATCAGATAAGGCGAGCCGTGACTCGCTCCGAACGGCGGTTCGCGACGAGTTGGCGAGGTGCGGCACCGTGTTGCCGATGGCGCGGGTCAAGCAGGATCTGCCCGACGAGCGAGCCCCTCGGCCCCACGAACGATGACCTTCTGCTCTGCCCGAGCACAGCCACGGGGGAGATGCTCGATTAGGGATGCACGCCATCGAGAAGAGGTGCCTGGCGATGTCCGATACCGAGACTATTCCGATCCTCGGGTGGTTGACGCGTCTGGCCCGCCTGTGGTCGCGGCGACCCTGGAGTTCCAATCCGCTGTTGCGCACGTCGGATCGCTGGGAGGGCGCCGTCATAGCCGTGGTCGTGCTGGCAGCCTTGATCGCAGTACCGATCGCGGGTGCGCTCGGGACCAGGACCTATATCGAGGTCGCCGCGCGAATTCGCGTGGAGAACGTGACGAAATCCGCAGTGACGGCCGTGATCACAGACGAACCGGTGCAAATCGGCCCATATCACATCGAGGCGACAACGCAGTGGAACCAGAACGGCCGGCCCGGTGACGCGCGGTTGCCGGTGCGGCGTGGGGCTCGGCCCGGCGATCACGTCACGGTCTGGATCGGGCCCGACGGTGCGCCCACCACCGAACCCCGTGACGGGGACGATGCGGCGATGGCGGGGATCGGCGCCGGTGTCGTTGCGCTGGCAGGTACCTGGCTCTGCGGCTGGTGCCTGGTGACTGGCGTCGGATGGTTGCTCGACCGGCGCCGCAGCGCCGCCTGGGCGAGCGAGTGGCGGCAGATGAGCCGTCCGGTCAGAGAGGACAGACCGTGGTAGGTGAAAGTGTTTCGCATTCAAAACAACTCAACTCCCCGATCCTCGTTGCCGTCGACGGCTCGGCCAGCTCCTATCAGGCGGCCGCTTGGGCCGCGGTCGAGGCGGCGCTGCACAGCTGCCCACTGCACATTCTCACCTCGATGGCGGTCCAGACCAGCTTCGGACCGGGGATGATGTTGAGCGAGGCAGATATCGGGTGGATGCGCGGAGAAGGGGAGCGGGTTCTTGCCGAAGCCACTCGAGTGGCGCACACGGCGGCGGGCGAAGACCCGGAGATAACCACCGAAATGACGTTCGAGCTGGTCATTCCGACACTGATCGAGCGTTCGACACAGGTGCGGATGCTGGTGGTCGGCAGCCGTGGCCTGGGTGCGTTCCAGCGTGGGCTGCTCGGGTCGGTCAGCACCGCGACCACCCATCATGCGCACTGCCCGGTCGCGGTAATCCATGGCATCTCGGCGATCGACGCGGTGTCCGCCATGCAACCGGTGCTGGTCGGTGTCGATGGAACCAGCAACAGCGTTCCCGCTGTCGAACTCGCGTTCGAGGAAGCCTCCCGCCGCAAGGTCGGTCTGATCGCCCTACACGCCTGGAGCGACACCAGCGGTCTCGACGTGCCGGTCCCGGGCTGGGATGCCGCCAAACAGTCGGCTGAAGCAGACCTCGCCGAGAGCCTCGCGGGCTGGGGCGAACGCTACCCAGATGTTCTGGTGCGGCGCAGAGTGGTGGCCGACCGACCGGTTCGCTCGATTCTCGACGAATCCGCGAACACCCAGCTCGTTGTCGTCGGCAGTCATGGCCGTGGCGGATTCGCCAGTATGCTGCTGGGCTCCACCAGCAATGCCCTGCTGCATTCGGCGGAGGTCCCGATGATTGTCGTCCGCTCACAATGAGCGGTGCTGCATGACGGTTGAGCGGTCGAGCTCGTACCACAGGCGAGCAGCAGTACCGGAATGGCAGCGGCGGCGATCAACCGAGCCCAGCAGGCTCGAAGCGTGGTGCCACCCCGCACCGCAGCGAACACCGGTGCCAGGGGTGTGCCATCCGCTCCGCCGACGCGCGCTGGCGACACCGGCTGGTACCAGGTTCCGGTTGCCCCCGACAGAATCCATCTAGGTTCTTTACCGATCTTCAAGTCAGCGGGGCATCTGGTCTACCTACCCCACGACCGCGCTCTAGTGCCGCATCAGGCAACGTTCGCCTTGTCTATGATCTGTCGTAGTCGTTGGTCGGTGGCGTGCTTGTTGCGCCAGATGATGTAGCGGCGGATCATGCTGGCCTGTTCTCGGCGGCTGGCGTGGTCGGTACCGTCCAGGGCGAAGTACCGCAGGGCGGTGAATTGGGCTTCGATGCGGTTGAGCCACGAGGAATTGGTTGGGGTGTAGGCGATTTCGACGTTGTTGACCTCGGCCCAATCGCCGACGCGGCTGTCGATGCGGGTGCTCAGATGCGGTGCGAAGTTGTCGCAGACGATGGCGATGGGCACATGCGGTGGGTGCAGAGTCCGCAGGTAGCGGCAGAATTCGAGGAACTGGGTGCGGGTCTTGCGTGGCTTGACGTGGCCATAGAGCTTGTCCGCTCGCAGGTCGAACGCGGCGAACAGGTGCCGCACGCCATGCGGCCGGTTGAAGGTGGCGCGCCGCCGCGGCCGAGGCCCCCTGTCGGGATCTTTGTGTTTGCCGCCGCGTTCGGCCCACTGCCTGCCCGGATGCGGTTGCAGATTCAGCGGTCCGAACTCATCGAGGCAGTAGATCACCCTCGGCTCGCCGTCGTCGGGTGCGACCTCGCCGTCAGCGATCGCGTAAAGGTGCTCGACGCGCGCCTTCTTGACCGCGTAGTCGGGATCGCGGGAGGTCTTCCAGGTCTTCACGCGTTGAAACGACACGCCCTCCTCTCGGAGCAGGACCCGAAGGCCCTCATGGCTGATGTCGTCGACCACCCCCTCGGCGACCAGGAAGTCGGCCAGCTTGGCCAGGCTCCAGGTCGAGAACGGCAGGCCGTGTTCGACCAGCGTGGACTTGGCGATCTTCTTGATCTCGCGACGCTCTGCCAGGGTGAATGCTTTCGGCCGCCCGCCCTTGTATTTCGGATACAGCGACGCGAATCCGTCGGTGTTGAAGTGAAGGTCACCTCGGCGATCCTGGCGACCGGCATACCCTGGCCCGACAGCAGCACAATCTGCGCACGCCGCCACGTCACCACCGACCCCGTGCCCCTGCGGATGATCCGCAGCAGCCTGCGGCCCTCGTCATCATCAAGCTCACGGACCCGAACTCGTTCTGCCACCCCGACAGCCTGAACCCACCACACGATCCACACAGGGATCTCCACCGGTGCGTCACCTACGAAACAGGGCAAAGGTTCCCGGACGCGGCACTAGTGTGTCGCGCCTGAAATCAGGCAAGTAAGTTGTTGATTAGTTTGGGGGTGTTGTCGGGTTGATTTTGGCGAGGTAGTCGGCGAGGGATTTCAGGATTTCGTCTGCGGTTTTGGTCCAGCGGAAGGGGCGCGGGTTGTCG
>NZ_JBEZDE010000016.1:0-88899 GCF_040648115.1 Nocardia sp. NPDC049190
GCCCGGTCCCATTCCGAACCCGGAAGCTAAGCCTGCCAGCGCCGATGGTACTGCACTCGACAGGGTGTGGGAGAGTAGGACACCGCCGGAACATCCTTCGCGATAGGGGACCCAGAATCTGGGTCCCCTATCGGCGTTTGAGTACCTGTCGGTGCTCGGAGCGCGTCGCCGTGCCGGTACCCCCATCGGTGCGGCGTGATTGAATTTGTGGGGCCTACTTATTTTTGCGGAATCCAGAAAGGGAGCACCGTGCCGGAACACAACGACGATCGGAAGCCCTTCCGGCGTGGCGCTCCCGACGCCGGGTCCGGCCGACGAGGCGACAACAACGATAGGGACCGGGGCTCCGGCTCGGGCCAGCGCAGCGGTGGGTTCAACCGCCGCGACGATTCCGGAGAACGTGGCGGATTCAAGCGACGCCCGGACTCCGGTAGCGACAGTTCACGCGACAATTCTTCCGAGCGCGGTGGTTTCAAGCAGCGCGGCGATTCCGGGAGTGGGTTCGACCGTCGTGGTGATTCCGGCGCGCGCGGCGGCTCCGACCGGCGCGAAAGTTCGTCCGAGCGGGGCGGCTTCCGACGCCAGGACTCCGGCGAGCGTGGTGGTTCCGGTGGCTTTCCCCGTGGGGGCGATACCGCCAAGCGTGGCGGGTTCGACCGGCGCGGCGACTCCGGCGAGCGTGGCAAGTTCGGTGGTCGTGGCGATTCCACCGAGCGCCGGGGAGATTCGCGTGGGGCCCTCGGCCGCGGCGGGGATTCCGGTGCGGATCGCGGAGCCCACCGAGGTGGTGATTCGCGCGGCGGATTCCTTCGTCGAGGTGACGAATCCGGCGACCAGAGTGGTTCGCGGCGTAGCGATTTCGGCGAACGCGGCGGATCCGGCTCGATCCGTCGTGGCGGATCCGTCGACCGTAGCGGGGGCGGCAGGCGTGACGACGATCGTCGTGGCACAACCGGAGGCCGCGACGCCGGCGAACGTCGCGGATTCGACCGAGGCGCCCGCGGTGGCAGCTCGGAACGTGCGGACTGGTCTGCGCGTGGCGGCGCATCGCAGGATCGACGGCGTGGTGGCGAAGGCGCTCGCGGAGGTAGCGGTCATACGCTCGACCGCCGTCCGCCTCGTCCGGAAGAGCCCGATCTGCCCGACGACGTGCAGGCCACCGACCTCGACCCTGCTGTTCGACGTGACCTGCTCAGCCTCGACAAGGGCAACGCGGAGACGGTCGCTCGTCACCTCGTGATGGCGGTTCGACTCATCGATGACGATCCAGGTCTGGCACTCGCGCACGCCAGGGCAGCTCGCCAGCGCGCCGGTCGGATCGCCGTGGTTCGCGAGACCGCAGGGGTTTCCGCGTATCACGCAGGTGAATGGGCCGAAGCGCTGTCAGAACTGCGTACCGCACGTCGGATGTCCGGTGGCTCCGGTCTGCTGGCCGTGATGGCCGACTGCGAACGTGGCCTGGGCCGTCCGGAACGCGCGATCGAGCTCGGTCGCAGCGACGAGGGCCGTGCACTACGGGGCGACGAGGCCACCGAGTTGCGCATCGTCGTCGCGGGCGCGCGCATGGACCTCGGGCAGTACGACCAGGCCGTCGTGACGCTGCAGACTTCGGATCTGGACCCCGTACGCACCGGTTCGGCCGCGGCTCGGCTCTTCTACGCCTATGCCGACGCACTGGTCGCCGCAGGCCGTACCGACGAGGGCCTCACTTGGTTTCTCAATGCCGCCTCGGCCGACCTGGACGGCGAAACCGACGCTGAAGAACGTGCCGCCGAACTGACGGGCGACGTCGACCTGTAGCGGTCGGGCGGCTCGCTCTCGCCGCTGACAAGAGTTGGTGCGAGCGCCGCGCCGCTTCGTCGGTTGCACGGGCATCGCACGCTCGGCGGCACGAGTGGATAGGGGTCCGGTACCGGCCGGATAGGTTCTGTCCGGCGATCGGCATGCGGGCCCGTCCATCCGGATCGACGCGTACCTCCCTGCGAGGATCTTGTCGGCGTCTGCCCGCGGAGTTTTCGGCCATAGCGGGGCGGCTCCCCGTAGTTTGCGCACTGCTGGGTCGCTACCGCGATGAAGTGCGCGGCGAGAGGATCGCGACGTTCCGTCGAGACGGTCGGATTGCCATGGCAAAGCCGACGACTCGGGTGTGATATGCACTGGTGGAATGGACTCGAGTCGGTTGATCGATGATGGTGAGGATGCCGAGTGTGTCCGGCTGCGCCGACCATCGGCCGGTTGAAGTGGCTGACGCCATGTCTTTTTCGTTGCTGGTCTGGCGTAGTGTTCGAATGTCTCGGACTCGCCGAGCGACTGTGCCGCCGGGGGATCCGGTGGTGTGTAAGTCGGCACGACGCCGATCGGTGACATGGAGTGAGAGTGGTGTGAAGCGACTACGGGATCGCTACCAAGCCCTGCTGCTGGATCTGGACGGTACGCTGTATCGCGGTCATGCGGTGATCGAGGGTGCGCCGCAGGCATTGGCCGATGCGGGGGAGACGGTCCAGCGACTCGTGTACGTCACCAACAACGCCAGCCGGGGGCCGGGCGTGGTAGCAGGGCATCTGGCCGAGCTCGGGTTTCCCGCGACGCCGGATGACGTGGTGACGAGTGCGCAGGCGGCGGCGCGCCTGCTGGCCGAACGGCTCGACCAGGGCGCGCGGGTGCTGGTTGTCGGCACCGATGATCTGGCTGCCGAGGTGGAGGGGGTGGGTCTGCGCTCGATCCGGCGCTTCGACGGCACCGTGCCCGCCGCTGTGGTGCAGGGACATTCCCCGCACACGGCGTGGCCGGATCTGGCCGAGGCCGCCTACGCCTTGAGAGCGGATGCGCTGTGGGTCGCCGCGAACACCGACAAGACGCTGCCGAACGAACGCGGTCTCGCTCCGGGCAATGGCGCGATGGTCGCCGCGTTGCGTGCCGCCTCCGGCCAGGAGCCGGTCGTGGCGGGCAAACCGTACGCACCCCTGCTGGAGGACGCCCTTGTCCGCGCGGACACCCGCAGCGCGCTGGTGGTGGGCGACCGCCTCGACACCGATATCGAAGGGGCCAACCGTGTCGGCCTCGACGCGCTACTGGTGCTGACCGGCGTGAGCACCCTCGATGAGTTGCGCGACGCCGATGTCGACCGAATCCCCACCTATGTGTCGGACTCGTTGGATGCTCTCAACCATCCGCCAGTGTACCTGGAATCCGGCGGCGACCTGGGGGAGGTCTTGCGGCGCACCCCGGGACGAGCTGTGACCTTACGCGCGTCCGATCCGGAAATCCGATAGCGTTGACGGCACGATGACTACTCCTATGCCCCGTCCGAACGGCCCTCGCCCGGGGGCCCCGCTGCCCGGTCAGCATCTGCTGGGTGCGCAAGGTCGCGCGGAGCTCGCCGATCAGGGTCGGATCCGCAGCGAGGTGGACAGCCTGCTCGCCGAGCTCGATGGTCGCACCGCGCGTGGCGGCGTCGACGTGCCCGCCGACAGCGCGGAATCCGGCGCCGATATCACCCGTCGCGCCCGCATTCTGGAGCAGGCGCACGATGTGCTCGTTCAGGCACTGGCCACGGTGGACAAGATCTGAGGTGGCCCGACGCGCGCGCGTGGACGCGGAATTGGTTCGCCGCGGATTAGCGAGATCGCGAGAACACGCGGTCGAACTGATCGGTGCCGGTCGCGTCCTGATAGCTGGAACGGTTGCCTCGAAGGCTGCGACCGCTATCGAGGCGGGCACACCGCTGGTAGTGCGTGCGGTGCCCGACGAGGTGTCCTGGGCATCGCGTGGTGCGCACAAACTTCTCGGCGCGCTGGCGCGGTTCGAGCCGGAAGGGCTCACGGTCGCGGGCAAACGGTGCTTGGACGCCGGCGCTTCGACCGGGGGTTTCACCGACGTGCTGCTCTCGCGCGAGGCCCGTGAGGTCGTGGCTGTCGACGTGGGCTACGGCCAGCTGGTCTGGCGCCTGCGCAATGACGCGCGGGTACGGGTATTCGACCGCACCAACGTACGCACCGTGACTCCGGAATCCATCGACGGGATCGTCGAGCTGGTGGTGGGCGACCTGTCGTTCATTTCGCTCGGTCTGGTCCTGCCCGCACTCGCGGCGTGCGCGGCGCCGGGCGCCGACCTGCTGCCCATGGTGAAGCCACAGTTCGAGGTGGGCAAGGAGCGAGTGGGCTCCGGCGGCGTGGTGCGTGACCCCGTGCTGCGTGTAGACGCGGTCTGTGCGGTCGCCACCGCCGCGGCGGCGCTTGGATTGCGCACGGTCGGCGTAGTGGCGAGTCCCTTGCCCGGGCCGTCGGGCAATGTCGAATACTTCTTGTGGCTGCGCAAAGATGGGCAGTTCGACGACGATGGTGAGCGGGTCGCCGCTCTGGTCCAGCGTGCGGTTGAGGAGGGTCCACAGTGAACGCGCAGGCGCCGGCGGGTGGCCGCGAGATCTTGTTGGTGTCCCATCCGGGCCGGGCGGAGATCATCGAGACTGCCCACCGGGTGGCGAAGATCTTCGCGGACGCGGGAATCTGCCTACGGGTGCTCGCCAACGAAGCGGACAGCACTCGGTTCGAGGCGCAGCCGTGTGGCTCCCCGGTGCGCGTGGTCGAGCACGGTCCGGCCGCGGCGGTCGGTTGCGAGATGGTGCTCGTGCTCGGCGGTGATGGGACCTTCCTGCGCGCCGCCGAGCTGGCACGCTCCGCTGCGGTGCCGGTGCTCGGAATCAACCTCGGCCGCATCGGCTTTCTCACCGAGGCCGAGGCCGAGAATCTGGACGAGGCGCTGGCGCAGGTGGTCCGGGGTGACTACACGATCGAGCACCGAATGACCATCGACGTCAAGGTCCGAGTCGAGGACGAGGTAGTCGACAGCGGCTGGGCGCTGAACGAGGCGAGCATCGAAAACGCCTCGCGGATCGGGGTGCTCGAAGTGGTGCTCGAGGTCGACGGTCGTCCGGTGTCCTCGTTCGGCTGCGACGGCATCCTGATCTCCACACCGACCGGATCGACGGCCTATGCTTTCTCCGCCGGTGGGCCCGTGGTGTGGCCGGAACTCGAAGCGCTGTTGGTGATTCCGAGTAATGCGCACGCCCTGTTCGCGCGGCCACTAGTGACCAGCCCCGAGTCGCGGATCGCGGTCGAATCCGTCGCGACGGGGCACGATGCGATAGTTTTCCTGGATGGCAGGCGCACACTCGCTCTGCCGAAGGGCGGTCGAGTGGAAGCGGTTCGCGGCGCCGAACCGGTGCGCTGGGTGCGGCTGGACTCCGCGCCATTCGCCGACCGGATGGTGCGCAAGTTCCAATTGCCCGTGACCGGCTGGCGTGGCCGACGGCGAACGGAGAGCACAAGTGCTGACAGAGATCAGGATTGACGGCCTCGGCGTCATTTCCACGGCCACCGCGCAGTTCCACGAAGGCCTGACCTGCCTGACCGGCGAGACCGGTGCGGGCAAGACCATGGTGGTGACCAGCCTGCATCTGCTCAGCGGTGCGCGGGCGGACGCGGGCCGGGTTCGGCTCGGCGCGTCCAGGGCCGTGGTGGAGGGCCGGTTCACCGTCGAGGACGTCAACGACATCGCTCGCGCCGAGGTCGCGCGGGTGTTGGAGGCGGCCGCAGCCGAACAAGACGATGACGGCAGTGTCATCGCGATCCGCACGGTAGGTAGTGATGGACGCTCGCGCGCGCATCTCGGGGGTCGCGGAGTGCCGGCCTCGGTGCTGGCCGATTTCACGGCGTCGCTGCTGACGGTGCACGGCCAGAACGACCAGTTGCGCTTGCAGCGACCAGATCAGCAGTTGTCCGCATTGGACCGGTTCGCCGGCGACGCCGTCAGTCCGCTGTTGCGGAAGTATCAGGTGCAGCGGCGTTGCTGGCTGGAGGCCAGGACGGAACTGCTCGAACGGACCGCGCGCAGCAGAGAGTTGGCGCTCGAGGCCGACCGGCTCAAGCATTCGCTGAGTGAAATCGACGCCATCGCACCCGAACCCGGCGAGGATGCGCGCATCGTCGAGGAGGTCCGCAGGCTCAGCGACCTGGACTCGTTGCGGGAGGCCGCTGCCACCGCACATGACGCGCTGGCCGGTCCGGCCGAGTCGCCCGAAGCCGGGTCGGGTGCGCTGGAACTGCTCGGTGCCGCGCGCGCCCGGATCGAATCGGCCGATGATCCGGCGCTGATCGCCCTCGCGCCCCGCCTCGCCGACACGATCGCCGTGGTGGTCGATCTGACCACCGAGTTGAGCGGTTACCTCTCCGATCTGCCTTCGGACCCCGGCGCGCTTGATTCGCTGCTCACCCGGCAGGCCGAGTTGAAGACGCTGACCCGCAAATACGCCCCGGACATCGACGGCGTGATCGCCTGGGCCGATGAGGCCCGCACCCGGCTCGGCTCGCTGGACGTCTCCGAGGAGGCTTTGGCCACGCTGTCGGCCGAGGTCGACATCGCGGCGGAGCGGGTGCGGGAGGCGGCGACGAAACTGAGCGCCGCGCGGACCAGGGCGGCGGGCAAGTTGGCGGCTGCCGTCAGTGCCGAGCTGGGTGGTCTGGCCATGGGCAAGGCCCGTCTCGAGGTCGAGGTTCGGCGGCTTCCCGCGGGCCCGCAGGAAACCGCGCCGCTCACCATCGGCGGGCAGGAAGTGCATGCCGGTTCGTCCGGCATCGATGAGGTGGAATTCCGTCTGTCGGCGCATTCCGGCGCGCAATCGCTGCCGTTGAGCAAGAGCGCATCCGGTGGTGAGTTGTCGCGTGTGATGCTGGCGCTCGAGGTGGTGCTCGCCGGCTCCGACCACGGCGCGACGATGGTGTTCGACGAGGTCGACGCGGGCGTGGGCGGTCGGGCCGCGGTAGAGATCGGCCGTAGACTCGCCCGCCTCGCCCGTACCCATCAGGTCATCGTGGTCACCCATCTGCCGCAGGTCGCGGCGTTCGCCGACACCCATCTGGTGGTCGACAAGTTCGATGACGGGAACGGCAAGGTCGCCAGCGGCGTCCGCGCGCTCACCAAGGATGAGCGTGTCATCGAGTTGGCTCGGATGCTGGCCGGTCTCGATGACACCGAGACCGGCCGGGCGCACGCGGAGGAACTGCTGGCAACGGCACGTGCCGAGAAAGCGAGCGCCGAGGTGGCGACGCGGTGATCGCCTCGGTCAGCGCACAGCTTTCTGCGCACCCTTGATGAACGTCTCGATCAGGTTTTTCAGACCGAATTCCAGCACCTTTTCGGGCACCGGGAGTGTGGGGTCGGACTCCATCGTGTAGGAGACCAGAGTGCCGTTGTCGGCGTCGGCGAAGGTGATGACGCCGACGTGGCGTTTCACCGGCGCACCCTTGATGATCTTGTATTCCATCCGCTCGCCGGGTACCAGCTTGGTGATCTCCTCGGTGACGCCGACCGGGCCCACGCCGATGTGGTGCTGGGCGCCGACACCTTCTCGGTCGGTCGGACCTGGCTTGATCAGCTTGACCTGGACCGGTAGGTACGGGCTGATGCTCTCGCGGTCGGCGAAGAGCCGGTACACGACGTCGCGTGGGGCGGCGATGACGGCATCGACGGTGGTGCTGGCCATGAGTCTCCTCTTCGAGTTACCTGTGACGGGCAGTATATAGCTACTTGGTTCGTCGATCGTGTTGTTCGCATCGGGATCGGACGCCGGCCCGGGCAGCTGAATGAACTCGATCGTGTTGGTGCGCCATTGCCGAGGCGCCGAGGCTTGATCGTGGACGACGCTTCCGGCGTGCCGTCGGCGCTGTCCGGATCGGAACTGACGGTGCCGGACGCCGTTTGTCTCCGAGCGCGCCGCCGAATGATAGCCACTTGTTCGCTGTTCTAGGAGTCGAAACAAAACGGCCAGGCGAACGAGGGGAAGAGATTTCTGTCCGTGCCGTCCCTTTTTCGGCCTGTGTGGGGGCGTGAACGGTTGCTCGGATTTCCGACCTTGGCAGTGTCGTAGTTCGCTGAAATGGTTTGAGCAGCGAAAAGGGAATTCGGAATAATGATGCGAGACGTTCTGGTGCCTGCTTCGAGGGTGTGGACCGCCGGCGAGGAGGAGCTGGGGATGTCTGGTGCGGGGGAATATTGCAGTGACGAATGGGGCAGGCGATACGGCGCGCCTCCACCAATGGTTGAGGGTTAGCCAGCATTATCGGCCTCATGCGGATGCTGGCACTGTTGTCGAAGAACGCCGAAACGCTGCCCGGTCTGACCGGGATAGCCCGGGTGGATCGCAACACCCGGCGTCTGCTCACGCGGGTCGGGCCGGGTGACATCGCCGTCCTCGACGAGATGGACCTCGACCGGATGACTGCCGATCGCCTGATTCGGGCGGGCGTGGTAGCGGTGATCAACACCTCGCCGTCGATTTCCGGCCGCTATCCCAATCTCGGCCCGGAAGTTCTGGTGGCGAACGGGATTCTGCTGCTGGACATCGTGAGTTCGGATGCGTTCAGCAAGATCAAAGACGGCGCCAAGGTCCGGATCGATGACGGTGTGGTCTATGCCGACAAGGTGATCAAGAAGGAGCCGGAGGTTCTGGTCGAAGGCATCGAGCTCACCGACGCTGCCATCATCGAGCGGATGATCGAGGCGCGTAACGGGCTGGCCGATCACCTGGAGGCTTTCGCGGGTAACACCATCGAGTTCATCCGCACCGAAAGCGCGCTGCTCATCGAGGGTATCGGCGTACCTGAGCTCGAGCTGTCGATGAGGCAGCGGCATGTGGTCGTCGTCGCCGACGGCCCCGATCACGCTGACGATCTCAAGCGGCTGAAGCCGTTCATCAAGGAGTACGCACCGATCATGATCGGCGTCGGCCGCGGCGCGGACACCCTGAGGCGGCAGGGCTACCAGCCCGACCTCATCGTCGGGGACCCGGACGAGATCACCTCCGCGACCTTGAAGTGCGGTGCCGAGGTGATCCTGCCCGCCGACACCGATGGGCACGCGAAGGGACTCGAACGCATCCAGGATCTCGGTATCGGCGCGACGACATTCCCCTCGTCGGGCTCGCCTGCCGATCTGGCGTTGCTGCTCGCCGACCATCACGGTGCCGCGCTGATCGTCACCGCAGGGGCCGCGGCGTCGCTCGATGATTTCTTCGACCGCGGCCGCCGCAGCACCAATCCGGCGACTTTCCTCACCCGGCTGAAGGTCGGCACCAAACTGACCGACGCGAAGGCGGTCGCCACGCTGTACCGCGACCGGGTCTCCGGGATTGTCGTCGCGCTGGTCGTGCTCGCCGCGCTGGTCGCGGTAATCGTCGTGCTGCTCGCGTCCAACAGCGGCGGGGATGTCCTGGACTGGGCGGTAGACAGCTGGAATCGGTTGGCGCTCTCGGCGCGGGCACTGGTCCGCTCCGGACTCGAGTAATCAAGGGAGAATGATGATTTCGGTGCGCCATCATGCCATCTCGATCGTGGCGATCTTCCTTGCCCTCGCGCTCGGTGTGGTGCTCGGATCGCAGACACTCGCGGCGGATCTACTGTCCGGACTACGGGCGGACCGGACCGATCTCCGCCACCAGGTCGACGCGCTCTCCCAACAGAATGGGCGACTCGCCGACGAACTGGCCGCCGCTGACCGATTCATCGCCGGATCGTCGGGCCGTATTTTGGCCGGCACGCTCGCCGACCGCGGCGTTGTCGTGTTCACGACGCCGGACGCCGATTCCGGTGACGTCGACGCGGTGACCGCAGCGCTGCAGACTTCCGGCGCCGCGGTCACCGGGCGGATCGCGCTCACCGAGGCATTCCTCGACGCCGCCGAGGGTGACCGGATGCGCACCGCTGTCACCAACGTGATTCCCGCGGGCGCCGAACTGCGCACCGGTGCGATCGACCAGGGCAGCATGGCGGGCGATCTTCTCGGTCTGGTGCTTCTGCTCGACCCGGCGAACGGGCAAACCCGGAGCACTCCGGAGGAGCTCGACCTGGCTTTGCAGACCCTGCGCGGCGGTGGCTTCCTCGCCTACGGCGACACCCCGGTCCGTCCCGCACAGCTTGCCGTGGTGGTAGCCGGAAACAATCCCGGATCGGCCGACAAAAGCCAGGGCGCTGACATCGCCCACTTCGCCGGCGCCCTGCGCGGACGCGGTTCCGGCGTCGTCCTGGCGGGTCGCTCCGGCGCCGCCGATGGCGTCGGCCCGATCGCCGTCGTTCGCACCAATGCCGCGCTCGCCACCCAGGTCAGCACCGTCGACAACCTCGACCGCGACATCGGCCGCGTCACCACCGCCCTCGCCCTCGGTGAACAACTCAATGGCGGGACAGGCCGGTACGGCACCGGCGCCCAAGCCGCCTCCTTGACCCTCGCCGCACTCCCGGGCTGATTCGGCGGTACCCGCGCCCGTGGTCCGCGATCGGCCCGCGCGACGACCCTGCGCACAGCAGCGCTGTCCGGCGCTGCCGGATCCGCGTGGCGATCAAGTGGCAAACTTGCGTGGCGTCGAACAGACGGGCGGATTCGTGTTACCGTGAAGACCCGTGGGTCAAACACGGATTCAGGCGCGAACGGCCACGAAGCACATCTTCGTCAGCGGTGGAGTCGCCTCCTCATTGGGTAAAGGTCTTACCGCCTCCAGCCTCGGTCAGCTGCTGACGGCGCGTGGGCTGCGCGTCACGATGCAGAAACTCGACCCGTACTTGAACGTCGATCCCGGCACCATGAACCCCTTCCAGCATGGTGAGGTCTTCGTGACGGACGACGGAGCCGAGACCGATCTGGACGTCGGCCACTACGAGCGGTTCCTCGATCGGGATCTGTCCCGGGACGCGAATGTGACTACCGGGCAAATCTATTCGTCGGTCATCGCCAAGGAGCGTCGCGGCGAATACCTCGGCGACACGGTGCAGGTCATCCCGCACATCACCGATGAGATCAAGAGTCGCATCCTGGCGATGAGCGGCCCGGATCTGCAGGGGCAGACCCCGGACGTGGTGATCACCGAGATCGGCGGGACCGTCGGCGACATCGAGTCGCAGCCGTTCCTCGAAGCCGCCCGCCAGATCCGCCACGATGTCGGGCGGGACAACGTCTTCTTCCTGCACGTCTCGCTGGTGCCGTACCTCGCGCCCTCCGGTGAGCTCAAGACCAAGCCGACGCAACACTCGGTGGCGGCGCTGCGCAATATCGGTATCCAGCCGGACGCGTTGATCCTGCGCTGTGACCGTGAGGTGCCGCAGGCGCTGAAGAGCAAGATCGCCCTGATGTGCGACGTCGAGGTGGATGCCTGCATCTCCACGCCGGACGCGCCATCGATCTACGACATCCCGCGTGTGCTGCACCGCGAGGGCTTGGACGCCTACGTGGTGCGCAGGCTCGGTCTGCCGTTCCGCGACGTGGACTGGACCGTGTGGGGCGATCTGCTCGACCGGGTGCATTCACCGCGGGAGACGATCGAGGTCGCACTGGTCGGCAAGTACGTCGACCTGCCCGATGCCTATCTCTCGGTCACCGAGGCACTGCGGGCGGGTGGGTTCGCCTCGCGTGCCAAGGTGAACATCCGCTGGGTGCCCTCGGACGAGTGCGAGACCCCGGCCGGCGCGCAGCACGCGCTGCACGACGTGGATGCCGTGCTGATCCCCGGCGGCTTCGGCATTCGCGGCATCGAGGGCAAGGTCGGCGCCATCCGATACGCGCGGACCCGTGGTATTCCGCTGCTCGGTCTGTGCCTCGGTCTGCAGTGCGTGGTGATCGAGGCGGCTCGTTCGGTCGGCCTGGACGAAGCCAACTCGGCCGAATTCGAGCCCGATACACCGCATCCGGTCATCTCGACCATGGCCGACCAAGAGCAGGCCGTGGCCGGCGAAGCCGATCTCGGCGGCACCATGCGCCTGGGCGCCTACCCCGCGACCCTGGCAAAGGGGTCGGTGGTCGCGAAGGCATACGGCAGCGAGCACGTCTCTGAGCGTCACCGGCATCGCTACGAGGTGAACAACGCCTACCGCGACAAGATCGCCGAGAGCGGTCTCGAGTTCAGCGGCACCTCGCCGGACGGACACCTGGTCGAGTTCGTCGAACTGCCGGCCGACAGGCATCCGTTCTTCGTCGCCACCCAGGCGCACCCGGAGCTGAAGAGCCGCCCGACCCGCCCCCATCCGCTGTTCGCGGCACTGATCTCGGCGGCGTTGAAATACAAGGCGGCCGAACGGCTTCCGGTCGACATCCCGGACGGGGAATTCGCCGGCGCGACAGAACAGGCGTAGCAGTATGACCGATGGTGGGGCTGTCGAACCCGGCAGCCACGATTTCGAGACCATGTCCAGTACGACCGTCTACAGCGGAGCCATCATGGCGCTGCGGCTCGACCAGGTGTCGATGCCGGGCGCGCGGATCGTCGAGCGTGAGGTGGTCGAGCATCACGGCGCCATCGCGGTCGCCGCGATCGACGACGACGACAATGTGGTGCTGATCCACCAGTACCGACACCCGATCGGCCGACGGCTGCTCGAGTTGCCTGCCGGCCTGCTCGACCTCCCCGGCGAGGATCCGCTCGTCGCTGCGCAGCGCGAACTGGCCGAGGAAACCGGGCTTGCCGCGCGGGAGTGGGCGGTACTGGTGGATGTGGTGCTCTCGCCCGGTTTCACCGACGAGGCGCTACGGGTCTACCTGGCACGCGGTCTGTATGAGACCGACCGGCCCGAGCCGGAACTGGAGGAGGCCGACCTCGAGGTGGTCCGGATGCCGGTCGCCGCGGCCGTTCGGAGTGCGCTGGCAGGGGAGATCGTGAACGCCACCGCTGTCGCGGGTGTGCTCGCGCTCGCGGCCGCCCGGGCTGGAAATGTCGAGCTACGGGCGAAGGACGCGCCGTGGCCCGGACAGCCGACCGCTTTCCTGCGCCGCAAGGCGGCGCGGAAGTCCGAAGACTGATCGACGGTGCTCGCGCGGGAGTTGGACGCCTATCTGGACCATCTCGCGGTCGAGCGCGGCGTCGCGCGCAACACGCTGGGCGCGTATCGGCGCGACCTCGGCCGTTATCTCGACTTCCTGACCGGGCGTGGTATCGGCTCACTCGAGCGGGTCGCCGAATCCGACGTCGCCGAGTTCACCGTGGTGCTGCGCATGAGCGGCGGTCCGCATCCGCCGCTGGCGGCGAGTTCGGTGGCTCGCGCGCTGATCGCGGTCCGTGGACTGCACCGCTTCGCCGCCGCTGAGGGGCTGACCAGCACCGACGTCGCACACGCGGTGAAGCCGCCGACGCCGGGCCGCCGGCTGCCCAAGGCGCTGTCCTACGACCAAGTGCTGAAACTGTTGGAAGCCGCCGGCGGTGCGCCCGTGCGCGATCCGGACGGCGTCGCGGGGGCGGAGGGGGGACCTCGCGGACTTCGCGACCGCGCGCTGCTGGAACTGCTGTATTCCACCGGTGCCAGGATCTCCGAAATGGTCGGGTTGGATGTCGACGATCTCGACACCGAGGAGCGGGCCGTCGTGCTGCGCGGCAAGGGCGGCAAGCAGCGGATGGTTCCGATCGGACGTCCCGCTCTCGCTGCCGTCGACGCCTACCTGGTCCGTGGCCGGCCGATGCTCGCCGCCCACGCGAAAGGCA
Source organism: Nocardia sp. NPDC049190 (assembly GCF_040648115.1). Lineage (NCBI taxonomy): Bacteria > Bacillati > Actinomycetota > Actinomycetes > Mycobacteriales > Nocardiaceae > Nocardia > Nocardia sp. NPDC049190. The sequence continues at coordinate 13,514 of NZ_JBEZDE010000016.1, forward strand.
ATGCCGGTGCGCTCTTTCTGAACGCCCGGGGCGGACGTCTGTCCCGCCAGAGCGCCTGGCAGGTCTTGCAATCAGCTGCCGAGCGCTCGGGTATCGCGGCGGCGGTGTCGCCACACACCCTGCGTCACTCCTTCGCCACGCACTTGCTCGACGGCGGCGCCGATGTTCGTGTCGTGCAAGAACTCCTGGGCCACGCGTCGGTGACCACGACCCAGATCTACACGCTGGTCACGGTCAACACCTTGCGGGAGGTGTGGGCCACGGCGCATCCTCGCGCTCGCTGACACCCGCGGCCGCCCGGTTCGAGCCACGGGGTGAGGCGTGTCGCCGTCCTGCCGGGCACCGTGCATACCTTCGACTCGGCTATACATGGACCTTCGGAGTTCTGCGCTGTCCGCGCACCAGGTATCGTCCGCTTCGAACACTTCCGGCAGCGCGGCCGGATCGCGCGCGGGTAAAGCGGACCGGGACGGCGTGGACACTGTGCACAACCGGTTCGGCGTCCATTTCGTCGGAGGTCGGGAAGGCGCTGACCAGCGCTTGGCGAACACGCCGCGCGCAGGCGCGGTCCTCGAGTGCCGTCAGGCGGTAGCGTCTATCGAGAGCTGGACCGTACGAAAGCGAGGTCGGGCCCTGATCGGCCTCGCTAGGCTCGGCGAGGCAACGGGCAGGAACGTATAAGGAGCAGCGGATCGTGACAACAGCCGGAGCGGCAGAGCCGTCGATGGGTGCTGGGTCGGAACCGCTTACGGGCCCGCGATCGGGTCCGTACTCGGACACCGCGGCAGAGACTCTCTGGGGCGGCGGAGTGACGCCGGTGCCGGAGGACGGAGTTCTCGGTCCGACCGGACGGCCATTGCGCCTGGTCCCGGAGCCGCCCATGCCGGACAAGCACGGCGACGCCTTGGTCGTGGCCATGTGCAACCAGAAGGGCGGGGTCGGCAAGACCACCTCCACCATCAACCTCGGTGCCGCACTGGCCGAATACGGTCGCCGCGTATTGCTCGTCGATCTCGACCCGCAGGGTGCACTGTCAGCGGGACTCGGTGTGGCGCACCACGATCTCGATCTGACCGTGCACAACCTGCTGATCGGCTCCAAGGGGTCGATCGACGACGTATTGATGCCGACCCAGGTCGAGAACATGGACCTGTTGCCGAGCAATATCGATCTGTCCGCCGCGGAGATCCAGCTCGTGAACGAGGTGGGCAGAGAGCAGTCGCTCGGCCGGGCTTTGGAACCGATCCGCAACCGCTACGACTACATCCTCATCGACTGCCAGCCCTCGCTCGGCCTGCTCACCGTCAACGCGTTGGCCTGCTCGGACGGTGTGATCATTCCGATGGAATGCGAATACTTCTCGCTGCGTGGGCTCGCCCTGCTCAACGACACCGTCGAGAAGGTGCGTGACCGCCTGAATCCGAGGCTGAGCCTGTACGGAATAGTGGTCACCATGTTCGACGCCCGGCTGCTGCATTCCCGCCAGGTCATGGCACGAGTCGTCGAGGTGTTCGGCGACTTGGTCTACGACACGGCGATCTCGCGCACGGTCCGTTTTCCGGACGCCAGCGTGGCGGGCGAGCCGATCACCACGTGGGCGCCGAAATCGGGCGGCGCGGAAGCTTATCGGGCGATGGCGCGGGAAGTCATCCACCGGTCGGGCCGGTGATCGGTCGCTCCGACCCCGATCCCGCGAGAACGACCGATACACCCCGCCCGGGGGTTTCCACCGCGGGCGATGTCTCGGTGTCCGATGATGGCGCACCCGAGGCCGGTGCACCGGGCGTCGCCCATGAACCCGCCGAACTATCACGCGAACGCTCGGCTTCCGGAACTCCCGCGCTCGGAAACGCGGCCGCCGCGTACATCGCCGCGGGCCGGGGCGCATCGTCGCCGCGCACGAACGCGGCGATCGTCGGCAGGGCCCGCGCGCGGGTCGAATCAGAGCCCGTGGCCGCGATCCCGTCGAGCGTGAACGCTTCGGTGGGAGAATCACCGACGACCGAACCGACGCCCCATCCCGTGACGGTCGCGCGTGAAGTTGCCGCAGGGCCGGACGATTCGCCGGGGGTGTCCGCTGCCGACGAATCGGCTGCACCCAGGCGAGCAGACGCAGCTGACACCGCGGCTGCGGCCTCCACGACATCCCAGAACATCTCTGCCGATGACAATTCCGCCCAGCCCGCCGGGTTCCGTCTGCGCCTGAGCAACTTCGAAGGTCCATTCGACCTGCTGCTCACCCTGATCAGCTCGCGAAAGCTGGACGTGACCGAGGTGGCTCTGCACAAGGTCACCGACGAGTTCATCGCCTACACCAAGGCGCTGACCGCGACCATGGCGCGGCAGAACACGTTGCGAGCGGACAAGATCCTGGACCAGACCACCGAGTTCCTGGTCGTCGCAGCCACTTTGCTCGACCTGAAGGCCGCGCGCCTGCTGCCGTCCGGCGAGATGACCGACACCGAGGACCTCGAACTACTCGAGGCGCGCGACCTGCTGTTCGCCCGTCTGCTGCAGTATCGCGCGTTCAAACAGGTCGCCGAATTGCTCGGCGAACTGGAGGCCGCAGCGCTGCGCCGCTACCCGCGCGCGGTCGGGTTGGAGGAGCGTTACGCCGGCTTGCTGCCCGAGGTTACCCTTGGGGTAGGGGCGGCAGAGTTCGCCGAGATCGCCGCGGCGGCCTTCCGGCCTCGCCCGGTGCCCACCGTCGGGCTCGACCATCTGCATACGCACGCCATCTCGGTCGCCGAACAGGCGGTGCTCGTGCTGGAGCGGCTCAAACAGCGCGGCGTCGGTGGCTGGACGACTTTCGGTGAGCTGGTTGCCGACTGCGAGGTTCCGGTCCAGATCGTCGCCCGGTTCCTCGCGTTGCTCGAGCTGTATCGCGGCAAGACGATCGAGTTCGACCAGCCTGACCCGCTCGGCCCGCTGTCGGTCAGCTGGGTCGGCGACGACGCCGCGAACCAGGCGGGCACGGTAACTATCGAGGAGGACTACGGGTGAGCGAGCGGATCGACAACACCGCGGGTGAGGCACGCCGGTGAGTGCGCGCCAGCGAGTGAACCGAGCATGCGGAGCGCAGTGGTGAGCGAGGCAGTGGCGGAACTCACCCCGGAACCGCTCGACGAGGCGGAGTTTCGTTCGGCGCTGGAGGCCATCCTGCTGGTCGTGGACGCACCTGCCCCGGTAGAGCAGCTCGCGGCCGCCTTGGACGACAGCACCGAGCGGGTCGGGGCCGCATTGCGCGCGATGTCCGCGGAACTGTCCGCCCGGGCCAGTGGAATCGATCTGCGTTTCGTCGGGGACGGTTGGCGCTTCTATACTCGCACCGAGTACGCACCCTATGTGGAACGGATGCTGCTCGACGGTTCCCGTTCGAAACTGACACGGGCGGCTTTGGAAACGCTGGCGGTGGTGGCATACCGTCAGCCGGTGACTCGGACCAGGGTCAGCGCGGTGCGCGGCGTCAATGTCGACGGCGTGATGCGCACGCTACTGGCCAGGGGCTTGATTGCCGAGGCAGGAGTCGACCCGGAGACGAACGGGACGCAGTACCGTACGACCGAACTGTTCCTGGAACGGATCGGACTCGCGTCGCTGAGCGACTTGCCGCCGCTGGCGCCCCTGCTTCCCGGCGTCGACCTGATCGATGAGATCAATGAGAGCCTGGAGACGGATCCCCGTTACACCAGGCTGAAGAAACCAGCCGAGTCCGATTTGGATCTCGGCACCGAAGACTGACAGGACAAGATGAATACGCCCGCTCGCCGAGATGGCACACCGGATCGTAGAAAACGCGGCACCCAGCCCGAACGGGGTGGTACGGGCCGCAACGCAGGCGCCAGGGACGCCCGCTCGGCGCAACGGGGGAGCACTCCCCGTGGCGCACAGCAGGAGGGCGGCGTCGCCCATCGCGGAGCATCATCGACGGGCGGGCAGCGCCATGGCGCCCAGTCCACCCCGATCGGCAAGAAGAAGCCCAAACCGCAGCGTCAGGTCGCACAGCCCACCCTGCTGAGCAACGCCAAGCCCGCGCGACGCCAGCACGTCGAGCCGGCCGCGGCCGCCCATCCGAAGCTACCGTGGGGTGAGGGAGAACGGCTGCAGAAGGTGCTCGCGAAGGCGGGGGTCGCCTCGCGCCGCGCCGCCGAGGAGATGATCGCGCAGGGTCGCGTCGAGGTCGACGGCCTGATCGTGCGTGAGCAGGGCCTGCGCATCGATCCGCAAAACGCGGTGGTGCGGGTCGACGGCACCCGAGTGATGGTGCGCGAGGAATTGGTGCATGTCGCGCTGAACAAGCCCAAGGGCTGGCAGTCGACCATGTCCGACGATCTGGGGCGTCCCTGTGTCGGCGATATCGTGGCCGAGCGGATCGCCGCCGGTCAGCGCCTGTTCCATGTCGGAAGACTCGACGCCGACACCGAGGGCCTACTGTTGCTGACCAACGACGGTGATCTCGCGCACCGGCTCATGCATCCGTCCTTCGAGGTCTCCAAGACCTATCTGGCGACGGTGAACGGTGAGGTCAATCGCGCGGTCACCAAGCGACTCAAGGAGGGCGTCGAGTTGGAGGACGGTCCCGCCCGGGTCGATCGTTTCCAGGTGCTCGAACTGGGCGAGGGACGGTCCCTGGTGAAGCTGGTGTTGCACGAGGGGCGCAAGCACATCGTGCGCCGGCTGCTGGACGCGGTCGGTCATCCGGTCACCCGGCTGGTGCGCACGAATATCGGTCCGGTCGCGCTCGGCGACCAACGGCCTGGCACGCTGCGTGTGCTCGGCCGCGATGAAGTCGGCAAACTCTACGAGGCGGTGTCGTTGTGAACGGTGTGGAGATCCCGGTCGAGGTGCCGAGGCGGATGTCTGGTGCGAGCCCGCTGGTGGTCGCCATGGACGGGCCGTCGGGTACCGGCAAGTCCAGCGTTTCGCGGCTGCTGGCCACCCGGCTCGGCGCGCGCTACCTCGACACCGGCGCCATGTACCGGGTCGCGACGCTGCGTGTGCTGCGCGCGGGCATCGAGCTCACCGACATCGCCGCCATCGCCGTGGCGGTCAAGGAGTTGCCGCTGTCCATCGGCACCGACCCGAGTCGTGAGGTGATCCGGCTCGACGGCGAGGACGTCTCGTCGGAGATCCGCGGCGATGCCGTCACCAAGGCGGTCTCCGCGGTCTCGGCGGTGCCCGAGGTGCGCGAGCTGCTCGTCGCTCTGCAGCGCGACCTCACCACGGCCGCCCGGCGCATCGTCGTGGAGGGCCGTGACATCGGCACGGTCGTTCTGCCGGAGGCGGACGCGAAGATCTATCTGACCGCCTCCGCGGAGGCGCGCGCCGAGCGGCGCAACCAGCAGAACATCGCCGAGGGCCGCGGTGACGACTATGCGGGCGTGCTCGCGGATGTGCAGCGTCGCGACACCCTCGACTCGACCCGCAAGGTCTCACCTCTGCGTCCGGCCGCGGACGCGGTGCTGGTCGACACCAGCGAGCTGACCATGGACGAGGTCATCGACGAGCTGTACGGCGTTGTCGCGCGGCAGCTTTCGACGAGCCGGGCGGGAAGTGACCGATGAGCGAAGATGTGTTGGCCGGTGACGGTGTCTGGAGCGACGAAACCGACTGGGAACTGTCCGATCTCGCCGGTGAATTCGAGGATGCGTCGCATGTGGCGATGCCGACGCTTGCCGTGGTCGGCCGTCCGAACGTGGGCAAGTCGACGCTGGTGAACCGGATCATCGGTCGCCGTGAGGCGGTCGTCGAGGACATCCCCGGTGTGACCCGCGACCGCGTGTCCTACGAGGCGAACTGGGCGGGTCGCCGCTTCCTCGTTCAGGACACCGGCGGGTGGGAGCCCGACGCGAAGGGATTGCAGCAGTCGGTGGCCAGGCAGGCCGAACTGGCCATGCAGACCGCCGACGCGATCCTGCTGGTGGTCGACGCCGTCGTCGGCGCCACCGCGACCGACGAAGCCGCGGTGAAGAAACTGCGTCGTTCCGAGGTTCCGGTGATCCTGGTCGCCAACAAGGTCGACGACCAGCGGGTGGAAGCAGACGCCGCGGCGCTGTGGTCACTCGGCCTCGGCGAGCCGCGCATGGTCAGCGCCACGCACGGCCGCGGCACCGGCGATCTGCTCGACGATGTGCTCGGCGCGCTTCCGGAGACCCCGCGCGAGGGGACCGGTGGTATCGGCCCGCGGCGTGTCGCGCTGGTGGGCAAGCCCAATGTCGGCAAGTCGAGCCTGCTGAACAAGCTGTCCGGCGACGAGCGCTCGGTGGTGCACGATGTTGCGGGCACTACGGTCGATCCGGTCGATACGCTCGTCGAATTGGGCGACAAGGTCTGGAAGTTCGTCGACACCGCCGGGTTGCGTCGCAAGGTGTCCAACGCCAGCGGCACCGAGTTCTACGCATCGCTGCGCACCAAGTCCGCGTTGGAGGCCTCCGAGGTGGCGATCATGCTGATCGACGCCTCGCAGCCGATCACCGAGCAGGACCTGCGGGTGATCAGCATGGTCGCTGATTCGGGTCGCGCGTTGGTGCTGGCGTTCAACAAGTGGGACCTGGTCGACGAGGACCGGCGCCTGCAGTTGGAGCGTGAGGTCGATCGAGATCTGGTCCGGGTGCCGTGGGCGCAGCGGGTGAACATCTCCGCACACACCGGTCGTGCGGTGCAGAAGCTGGTGCCCGCCATGGAAACCGCGCTGGAATCCTGGGACAAGCGTATTCCGACCGGCAGGCTGAACACGTGGCTGAAGGAAGTGATCGCCGCGACCCCGCCGCCGATGCGTGGCGGTAGGTTGCCTCGCGTGCTGTTCGCCACGCAGGCCTCCAGCCGGCCGCCGACATTCGTGCTGTTCACCACCGGCTTCCTGGAGGCAGGCTATCGCCGATTCCTGGAGCGCAGATTGCGCGAAGAATTCGGCTTCGATGGCTCGCCCGTCCGCATTTCGGTGCGGGTGCGGGAGAAACGGGATCGTTCGAAGAAGTAGACGCTTGCCATGAGGCCCCGGGAGCCCGTCGCTCACGGGGCCTCCTGCTTGTCCAGGATGGTCGCGGCCCAAGGGGTCCAGTGAGGCGACAAGTCGCTTAGCGAGTGATGTTGGGCGGCAGGTTGTTTCATGTGCGGCTATGCGTGATGAGGGTGTGGTGAGGTTCGGCCGGGTTTCCGGTGGTGTCGCGGATGGAGCTGGAGCGGTTCTTCCATCTGGACGACGAGGACCGCAAGCTGATCGCTGAGCGGCGCCGCGACAGCAACCGCCTCGGTTTCAGCGTCCAGTCGGTGACTGTCCACCACCTCGGAATACCTTGCCGAGCAGCTCGTTATCGCCGATCCGGCCTGCGTGAAGGCGTACGCCGACCGCAAGCAGACCCGTTACGACCATCAAGACGAGATCGTGCGTGCTTACGGGCTGACCCGTACAGCGAGATCGAGACCGATCCGTCGGAGTGGGTCGCTGATCCAGGCGCGGATGTAATGCCGAATATCGGATGTGTCGTCGGGTTGTCGTAGTCCGCGGGGTGGCCGACTGGACAGTCCCGACGGGATTCATCCTGCGGTTCTTGGAGCGGGCTGCATTGTGTTGGTACAGGTTAGGGCTCGAGCACGATTTTGCCGTGGGTGTGTCGGCGTTCGAGTTCGGTGTAGGCCCGGCGAACCTGTGTCAACGGGTAGACGTTCGCGATAGGAACTTCGAAGTGTCCCTCGGCGATCAGGGCGGCCAATTCGGAGAGTACCTCGGCGCCCGGCCTGGCGTTGGTGCCGTGTTCGGTCTTGACTCCGTACTTCGCGGCCGCTGCGAAATCGGCGATGGTGTCGATCCGCTCGACCGCGACGCCAAGGACAAGGGCCAGTTCGACGTACCCGCCGCCGTGGGTGTCGATGAAGGCATCGATGCCGCCCGGTGCGGCGGCCTTGATCCGGTCGACGGCGCGGTCACCGTATGCGACCGGGATCACGCCGTGGCTTTGCAGCCAGTCGTGGTTGCTGTCGCTCGCCAGGCCGATGACCGTGGCTCCGGCACGGCGAGCGAGCTGAACGGCGAGCGAGCCGACTCCTCCGGCTGCTGCGGAGACGACAACCGTCTCGCCCTTGTCGAGTTGTACGGAATGCACTGCCCCCCAGGCCGTCACCCCGGCGACGTACAGGCCGCCAGCCACCTCCCAAGGGACGCCGTTCGGTTTGGGTGTGAGGTTGTCGACGTCGACCACCACCAACTCGGCCTGGGCGGCCCGCTTCTCGGAGAACCCGATCACCTCGTCGCCGACCGAGAATCGGTCGACTCCGACGCCGACCTCGGCGACAACCCCGGCGAGATCGCTGCCTTGCCCGGACGGAAATGTCGAGGGAAAGATGCCGGCCATCGCGCCGGTTCGAATGGCCGCCTCACCGGGGTTGATGCCGGCCGCCTTCACCCGAACCAGGACCTGCCCGTCGTCAGGCACCGGGCGGTCGACATCGTCGACCCGCAAGACCTCGATTCCGCCGAACTCGTCGTATCTGACTGCCTTTGTCATGGTCTTGCTTCTCCTCCAATGCGCGACGCGCGAACGACCTCGAGAACGGGAATGGTGGGCACCGATGTGCCCGTCACCAGGGCACCGTCCCGGCGTCGTCGAAGAATTCGCCGGTCGGTCCGTCGTCGGGCAGGGTCGCGAGGCGAATCGCGATCGCCGCACCCTGTTGCGGTGTCCGGTCGCCGCGAAAGCCGTTGAGGTCGGTGGCGGTGAAACCGGGACAGCCGGAGTTGATCAGGATGTTGGTATCACCCAGTTCCTTGATGTATTGGATAGTGAGGGCGTTGAGGAAGGTCTTCGAGGCCAAGTAGGCGGCGGGAACCTGGCCCATGTCGATGCCGGGTGTGGTTTGCAGGGCGAGCGACCCGACGCTGCTGGACATGATGACGATTCGCGGCGAGGTCGAGGCGCGTAGCATCGGCAGCATCGCGTTGGTGACCCGGATGACCCCGATCACGTTGGTTTCCACGACAACTCGCACGGTCGCGGGATCGAGCGTGGTCGGCGTTTGCGGCATACCGCCGGTGATCGCGGCGTTGTTGACCAGAACATCGAGCCCTCCGGCATGGTCGGCGATCAATTCGGCCGCCGCGGCCACACTTGCGTCGTCGGTCACGTCGAGCGGCACACCGAACGCATCGATCCCGGCCGCGCGCAGCTTCTCCACCGCGGTGTCGCGGCGTTGCCGATCGCGCGCGCCCACACCGATTCGCCAGCCGAGCGCGCCCAAGCCCGCGGCGATCTCGTATCCGATTCCCTTGTTCGCGCCGGTCACCAGCGCAATCGTCTGTTCACTCACACCGCCGATCCTGCTGCGACTGCGGGTGTAGCGTCCAAGACCGATCGGGTGGGTGGCGATACCGCACGGGTATCGGCCGTGGTCATCGCTGGATACCATGATCTGATGGAGACGCGGGAGATGCGATATTTCGTCGCCGTCGCCGAGGAATTGCACTTCGGGCGGGCGGCACAACGGCTCGCGATCGCGCAACCACCACTATCGCGAGCCATCCAGCAGCTCGAACGGCGGCTCGGAGTCGTTCTACTGCACCGCACCGCTCGCGCCATCGCCTTGACCGAGGCCGGGTCGGTGCTGCTGCGGGAGGCCCGGACCGCGCTCGAAGCGGTCGAAGCCGCCGAGCGGCGAACCCGCCGTGCCGCTGCCGACCGGCCCGGTGTGGTGCTGGCCATCAAGGCAGGAGCGTCGAGCGAACTGTTGTCCAAGCTGCTGGACGCCTACGCGGCCGAACCGGGCGCCGTGGCAGTCGAGGTGATGCTGTGCGGGCCAGGCCAGCCGGAAAGTCTGCTGCGCAACGGGAGTGCCGACGTTGCTCTGCTCCACCGGCCTTACGACACGACAGCCGGATTCGACACCGAGGATCTGCACACCGAACAGCAGGTCGTGGTCCTGCCTGCGGGTCATCCCCTCGCCAACCGGGCGCATGTGCCATTGGCCGAGGTCAACACCCTGACGAACCTGCCCCTGCCGCGCTGGCCTGGACAGGATGGCAGCTATCCGGACGGCCCCGGCCCGCAGGTGCGCGACCATACCCAACTATTCCAACTGATCGCGCTCGGACTGGCCTGCGCGGTCGTGCCCGAGTCGCTGCGAACCCAGCTACGCGACGATCATGCCGTCGTGCCCGTGCCAGACGCACCGGCTGTCACGACCGTCATCGCTTGGCCACCACACAGCAGATCCAAAGCCGTTGCCGACCTCGTCCACACCGCGACGCGCCTCTAACCGACACCACTGTTCGCCGGCCGTATCGATCATCACCAATCTTTCAGAATACATCCGGATTCGGGATACATCCGGAGATGCCGCAACCTGCACGGTTCGAAGCCGGCTGACGCGTGCCCACGGAAGACCAACGGGCCGCGCGCCTTACAGCCGTGGCCTAGAAGTCAGCCGCCCGGCCGCAGACGCGCAGCCGGGTCGCTGTCGGCCTGGCACCGGCGTAGCGGGCCAGTGCGGCGGCCCGCGAGCTGCGCGGCAGCGGCAGGGCGGTGCCGGTCTGCCACGCGATCACCTCCCGCGCCCCCGCCCCTGCGGGTCACCACCGCGCACCGGTTCACGGTATCCAGATCCGGGATGTTCAGATTCAGCACCTTCTCGGCACTGTCTACGCGCTGACCGACGCCGACGGGGGTAGCGATCGCTCGCATCCGGGTGGGATCAGGGCGGGATAGCCCGTCCGCTGGTCGACAAGCGGAGCCTATCGGTTGAATGGACAACATCTGGCAATCGACACTGCGGCGTGATCCAGCGGATGGTCATCATTCTCGCTGCCGGGGTCCATGCCCACGGTCTTTCTTGTAGTGCGGCACATATACCCAGGTGTGCTGGGTAAATGTTCTGGGGTTGGCGGTCGGTCGGCGGTCCATCCTCCGGGGGTGTCGATCGCATCGTTGCCGTCCGGCGCGTCCGACTTAGCGCGATTGGCAAATTCCTGGCATTATCCGGTCATGGTCATACCCAGCGTGTTGCCGGAACGTCCGACCGAAGCAATCCCGTTCGAGACGGGCTGGCCGGTCCGCCTTGCCGACACCGACGGCGATCAGCGTCTGCGCCTCGATGGCGTCGCGCGCTACCTGCAAGACATCGGCTTCGAACATCTCGAGGTCGTCGAGGGCGGCGACACCCATCGTGCGTGGGTGGTCCGCCGGACGGTGATCGACGTACTCGAACCCATTTCCTTCGGCGAACGGGTCGACTTGCGTCGGTGGTGCTCCGGCCTGTCGACGCGGTGGTGCAATATGCGCGTCCAGGTGCGCGGAAGCCGAGGCGGTCTGGTGGAGACCGAGGGCTTCCTGATCCACTTCGGCGCCGAGTCCGGCATGCCGGCCCGGATGAGCGACCGCTTCATGGCGCCCTTGCAGGCCGGCACAACCGAACACCGGCTGCGCTGGAAGGCCGCGCTCACCGACCCGCTGCCCGACGCCGACCAGCCCGGCGTCCTGACCCGGCCGTTCCCGCTCCGGGCCACCGATATCGACATGTTCGACCACGTGAACAACGCGGTCTACCTCAGTGCGGTCGAGGAGATTCTCGCCGATCACGCCGACCTGAAGTCCGGTCCGCATCGCACCGTCATCGAGTATCTGAAGCCGGTGCGCTCCGGCGACGACCTTCGCCTCATCGGCCGCCGCACCGGCTCGGTCCTCGATCTCTGGTTCGCCGTCGGCGAGGAGGCTCGCGCGGTCGCGCGCGTAGCCGCGCGCTAACCTGCCAGGGCCTCGACAGTGGCGCGGGCTCCTCTGGTGCGCAGCGAGTCCATGGCCGCCAGATATGCGGTCACGAATCGGGGCTCGTCGATCAGATCGCCGAACACAGCACGTGCACCGAGAAAAGCGGTGGGTCGCTCACGCTCCTGCCGCGCTAGCGGAACCAGCAGGTCGCGCAACGGGTCCACGATCTCGATCGGCTCGCCCTGCTCGTCGACCCCCGCGGCATAGCGCGCCCATCCCGCGACAACCGTCGCCGCGCAGGCGATGTCGCCGCCCGCGGCGAGTTGGTGGCGGACCACCGGCAGGAGCCATTTCGGAATCCGGTCGGAAGATTCCGCGCACAGCCGAGCGATGGTGTCGCCGATCGCGGGGTTGGCGAACCGTTCGAGCAGTGTCTGTTTGTATCGGCCCAGATCGACGCCGGGCACCGCGCGCAATGTCGGCGTGGCCTCGGTGTCCATATAGCGCGACAGGAATCGGGCGAATGCCGGATCCTGTGCCGCCTCGTGGACCAATCGATAGCCGCTCAGATATCCGAGATAGCACAACGCTTGGTGGCTCGCGTTCAACAGCCGCAGTTTCATGAGTTCATAAGGGGCGACATCGGCGACGAGTTGCACGCCGACTTCGTCGAAGGCGGGTCGGCCGAGCCCGAACGAATCCTCCAGCACCCATTGCGTATACGGCTCGGCGAGCACCGGCCAACGGTCGCTCACCCCGTAGCGCCGTTCGACCTCGCCGGTGGCCTCGGGCGGGGTCACCGGGGTGATCCGGTCCACCATCGAATTCGGAAACCGCACCTGGTCTGTCACCCACGCTCCGAGTTCGGGATCACGCAGTGTGGCGAACGCGGCGAACATTCGTCGCGCGACGTGCCCATTGCCCTCGATGTTGTCGCATGACATCACAGTGAACGGTGCGACACCGCGCGCTCTTCGCCGCGCCAGCGCTTCGGTGACGAGTCCGAACACCGTGGCGGGCGGCGCGTCCGCCCGCAGGTCGGCACGGATGGCGGGATCGCCGGCATCGAACTCACCGGTGGCTGCGGCGATGTGGTAGCCGCCTTCGGTGATGGTGAGTGAGACGATGCGGGTGGTCGAAGCGGCGAGCTTCTCCAGCACGGCCTCTGGGTCGTCGGGCGCGTAGCGGTATTCGACGATCGAGCCGATCACGCGGGTTGTCCACGTGCCATCCGGTGTGACGGTCGAGAGCGTATAGAGGCCGTCCTGCGCCGCGAGCACGTCGCGCATCCTGCGGTCACCGGGTAACACGCCGACTCCGCAGATACCCCACTCGCGTGCCGTGCCGCGCTCCAGCAGCCGGTCGAGGTACATCGCCTGATGGGCGCGATGGAACCCGCCGACGCCGAAATGCACTATGCCGGTGGATATTTCGGATCTGTCATAGGTGGGTGTCGAGACGCGGCGGGTGCAGTCGGCTGTCGTCGCGGCCTGCAGCGGGATCGGCGTGTCCGCTACCATCCCGCGTCCCGAGATGTTGGGTACGTCACATTTTGGATGCTACTTGCTGCGTGCGTAGCTCGCCTTGTACGCGATGTGCGGTGCGAAGCTCATGGGGCCACGGATGCGCCAGGGCGGGCGCCGTTGACCCGATACGTCGACCTGTCGTCGGATGTGCTGTCCGTTGCGCAAGCGGTGGCCGTTCGGATCGTGCCGGAGGAGCCACGCTTCGTGCGATTACGTGCAAGTGCGGTCCTCGACAACCGGCACAGGGCGCGCTGACCGGCCGATGTTTAACGTCGAGGAGGTGGGTAGCCCGTGATGACCAGGGACTGACGGAAGGAAGGCGGAAGCGATGACCGAGCCCATCACGAGCACCCTCGATCCAGAACAGCAGCGCATCGCTGGAGAGACACTGCGTGCGACAGTGATCGACCTGATCGACCTGTCGCTGATCGCCGAACAGGCGCACTGGAACGTGGTCGGCGCCGACTTCCATTCGGCTCACCTGGCTTTGGATGAATTGGTCACCGCTGCACGAGAGTTCACCGATGCCGCTGTGGAGCGCGCCATCACGATCGGGGTGCGTCCGGATGTTCGCGGCACGACAGTGGTCGAGGACCCCGGCACGATCGGAATCTCCGGCGGCGGGCAGCCTGACACCGATGCTGTCGACACGATCGCCGGCAACGTTTCCGCAGTAATCGAACGACTGCGCGAGCGCATCGCGGCCACCGAGAAAGCCGACCCGGTCAGTCAGGACCTCTTCCTGGCCATCACCACCCGACTCGAGCTGCTGCACGGGATGTGGCAAGCGCAGCTCGCAGCGGTCTGATGCGCGTGATCACCGACGCGTTCGGCGCGCGGACCGCGGCCGGCACCACGGTATCCGTCCGGATTCCCGCCGCGGCGCGGCATTTGGCCATGGTGCGCGGGATGGCCGACACGGTGTGTTTGGTGGCCGACTTTCCGCTCGATGCGGCCGCGGACATCCGGCTGGCGATCAGCGAGATCGCCAGCATGTTGATAGTCGACGCCGTGCCCGGTTCCTTGCTCGGTTGTGCGTTCACCTACAGCGCGAATCGGATGGACGTGCGGGTCGACGCCGTCTCCGAGCGGGAGGTCGAAGTCAGCGGCGACCCGCTGACCTGGGAGCTGGTACGCATGCTCACCAGCTCCATAGCGGTGTTCCGTGATCCCGGTGCGACAGATGCCCGCGAATATCGGACCGCCATCGAATTCAGGTGGGAACGAGGACGTGCCGATGACACGTGAGTTCCCGACCGACCGGATCAAAGCGGCCGGCCACGACGATGTCGAGCCTTGTCGGCCGCGCCGGACGAGCTCGACCCGCATCGAGCCGCGCTGCGGGAGAAACCGATGCGCCCGATCATCGCAACGATGCATCCATCTCAGCGGACCGCGTCCTCCAGATCGGTCAGTGACGACTCCAGGTGGTCGAGCAGCCGGGTCACGTCGGGCACGCTGCGCCAGCAGGCGACAATACCGATGTCGAGGTTGTCGGCATTGTTGGTGAGCGTGATGTTGATCGCCTGGCCGTCGATCGGGATCGAGAGCGGATAGCTGGCATCGAGGCGCGCGCCGTTCCAATAACGGGTTTCGCGCGGTCCCGGCACATTGGAGATGACGATATTGAACGGCGGGCTCGTCAGCGCCACCGTGGCGGGCACGAGCAGCGACAGCGCGAGCGGGCTCAGCGTCAGCGCGGAAAGCGAAACGGCCTGCGCGGGGGAGAGCGCGCGGTAGATGTCTTTGCTGCGCCGCATCGAGGAACTGATCGCCGTCAGCCGTGCGGCGGGGTCCGCGATGTCGGTGGCGAGGTTGCACAGCAGTGCCGCCAGCGCATTGCCGCCGATATCGCTGTCGTCGGAGTCCTGCCGCAGCGACACCGGCACCATCGCCACCAACGGCTTGTCGGGTAGGGCGTGGTGCTCGACCAGGTAGGTGCGCAGCGCTCCCGCCGTCACGGCGAGGATCACATCGTTGACCGTCGCATCGGTCGCTTTCTTGACCTGCCTGACCCGGTCCAGCGGCCAGGAGCGGGCGGCGCACCGGCGGGCCCCGCCGATCGGGACGTTGAACAGGGTGCGCGGCGCGGCGAACGGCAGCGTCAGCTGCTGTTCGACGAGTGCGGCGCGGGCGAGACGCAGCGCTGTCGGCGCGGCGCCTGCCGCAGCGGCCATCCCTCGTGTCATCGCACCGAATGAGCGCGGGCGCGGCGGATTCTCGGCGCGGCGATCGGAGGGCGGAAGATGCCATGGCACCAGGGCTTCTTCGGCGTCGGGGTCCGTGGTGAGCGTGCGTTGCACCAAGCGCTGGGCGGCGACGCCATCGATGAGGGCGTGGTGCATCTTGCAATACATGCCGACTCGGTCGTCCGCGAGCCCTTCGATCAGATGCAGTTCCCACAGCGGCCGATGGCGGTCGAGCAGTGCGCTGTGCAGCCCGGCGGCGACCTCCACCAGCGCGCCGAGCGACCCGGCTTCCGGGAGTGCCCGCCGCTGCACGTGATAGTCGAGTTCGACGGTGCTGTCGACCGTCCAGGCCAGCTGCGGTGTGCCGAACAGTCTGGCCGGGCGCTTGCGGAAGGTGCGATGGAAATTCCGGTCGCCGGCCAGGGTCGCGTACGCGCGCCGGGCGAACTGCGATCCGGTGCTTTCCATCGGGTCGAAGATCTGCAGCGAACCGACATGCATCGGGTGCTCTCGGGATTCCGCGATGAGGAAAAGGGCGTCGACCGGCGAGATGAATTCCATGGGTAAGGTCCCTCCTGACGACGCTGCAGCTTCGCCACGATCTGGTTCAGGCTCGGGGTTGCGGCGGCCGGGACGGGCATCCCCCACTGCGCACGGCGTTGGAGGGTCTCTGCGCGGTCGACGATCCGCCAACCGTGATTCGACGCCGAATCGGACCCGGCTGGGAAGTACTTTGCCGACTTACTCTCAGGACAGGCGGGTGACCGGCCAGTCGGGCGGCAGCTCGAGGCGTTCGCTGATCATGCGGATCGCCGCGTGTAGCGCCTGGATCTCGTCGACCCCGGTGGCTACGGATGCGCCCTGCTCGCTGATGTGGAACCGGCACAGGTGGTTGCGCCGGTCAGCAGCCAGGTACGGCCTCCCGATGATGATCGACAGCGAGTTGTGGTCGTCGCGCAGTGTACGCGCGGCGATCATGGCCTGCGGTTCGTGCTCCGCTGTGGTCGCCGCGTGCGACGGGCGGGTGGGGGCGGCTGGGAATCGCGGATCGGTCGGCTCGGCCACCTCGAACCGCGCGCCGCCGTTGTTCGCCTGCCGCAACTCGGCGGCGATCCCCTGGAATGCGCCGTAGAGTGCCGCGATGGAATCGGTGCCATGCGCCCACCGTTCTCCGATGCCCTGAATACGGAATCCACACACCACACCGGTATCGCCCGGTGCCATCTGGGGCTTGCCGACCTCGATCGACACCTCCCGTGCCGCGTCGGCGACGGTGCGGGTGGCGATCACCTCCCTGATCCGTCGCCATTTCGTGCTCGCGATCGCACCGCGGTGTTCGGATTCGCGCACTGCGGGCGTGGTCGTGTCACCTGTGACCCGCGCCTGTATCGCTCCCATAACAAACGGAGTACCCAACATGCGTGCAGGTTTACCCTCCGGTTCGCGTGACCTGGACCGCAGGGCCGAACCCGGGCGATAATCGCCGAGTGGGTTCGGAATCGGCAGTACCGGACCAGGCGGTCGGTGCACAGGCCCTCGAGCGGGCTCGGATGGCGGGAAAGGCGGCTCGGCGGAGGCTTCCCCGGGGCGGGCATGCGGTAGTCGATCTTCCTACCCGCGACCCCATCGCGATCGTCGTCCAGCAGAACACGACCCGGCTGGCTGATCTGGTCCCGGTACGCATCGGGCGCATGCTGCAATCGCCCTTCGCGTACTACCGCGGCGCGGCCGCGGTGATGGCACACGATCTCGCGGACAGCCCGATGACCGTCTGTACGTCGCGGCGTGCGGGGACGCACACGTGTCGAATTTCGGGCTGTTCGGATCGCCGGAACGTCGAGTGCTGTTCGACCTCAACGATTTCGACGAGGCGTATCCGGCACCGTGGGAGTGGGATGCCCGGCGTCTGGTGGCCTCGGTATGGATTCAGGGCCGGACCTACTCCCACACCGAGGAACAGTGCCGGGAGGCGGCGATTGCCACGATGACCGCGTATCAGAACGTTATTCGGCGCCTGTTCGCGCTATCGGCCACCGACCGCTACTACTTCCAAGTCGACTCCGGGCTACTCGAGCAGCGGGCGGGCGACGAGAAGGCAGGCGTCGCACAGATTGCGCAGAAGGCGCGCAAACATACCGCGCAACAGGTGCTCGAGAAGGTGACGACGATCAACCGAAACGGTGTCTTCCGGATTCGCGACGTGTTCCCGCTGATCCGACACTCCGGCCGGTATGACCTGCCTGCGATGCGCCGCCTTTGGTTGTCCTATCTACGCACGGTGCGGCCTGATGTGCAGCTGCTGCTGTCGCAGTATCACCTGGTCGACTACGCGCTGCGGATCGTCGGAGTCGGCAGTGTGGGCACGCGGTGCTGGCTGTTCTACCTGCAGGGGCCATCCGGTGAGCCGCTGTTCCTCCAGGCGAAGGAAGCGCCGGCCTCGGTGCTGCAGATCTTCGGCGGAATCGGACCGGACCACGCTCCGCGACTGCGGTCGATCGCGGATCCCCTTGGCGGCCAGGGCGCCAGGGTCGTCGGTGCGCAGCGGGTGCTGCAGGCGCAGTCCGACCCGTTCCTCGGCTGGGTACACGGTGTCAGCGAGGACGACAGCGTCCCGCGTGACTACTACATCCGGCAATTCCGAGACATGAAGAAGTCCGTCGATTTAGAGTCGCTGACACCGCAGCGCACGGTCAGCTACAGCAGGCTGTGCGCGGCGTTGCCGGCCCGGGCGCACTGTCAGACTCCCGGTGCGGGTTTCATCGCAGGCTATCTCGGGGCTGGAGGCGGTTTCGCCGAGGCGATGGCGACCTGGGCCCGGATGTATGCCGATCGCGCCGAGCAGGACTACCGGTTGCTGGAGCGAGCGGTCAAGCGGGGTGAATTGCCCGCTGAGTACGGCGTATGACCAGAGAAAAGCCCCGCAGTGTGGGTGGTTGTTGTTGTGATGCCCGATCGCGCAATATGGCAACCGGGTGGTTAACGTGCTGTGGGCTCGGCGCGCTCTCGCCGAGATGTGATGGTGGGCCCGCGACGACGAGGAGGGGTGGACGAAGTGGTCACGATTGCGCAATTGCGAGCAGTTCTGTCGATTCTGCGCGTCGACCCGGATGCGGTCGGTGTGCGCCTCGGCCAGGCAGGCATGCGCGGTCCACACGCGGAGCGGGCAATGCTGGTCGGTCTACTACATCGGGTGGCGAGCAGCGAGCTGCGGGAAGTCGTCACCACGACCATGGATGACGCCGAGGCCGCCATGGCCGCCGCGGCCAGCGCGCTGTCGGTGAACGGCGAAAATTCCACCGAACAAGCACGTTTCGATGCACGCTGGCTGCACGAGCGGATCGGCGTCCTCGCGGCGGGCACCACCGTGGAGCCGGTGCCGGTCCTGCTCGACGCCGCCGCACGCTCCACCGACGCGGCCGAGGCTCTGCTCCAACTCAGCCGCAATCCCCGGGGCGGCGCCGCCGACGCCCGATGGCAGCGGGCGCTCGACGACCTCGGCCACGCCTACCACTTGATCAATGACGAGCGGGTGGGACGCTCGAACACGACGACGGCGCCGCTGTAGCGGCCCGGGGACGGACTATCCCGACGGCGTCGTGCTCGCCGTCGGGATCCGAGGTCACTTCGGTTGTGTCGGTGCGGATCGCACGGGCTTGTCGGCCCACTGGGTGGTCCCGTCAGCCGCCTGCAACGTAGTGAGCAGGTCCACGCCCACCGCGACGAGGGTCGGGCCGCCGACCGCAATGGTTCCGAGGATGCCGCCGAGGCTGGCGCCGGTCAGCAGACCGGCCACGCAACCGAGCGCGATCGTGACGATGCACCCGATTGTGGCGCCGATAGCGGTGCCGACGAAACCACCGACGGCGGTGGCGAGTCCGAACTGGCTGGCGAAGTTGTCCCGGGCACGCTGGTTTTCCACCATCGATGCCACCGGTTTCGCGACGAGCGGTTCGTCCATGACCAGGCCTTCGGGCCGCGTCGACGTCAGTTCCAGCACCGTACCCTCTTTGCGAAGTTCCGGTCGCACCGGGATCGCTGTGTCGGCGACGCGGAAGTCCAGCGGCAACGTCATGGCGATGCGACCTTCACGGTCGCGGATGTCCACCACGTCGATCACCTGTGCCAGATCGGCGCGGGTGCCGTTGCCGTCGACGAGCACACCGTCGTGCTCGGTCAGCCGGGCGTTCGCGTCGGTGGCAACCTGATCGCGCAGTGCCTTGGACAACGCGAAAGTTCCGTCCTTCAAGGCAGCGACCACCGTCTTGTCCACGAGTTGGACCGAGTAGCCGATGTCGGGCGTCGTCGGCTCGGCGTGGGCCACGGCCGAGTTGAGGGTCAAGGAACCGATAGCCAGTGTCGCTGCCGCTGTGATGCCGCGGAGATGCATGATTCGTCCATTCCGTCACCAGGATTCGCGGCTGCGTCTCGCGCGGGCGGACCCGCGCACTCCGGCGGCGCAAGCGCAGTCGCTGAGGTCGCTGAGCAGCCTATCAGCGCGCACAGCAACCCATGAGCGTTCTGAGTGGACAAGGTCGAGTATGTGTTTCGCGCGCGGGCGCTGAGCCGATTACGGGCCGCGGTTCGAGGAACATCGCCTGGGTATCGAGCTGTGTCCACGAGCGGCTGGTGCCGAGTCGGTATAGAGGGCGATGAGTAAGGGCCAGAGGAGTTTTCGCTGCGCCGGCGTCTCGCTGCCGGCGATGCGGGGCCGATGACACCACGCCCTTCAGGGCGCCGGTGTACGTCGTGCACGGATTGTCGGCGCGGCGATGACCAAGGTTGGTTCCCGGTCACCGGTCGAGCCGCGGCGGCTGTCGATTCGAATCGAGAAACCGTCCACCGGGTCGACCTGATGGTGGCGGACGTCGGCAGCGGCGTCGGTGCAGCCCAGCTCGAACATCGCGTCCGCCCTGGGTGATTCGGGGTATCATGCCGCAAGCCAAGCGACTCGGTCTGCGGCGCTGCGGAATCGGCGGAATCGGCGCACCGATGCCATCCCGCACTCAGGGAGATCCGGGCCGTTCACGCCGATCGACAGTTCAACGGCTAGTCAAACCCGAGGTAGGGCACATGGGATTCAGCGGTACGAAGTTTCTCGACGTGGTGGGGAGCCGTCGTATGGCGGTGGCGTTGTTGGCGACGATCACCGGGTTCTACTATCTTTTCGTCGCGGTGACCAACTGCGCGGACACCGAGACCAATCGGCATGCGGTTGCCGCGGTGCTGTCGATGAGATCGACGATCCACAACCCGGGTACCGACTGGCGGGCCATCACCAACGGCGGCGTCGCCCTCGTCGCCTACATCCTGATCGTGATCTGGGAGTACCTGACCGCATTCGTGCTGCTGGCCGCGGCGGCGGTGTGGGGTGGAGTGTTGACCGGGTTTCCCCGCCGGTTCGCGGGCAGGTCGGCTGTCGCGGTGAAATTGTCCAGCCTGGGTTGGACAATGGCGATGCTGCTGTTCGCGGGCGGATTCCTGACGATTGCGGGCGAGTGGTTCCGGATGTGGGCGAACGATCAGGTCGACGCCTCGGGGGCCGCGCTGCAGAACTTCCTGATCGCCGCCGTCGGACTGATTCTCGTGCATCTGCCGGAGTCGGTCGGTCCGCGCTCGGACCCCAACCCCTGATGGCGGGCCCGAGCGCGGGCCGACCGTAATACCCTGCGGCACTGGCCCGGCGATCTCAATTCACCGGGCCAGCGAGTCCGAACGACGGGAACAGCGGCTCTTGGTCGACCCGCGCATCGGATTCGGCATCGAGTACCGGTCGTTCCGGCAGGCGAATGTTGTCGGTGGCCGAGATGCGTCTCATCTCCCGTCCGACGCCGGTTCCCTACTCGGCCGGGCTGTTGTGTTCGGTGGTGTGGTTTCGGGTGTGCGTGAACAGGTCATAGGCTCACGGAGTTTTGTTGTTCAACCGCCTGGAGTCTTTGATGACGATGTCCCCGCCCCCAGCGGACAGCCGATCCGGTCGTGTCCACTACAGCTCGCCGTTCGATATCGACGGCCCACGGGTGTCGTTGTACTCGCCGGAGTTCTCGTCGGACCCGCACGGCTCCTATCGCGCGATGCGCGAACGGTATGGGTCGCTGGTGCCGGTGGAGTTGGTCCCAGGCGTGCCCGCCACCTTGGTGATCGGCTACTACACCGCGGTGCGGATCTTCAATGACCCGGACCATTTTCCGGCCGATCCGCGGACCTGGCAGCAGAATGTTCCGGCGGCCTGCCCGGTGCTTCCGCTCATGCAGTGGCGGCCGAACGCGCGGCGTAACGACGGCGCCGCGCATGCTCGCTATCGGCAAGCGAATACCGCGGGGCTCGACAAGATCGATCAGTACAGCCTGCACGACACCGTCGCGCAGATCGCGGTCCCGCTGATCAACTCGTTTTGCGCGGACGGGTCCGCCGAACTGGTCCGCCAGTACGCGTTTCCGCTTGCTTTCCAGGTGCTGAACGCTTTGCTCGGTTGTCCGGCCGAGATCGCCCAGCGCGCCGCGACCGGAATGGCCGCGATGTTCGAGGGCGTCGACGCGGAGCGCGGGAACACCATGTTCATGGCGGCGGTGTTGGAGTTGATCCAGCTCAAGCGAGCCGAACCCGGCGATGACGTGACGACGCGGATGTTGCAACACCCGGCAGAGTTGAGCGATACCGAAATGGCGCACCAGGTGGGCACGCTGTACGGGGCGGGAATAGAACCGCAGCAGAATCTGATCGTCAACACTTTGCGGCTGATCCTCGCCGACGAGCGGTTCGGCGGCAGCGTGCTGGGCGGGAGCCTGTCGACCAGGGACGCTCTCGACGAGGTGCTGTTCAACGATCCGCCGATGGCGAACTTTTGCTTCAGTTTCCCGAAGCAGCCGATCCTTGTCGACGACGTCTGGCTGCCCGCCCACCAACCTGTCGTCATCAGCGTGGCTGCCTGCAACACCGACCCGGTGATCGGTGCGGACCAATCCGCGGGCAACCGTGCCCACCTGGCTTTCGGCGGCGGACCGCATGTGTGCCCGGCCAGTTCGCTGGCTTACCTGATCGCGCAGGACGCCGTCGACCAACTGCTCGACGCCCTGCCCGAGATACGCCTGGCAATACCGGCCAGCGAATTGACCTGGCGGCCGGGCTCATTTCATCGAGCGTTGACTGCGCTACCTGTCGTCTTCCCGAAATCACCACTACTACCCCAGATATAGCCGTGCGCGAGCGCTGGGCTCGGCACAGATCGCTGAGGTGGTAAACGCTTGTCGCGCTGACGATCAGGTCGACCGTTTTCCGCAGGCTGCGGCATTCATCTCGAAGGCGATGTCCATGGCCGTCACCGCTGCGGCCCCTGGCCGCGCAGGCCTGGGGTCGCGGCGGTGGGGGTATCTCCGAGGTTCGATGATTGCTGGCTGAACCGATTCGGTTGCACCGATGGGGTGGCGAACCAGGTGAGATAAAACGCGATTGCCAGCGCGGTGAGCGCCCCGAGAATCGCGATGCCGAACGGGACCGGGTGAAACGCCATCGGAACGGCGAGAAAGCGGATACACAGCAGAATTCCGAGGAAAGTGGCGATCCCGGTGGTCACGATCCGTACCCGGTAACGGTCCCAGCCACGGCCCGGGTCGCGCAGCGCGGATTCGACGGTCAGACACAACGCCGCGCCCACGACGAGGTCGATGCCGTAATGGGCGCCGAGGCCGAGCGTCGCGACGAGCGTGCCCGCCAGCCAGAACGTGCCGCCCCAGCGCAACCACAGCGGCCCGCGCCGGGAGTGGATGAACAGTGACAGTGCCCATGCGGTGTGCAGTGACGGCATGCAATTGCGTGGCGTGATGGTGTCGAACAGGAGCGGCTCGACCGAGGAGGGCAGCGCTGGAACAACATTCGGCCAGACGTCGGCGACCTCGAGACCATGCCCCTGCGGCCCGAAGGCGAGTACCGGCCCTACCACAGGGAAGATCACATACCAGATCGGTCCGATGAGTCCGAGCGTCAAGAACGTTCGCACCAGGTAGTGTCGGGGCCACCCGCCCGTGACCACGCCGCGCAGCTGCCAGGCGGCGACCACGATGGCTGCCACCGGAAGCTCGAAGTACACCCAACGCACCACCGCCGTGGCCACCGGTCCCGCCGCCTCGAGTGCCCGCCCGACCAGCCACGACGGATTACCGAGCGCACGATCCGCCACTTGCACGTACGGATCGAGGACCATCGGGCACGCCCACGCGGTGATGTCCAACCAGATCTCGCCGACCTTCGTCGCGAAGATCAGTAGCGCCCCGAGAGCGATGGTGCGCAGCGCGGTGTGGCGTCGCTCCCCGTCGTACCGCGCGACGGCGATCACCGCCAGTGCGGTGAGCACGATGGTCGGACCGTTGCCGACCGTGAACGGTCGTCCCTCGGTCGCCCGGATGGCCACGAAGGCCAGGTCGATGGCGACCGCGGCGGCAAGAGCGCTCACACGCACGCGAACCGTGAATCCCACCAGCGCCAACAGAAACCCGGCCCACGGCGTGGTCGCCGACTTGGGGGTGCCGACATAGTCCCGAAGAAGACTGGTCAGCGGCCCGAGCGCACCGATGTACGCGGCCATGAGTTCCCCGCCGACCAGCGCCAGCAACGCGCCCGCGATACCGCCCCAAACGACCACCGGTCGAAACCGACGCTGGCGAAGCCCTTCGACATCTACTCGCTCTGCCGATGAGGTCAAGCTCCGTTGCACGTCGTCCACAAGCATTGGGACATCGTAAACACGACATTAACGAGGGCTTACGGGCGGATGAGCCGCGCTCGACCACACGATCGTTTCGCGTGGCCTGTTGGTGCCGCCGCGCGGTGGCGCCGGCTGTCGAGGGAGTCCGCCCACCTGGTCACCGCCGGATGGTGACCGCGACGATGCCCTACCGCGACCTGAAATCCGCGTTCTGCATCGTTATCGGCGGGATCAATTCGCCGATCAGCGTGCGATGCCACCATGCTCGATCGCGCAGCAGCTCGCGGCGGGTGGTGAAACGATATTCGTATACCCGCACCGCCACGTATTTCGGCGGGTTATCGGGAAAGGGGCAGCGTCGAAGCAGGCGCAGCGTGGCCGGATCGTTTTCCAGCAGCCGCTGGAGGAACGGGATCAGCCAGCCGCGCGCGTAGAAGGGCGAAGCTGCCGCGAACCACATCAACCAGTCGAGCCGCAGATGATAGGGAGCCCACTGGCGCGGCAACCGACGCGGATCACCGGGTTTGCCCTTGAACTCGTATTCCTGCCACGCCGTCCGCTGGGTCGGTTCCGGCTCGTCGGTTCCTTCGATCACCAACTCGTGACGGTTCCTGCCGACACTGCCGAACGCGCCATAGGCGTTGCCCAGGTGATAGGCGTTGAATGACGCATTCATCTGCTGGTGGCTGGAGACCATGTTGCGCACCGCCGGGTAGCTGAGGCACACCATCAGTACGGTCGTCGCGAGAACGAGTGCCACGAACCAGGGCGGTGTCCCGGATGGTCGTGGTGACTCGGATAGCCGCAGCAAATCCGCGGCCGACGACCCGTCGATCGCGGTGACGGCCAGTAGGATTGTCACCCAGTTCAGCCAGGCGAAGTTGCCGGAAAGGACCAGCCACAACTGCGTGCCGACGATGATTCCAGCCGCGACGCTCGCCACTGGTTGCGGCGCGAACAGCCCGAACGGCACCACGAGTTGGGCACAGTGGTTGGCTGCCGCCTCGATGCGATGCAGCGGCTTGGGCAGATGGTGGAAAAACCAGCTCAGCGGCCCCGGCATCGGCTGCGTCTCATGGTGGTAGTACAGGCAGGTCAGATCGCGCCAGCACGGGTCGCCGCGCAACTTGATCAGACCAGCGCCGAACTCCACTCGAAACAGCAGCCAGCGTGCCAGCCACAGCACCGCCACCGGCGGCGCCGTGTGGTCGTTGCCCAAGAAGATCGCCAGGAATCCGGCCTCCAGTAGTAACGACTCCCAGCCGAAGGCGTACCACGCCTGACCCACATTGACGATCGACAGGTACAGCATCCACAGCACCGCCCACAGCAGCATCGCCGCCCACAGCGGCACGAGGTCGGTCACCCCGGCGACCATGGCGGCGGACAGCGCCGCGCCCGACCACGCGACCAGTGCGAAGAACCGGTCGGAATAGTGCAGTTGGAACAGGCTCGGCGCCCGGCGGAACGGTGCGTACCGCACGAACCGCGGCACCGGCAACATTCCCCGCGCGCCGATGAGCGGCCGGAACTGCCGCGCCGCCGCCAGGAAGGCGACCAGGTAGACCGCAGCGAGCCCACGGTGGAACACCAGTCTGCTCAACCAGTAATCGGGTGCCGTGAACCATTCCATGCCCGCCGCTCCTCGGACCGCGAAAGTTCATCCGCATCAGTTGCGTACCCGGCGCCGAGCGCACTCTCATCAGGCAGGGAGCAGGCGTCGGCGCCGCTTTTCGCCACAATTTCGACCTTACTCATCGCCGGCGGGCGGTGTGACCGTCTCCGTCCACCACGCCGGCTCGATTTTCACGGCGTCGGCACCGCGTATGGAGGTCTCGTCTGTCGTGACGGTGTGGTCGAGTGAGCCCCATGGCTCGGACGTCTGTCGAAAGACTGTTCGAGCGGTCCCGAAGGATTGTTCGGGACCGCCACAGTGTCCGTGGACCGCCATTCCGGTCTTCGCGGTCGAGGTTACTGTGCTGGCGTCGCGGATACGACCGACGAGTGCTCGCCATTTGTCGTGGCACCCGGCTCCTGCGAAGAAATTCGACGCGATAACGATCGGATTCGCGAAGCGCGATCGGCGCCGCCCACCTCGATTCATCGCTGTCGAAGCGAATCGGCGTGACCATCAGGGCATCGCCGCGAGCGCTGGAATGGCGGTCTTGAAATATATTGCCGCGAACAGTCTTTCAGCCGTCGCGGTTCCATTGCCGCGGCGCTCTGATGCAGATAGGCTTCCACGGCCTCGATAGAAATCAGGAAAGCGAGCGAAACGCGTTGCGTAAGTTCATACATCGAGCACTACTCGCACTTGCCACAGCGGCCGCCCTATCTGTGGTCGTCAGCCCGACAGCGCAGGCGGTCGCAACCCCGGCCGAGGCGTGCGGCAACAACTATCATGAGATCGACCACCACGACCTGGGTAAGGTCGCTCGCATCCACCTGCTGTACAACGGCTCGACCAACTGCGTTGTCACGGCGAAGTTTTCCTCATACGCGGGTAAATCCACCCGTATGCTGGCCTCGATCGCGAAACAGAACTCGGACGGAAACTTCACCCAATACATCCACGACGACGGAAACTACGAGTACTACGCCGGCCCGGTAAAGGTGAACGCTGCGGGCGTCTGCATCGATTGGGGCGGCGGCGTACCCGTCGCCGGAGAAGGATTCAGCGTCTGGATGTCCGGTCGCTCGCACTGCGGCTGATCACCACCGAGTGCGGAGCGGGGCGGCCCACAATCCCGCTTCTGGTTCTCGCCACCCGAAGCCCGACGTGATCGTCGCCTCCGGATCGGGTAAGCAGGATCGATTGCACGCCGCTGGTGCGCACGGACTCCCGCTCGCGGAGAGCGATGATAGGTGCCAGCGGTAATGACACGGGCTCGGCTGGAGCGCGATGCTGGAGCGCGTTCGGACAGGACACGTCGAAGGAGAGCTACCATGCCAGTCGGCCTGATCTACGTCACATCGGCCTTGACGGCGGGTGCTGTCGCGATCGCTGTGGCGGGTGCTGTCGCGATCGCTGTCGCCATCGCACCGACTGCCGCCGCCGACCCTCTTCCGACGCGGTCGGCGGTGACCGCTACTGTGCCGACGGCCGTGACCGGCCACGTGGATTACGTTCGTTTCGGCGGTCGGAGCGATCATGGCGGCTGGGGTTGGGGCGCCCGCGGTGGCTGGGACCGAGGTTGAGGCGGTCGTGGCTGGAGCGCCGGTAGCTTGTGATGACCGGGCGCTGACCTGGGAGTACACGACGTCGACGAGAACAAGAGTTTCGGGCAATCGCTGGATCCGGGCGCGGCGGATCGCGTCGAGCCGTCGGGCGCAATCAGCACTGAAAGTGCTCGACGCGCTACGGACTGGACGAATACCTGGCGGCACGCTGCAGCGCCCAAGCTTTGTGGCCCGGCGAACCGCGATTCGACGTGCGCTGGACGGGTCAGGAAACCAGTCGATGGGTGAACCCCGCGTCAACCAGTCGCTTGTACGCCGCGCGGACCGAATCGGGGACATCCTGCTCGATCGCCCATCCTTTATCTGAATAGGTCCAGATTCGTTGCGTGTCACCCACCAGCGTGTTGATCACCCGATTCGCATCTCCGATGCTCCTGATGTACTCGTTGAGCGGAAGCGGGAGCGACGCGCAGACCACGTCGACCTCGGGCCATCGTTTGCGGCAGACCGCATAGCTGCGGCGCTGCTGATACGGACGCGAAATCAGCGTCACCGACTCGACGGCGGCAATGCCATGGCGCTCGAGCAGAGCTCGCGTGAAATCGATATTGTCTCCGGTGTTGGTCGCGTTGGGTTCGACCAGGATTGCGCTGTCCGGCACACCGAGATCGATGGCATGTTCTCGGTAGTGCACGGCTTCGCCGCGAGGGAACTTCTCTACGGTCGTCGGAGCGTTCGCGCCGGTGAACACGATCAGCGGGAACATGCCCTGGTCGTAGAGATCCGCGGTGTAGGTGGCGACCCCGAGGTCATGGCTGCCCAACCCGATGCCCACATCGGTCGGGCAGATTTCATGATGCATCTGGTTGTAGTCCCAGAGGACTTCGACGTCGGCGCGCAGGTTGTCGGGCATAGCTGTCGACCGCATGTGACGCTCCTATTCAGTCCGGGATCGTGCAGGTGTACTGCCAAGAGAACTGAGCCGCGACGGCGGGCGATGCCATGAGCACATTCGCTCAGACCATCATTGGCCGGTAAGTCTGCCGGGTCCAGGACCATCGCTGGTTCATCCACCGCCGACCCGAGTGTCCGACCTCTTTTTCCCTGGGCCGCAACCCCGCGACGCATAAGCAAGTGTCCCGAGTGCTATCGGCGTGTCGCCAGATAGACACGCCAGTCCGGTCTGACGAATAGCTGGTACAGCAACCCTCAGTCGACCCTTGATCGAGTGATTGCCGCGCGTACCGCATGTCCGCGTCGCATCGCACGGTTCACCGCCGTCGTACGCCGCTTACGCCCACCTGCGCGCCGTTTTCACCAGCCCGCCGAATCGCGGGCACCGGTGGTAGGCAACAGTTGGGGCTCGTTCTCGCCGCGGTGCGACTTTCCGTCGGGCAGCGCGGCAACTACTCCGACAATCCGTCGCACCCGTTCGATATCATCGTCGGTTCGCTGGAAACCGCGGCGGCCGACGGTGTCTTCAGCCCGGCCGGCAGTTCGATCCGATCCATGACCACGCGGACATCCAGATTCGTGATGTGGCCGGAAGTGTCGAATTCGATGTCGCCCGCGACTCCGTGGCCGCTGAATTCGAGCCAGCGGTGGTTGTCGAGAAATCCGGCGAGCAGGCCCCGCCTGGTCAGATAGCTGTGCACCGCGCGTCGATGGTCCGTCAGCGGCAGCGCACCGACGCCATAGGCCAATACCCGGGCAAGGCCGGACGCGGTGGGAAGCGGCAGCACGAACTCCGGATGCTCGACGAGAAATGCCACGCACGTGCCGTCGGTGACACCGCAGTAGGAACTCCAGCGCCCACTGACGATCTTCGCTGCGTCTGTCAGCAGCCCGGCCACTTGATGGGGTAGCGGCGCCGCACCCCCGAGAGTGACGGGTAGCTCCGCTGAGCGCAGTTCGGCGACGCCGTACCGAAAGCCGAACTCGCGCACCGTCTGGGCCGCTCGGATCAGCGGTGACGGGTAGCCCCACGGATTGGCCCATCCCCACAACCACGACTCCGCGTCCACCGTGCCGAGCAGGTGGACCTTGGTGCACACGAATGAGCGCTCTTCGCCGATGAATTCGAGTCGACGTCCCTCGAGATCGGCTTGCCACACGTGTGCGCCCAGTACTTCTTCGAGGTAGAGCTGGTGCTCGAGCGACAGCAGGCCCGCGTCATCGAGCAGCATCGTCAGTGGCACAGATTCGGACACCCGCGTCAGCGTAGTCAACGCGATTCCCCCCTCGGCTGCCGACCGAATGTCACGAGACAGGTCTCATCGGACGAGCCCAGCGGCCGATTCGATGGGTCGCGACGTACCTCCATCATGCCCACCGTCGGACGACGGGGATTACCTGTGGCCGCCCCCTGCCTGCACGGTGCGATCGACGCCTGCTCCGACAGCGCGCCGGATTGCGGGATCAGGTGATGCGTGCAGGTGCGGGAGTCGGAGAGCCTGATCAGTATCGGTCGACGGCGGGCGGCGTGAGTGTCGAGTCGCGGAGTGGACCGATCGTGTCCTCGAAGGCCTTCTGCCAGGAACCGTCGGCGAACATGTCCTCGATTGCGTCGTTGATCTTGGCCCGAGTCTTCTGATCACCCTTCTTCAGGCCGATGCCGTACTTCTCCGTGGTGAAGGTACTGCCGATCAGCTTCAGTTCGCCCGGTGCCTGCCCCGCGTACCCGGCGAGGATGATGTCGTCGGTGGTGACCGCGTCGACCGAACCGCTGCGCAGGGATTCGATGCACTGCGAGTAGGTGTCCAGTTCCACCAGTTGAACGTCCTTGGCGTAATGGTCCTTGACGTTCTGCGCCGGGGTGGAGCCCCTGACCGAGCACAGCTTCTTGTTGCCGGTCAGCGACTCGACACGGGTGATATCGGTGTTCTCCTTCTTCACCAGGAGGCCCTGCCCGGCTACGAAGTACGGCCCGGCGAAGTCGACCTTCTCCTTGCGGGCATCGGTGATGGAGTAGGTGGCGACGATGAAGTCCACGTCGCCGTTCATGATCATCGACTCACGCTGAGCCGACGGCGTCTCCTTGAAGGTGATGTCGCCGGGCTGCACGCCGAGCTTGCCGGCCACGTACTTGGCGATCTCGACGTCGTAGCCGTGGAATGACCCGTCCTTCTCGCGGAAGCCCAGTCCCGGTTGGTCGAACTTGATGCCGATGGTCAGCTTTCCCGCCCTCGCGTGATCATTGGCGGTCGCGGCGTCGCTGCCGCCACCACAGGCGGTAGCGACGAGGGTGACGGCGATCGCTCCGATGCCGAGGCGGAGTATGCGGTTGATGCTCATCGAATTTGGTTCCCTCTCACGGTGAGCCGTCAGGCCAGATCGGAGGCCCGGGTGCTAACGGCAGGTAATTTTCCCCGTGCGCCCCAGCCCCTGTACCGAATGCCTTCCCGCCAGTGGAAAACCGGTCTACAGCGACGCTGAGTTGACCTGAGTGGTCGCTTTTCGCCAGCATGAGGTCGATGCGCGACGGCCTGCACCGCAGATCCCGCAACCAGGTGGGTGGCGTCACGTGGTTCGTGTCGCGGGCGTCAAAGCCTCGCGACGCGGGCGCCCTGGCGCCGTGGACGCAGCTGGTACAAGCGGTACCAGGCCAGCGCGAGGAACACGACCCCCAGCCCGGCGACGACTCCCATGTCGACCAGCCAGGTGCCGATGGTGTGCTTCCATAGCGGGTCGGCCGCGCCGGTGTGCGGTGACAGAGTGTCAAGGTCAAGGGTGGCGGCTCCCGCTCCGTACCCCCAGCGGGACGGCGACAGGAACGACAGTTGCTGGAGGCCGGGTGTGCCGGGGAGCCGCACCAGCCCGCCCGTCAGCACCAGTTGTGCCATGGACAGCACAATCAGCAGCGGCAGTGTCTTTTCCGAGGTATTCACCGACACCGAGACCAGCAAGCCCAAAGCCAGCGACGTGATGCCGAGCATCGCCATCGCCAGGACCAGTTCCAGCTCGACCATCGTGAAAATTCCCTTGGGCGGCATACTCTCGCCAATGGTGCCGATCACGACCAATACCGCCGCCTGAACGACGGTGATCACGCCCAGAACCAGCAGCTTCGACATCAGATAGACGCCTGCTGACAGGCCTGCCGCGCGTTCTCTGCGGTAGATCGTCTGTTCCTTGACGATCTCGCGAATCGCGTTGCCGGTGCCGACGAAGCATGCGGCGAAGGCCAACACCATGAGTTTGGTGGGAGCATCGGTATTGGTTCCCGGAGTTCCGGTGAAGCCGGCGCCCGACGGCACCGCGGCGATCAAGCCACCGAGAAGCAGGGGCATCACGCCCAGCAATGCCAAATAACTTCGATCCGAGGCGATCACCGCCAGATATCGCCGGCACAACGTACTGAGCTGGCTGAGCTTGGATTGCGGCGCGGGCGGCGGCGCCGGTGGACGCACTTCCTCCGCTGGGCCGACGTCGTCGGTCAGTCCGACCGCCACATAGTTCTCGAAGCGCGGCGAAGTCCGGAACTCACCAGCCCAATCGCGGTCTTCGTCGTTGTCGAATTCCTGGAACACCTCGGCCCAGGTTCGCTGTGCGAATTGCTGCAGCCCCTCTTCCGGCGGCCCGTAGTATGCCAGTCGGCCGCCGGGCACCAGAACCAGCAGGCGGTCGCAGGAATCGAGATTCGCCACGCTGTGCGTGACGACGATGACGGTGCGTCCGTCATGCGCCAGTTCGGACAGCATTTCCATGACCGTCTTGTCCAGGCCCGGGTCGAGGCCGGAGGTCGGCTCGTCGAGAAACAACAGCGACGGTTTGGTCAGCAACTCGAGTGCGACGCTCACGCGTTTGCGCTGCCCGCCCGAGAGTCGATCGATGCGGGTGTCGGCGTGCCGCGCCAAGCCGAGTTCGTCGAGCACCTCGTCGACCCGCTGCTCGCGCTCCTCGCTGCGCGTGTCACCGGGGAAGCGCAGTTCGGCCGCGTAGAGCAGCGCGCGCCGCGTCGGAAGCTGGTTGTGCAGGATGTCCTCCTGCGGGACCAGCCCGATCCGGTGTCGGAGTTCGTCGTAATCGGTGTACAGGTCGCGTCCGTCGTAGCGGACCGTCCCCTCCGTGGCCGGTTGCAACCCGGTGATCGCGCCGAGCAGCGTCGACTTACCGGCGCCGCTGGGCCCGATGACGCCGACCAGCGAGCGCTGCGAGATGGGGAAGCTCACCCCGTCGAGCAGCACCTTGCCGTCCGGTGTCCGCACGGTGATGTTCTGCACCGAGACCGACACGTCACCGGTGTCGACGAACTCGCGCAGTTCATCGCCGACGAGCCGGAACGTGGTGTGCCCCACGCCGATCAAGTCGGATTCGGAGAGGTCGGCGGTATCGACCCGGGCGCCGTTGACATAGGTGCCGTTATGGCTGCCGAGGTCGACGATCCGGTACCGGCCAGCGCCTATCGTGTGCAGTTCGGCGTGATGTCGGGAGATCATCAGGTCGGGCACGGCGATGTCGTTGTCGGTCGCGCGTCCGATCCGCAGTGTGGGCGATGTGATCCGGACGACCGTGCTCGGATGGGCCGCCGGGGATGACGATCGTGATACTTTCCGGGGCAGGCCCGGATGGATCTTCGTGACCGTCGCTTCATCGTCGAGGGCGTAGCCGGGATCGGGGACCACCATGGTGTCTCCACCGGCATCGAGACCGGGCTCGGGGCGGGATGGGGTCGGCAGCGAGCAGGCCAACTTCTCGCCGTCCACGGCGTGTCCGAGCTGGAACGTCTCCTCGTGGTCGATCACCATCCGGTCGACGCGGTGGCCGGCGAAAAAAGTGCCGTTGAGACTTCCGACGTCCTCGATTTCCCAACCGTCCGCACCCCGCTCGAGAACGGCGTGCAACGATGACGCGCGCGGATCGGTCACAACGATGTCGGCACTCGGATCGCGGCCGATGTTATACGCGCCCCCGGCGCGTAGCCGATAGACGCGCTCCTTCGTCTGCACCACCAGAATGGGTGCCTCACGGAATTCTCTGGAGGATAATTCATCCGCCATAGTGGCCAGTATACGACTGTGTCGTAGTGCCTCCGCAATAGTCGACCATGCTGCGATACACGGTGCGGTGTCTGCTCGCCGTCTACTCCGAATCCGCCCCACGTTGATCAGCTGAAACCGGAGTTTTCCATGGTGAACGACCGAGGAAAGGCGGTAAAATCCGGCCGGGCGAGGATTGGCCGCCGAGACCGCGGTATGGGTACGTTTCCGCTTCACTTGCTTTTTCACTTCTTGAAATCCGCCGGGACCTCGGCAGCACCGCCGTATCCGCATACCTGCGCCGGTCTCCCCGTCGCCGACCCGGCCGCAGCGTCGGAGGCGCGGTTGCGGCCCACGGATTTTGGCGACCGGAGCCGATTCGCCATGCGAAATTGTCGAGACCGCAACATTTTTGTTCGCACGATTATCGGGACTCAGAACGGCATGGAATCCGATCGAATACGGTAGCCCGCAGACGCGGAACCGGGATGGGGAAATAGATCCCGAATACGTGGATGCCGAGGAAGACTCGCCGAAGTCCTGCCCAGGCTCTGCGACGAGGACAGGGCGGTTGGCACGCGCGGTTTCGCCGGCCGGAATTACCGAGTCGGCAGTCGATGGGGGACACGGTCGATGAACCGATCGAACTCCATGATCGTGTCTATCGAGTACCCGACACTGGAGAACGAGCAGCATGAACGCGTACACGATCCGTCTCGACGGCAATGAATCCACTGGCCCGGAGGGTATCTACCTCTTGTGGGCGTATGGGCGGAGCGGCTTGGAAGTCGAAGAATTCGACAGCCTCGAGGATGCGCTCGGTTGGTTCGCGGTCGTGTCCGACAGCAACCACACCTCTCCGGAATGCATCGAAGGCCCCGCCGGGGTCGTGCCCACGCGTCAGGTTGCGGCGTGGGTGGCTGCCACCGGTGAACGGTCGCGGGCGTGGCAGTCGGCGTATCGGGACACGTGGGCAGGGCAGGTTCGGCATGCGGTCGAGCTGCAGTTTCCTGGCGGCGACGTAGCCGCGGAGTTCTTCGCGTGTGACGACCTGGGCGACGCCATCACGATCGTAGGGCGGCTCAACCGGCCGGGTCGCGTCCGCGTGGTGTCGAAAGTCTTTGACCTGCGGCGCGGCTGGGTGCCGGAACGCGTCGTCATCGACTGGGAACAGACCGCGCAGGAGGCGGCCTAGGGGCGAAAGTTGCCGCTGGGGGCATGCGGCGGGCGCTCGGCCGTGCACTCCGAGTCGAGTGTGATGGGTCGCGAGTTCAGGTCAGATGGTCGAATTCTCCGCTGATCCACCGGATGTGGCGGTTGGCGGCGGCGCGGACGATGGATTTGGCGTCGTGGTCGATGGTGTCACCGCCAAGGGTGTACAGGCGGTCGTAGTCATAGGGTTCCAGGGTCTCGACGATCCGGCGCACTACTGCGGCCGACATCGGGACGTGCCGGGGATAGTTGCGTTGGAACGACACCCATCCGGGGGTATGACAGCCCGCAATGGTGTCGCCGGTCAGCAGGGCGCCGTCTGCGGTGTGAGCGACGGCGCTGCCGCGCATATGGCCACCGACATGGACGAGTTCGATGCCGGGCAGCGGCTCGGCGTGCTCGGTCCAGAATTCGATCACCGGGTCGGGGCGCGGTACCCATTCCTTGTCCAGGGCGTTCACCAGCACCGGCACCTTCCCGAAGGCATGGCTCCAGCCCACCTGCGCGGCGAACATGTGCGGATGGCTCGCGGCGATCGCCGCGACCCCACCAAGGCTGCGGACCAAGCCGAGCACCTCGTCGTCGAGATAGGCGGGCGGATCCCACAGCAGGGTGCCGTTAGGGGTCGCGACCAGGAAGGACCAGTGGCCGATCGCGAATCGCGGTTCGCGGCGCAGGCTGTGCAGACCGTGGCCGTGTTCGCGCAGCACCGTCCGATGGGGTTGGCGTGCCAACTCCACATGGGTGGTCCACCACCCGTGCGGTCCGAGATCGCCACGCTCCTCGTCGGTGACGGCGTCGCTGGCGAGAACACAGCCATCGGCGGGCGGTTGGTCGGATTCCGGATGTTCCAGGCCGCACCCGGCGCATACCCAGGTCGTCATGACTTCATTCTGAAACCTCTAGCCGGCTCGAGGTCAAGCATCGGGTCAGCGCGCTATTGGGCTATCTGTTCACCTCCGCGGTGCCGGTACGGATTGTCCGGATGTGAGGCGGCAGCGATAGCGCGCCTTGGGCCGGCACGTTGACGCGGTGCTTGATAACACGCCGCGGCGAGCGTGTGCAAACGTCCCGGCGGTGGGGAATAGATGAATTCACCCGAGTGTGCTGTCCCGATTTCCCGAGGCCTGGGCGCCCGTCGGATCGACCGCGGTCTGGCGGCCGACGGGAGGAACCGGTGGAAAGCGGACTTCTCGTGGTGGCGCGGCGGATCGCGCAGCGCCTCGGGCGGGATGGCAAGGCGGTGGCGTCGGCGTACCGCAGGATTTCCGGGACGTTTCTCGTGAGATTTCCGATGGAATGCACAGAAATCCGACGTGGATGAGGTTGGTGGGTCAGGAGTCGCCGGTCGGCGGCACCCGATGGCCTCGCGGTGTACCTGGACACCCGGTGTTCGGTGGACATACTCACTGTTCGAGCCGAACGGTCGTCTGAACGCTTCGGGATGGGCATCGGGGTGGCCGAAGCGCTGACGCGACCGCCTAGGGCGGATGCACGAGTGGGCCACCTCCCGTGCGGCGGCGGATTGCACTGCGGATGCGGTTCGCAGGCTGAGGAGGCGGCCGGGAAGTGAGCGGGCCGGCTGACCGCTCCTCGCCTCACCGACCGGGTCCTTGCGGCACCAGATTTGGAATACGTAGGTGCGCAGGATGTTTGCGTGACCCGAGGACGCACCCGGCTCGGCGGCGTGTGTGGCGTCGTATCTA
Organism: Nocardia sp. NPDC049190; assembly: GCF_040648115.1. Taxonomy (NCBI): domain Bacteria; kingdom Bacillati; phylum Actinomycetota; class Actinomycetes; order Mycobacteriales; family Nocardiaceae; genus Nocardia; species Nocardia sp. NPDC049190. Next base: position 49,699 of record NZ_JBEZDE010000016.1, read on the forward strand.
CCCCGCGCATGGACCGTCGAACTGCCCCTACGGTTTACTAGGCGAGTGTGTGATGTCTGCGGGGGGCCCGCTGCCCGGACCAGAAGTGTCAGTCGGCATGAAACTGTCGACCGAACCCGTCTCAGTACAAGAGGGTGGCTGACGCGGCGAGGCCGTTCGGACTCGTCTTCGGTCGTGCACCTCGATGGCCCGCGCCCGTCCAGACGGTGGGTCGCCGAGGTGGTTGTGCCCGCAGTGGTGATGCTGGGGGCGCTGGCGATGGCGCCCGGGGTCGCCGTCGCCGCGCCGGAGACCTCTGGCTCGAATGTCGGGTCGCCCGATGGTTACCAAGCCCCGTCGGAGAGCTCCGATCTTCCGGCCCGGCCGGTTATCGAGCGGATCGAGCCGATCACCGACCGATGGCTGCGGGTGTTCGTGAAATCGCCGGCGATGAACCGTGTCGTGCAGGTGCAGGTGCTGCTACCGGCCGACCGTAGCCAGCCGCGACCCGCCCTGTACATGCTCGATGGCCGGGGTGCTCCCGAGAATGAAAGTAGCTGGACAGAGCACGGTCATGCCGTGCAGTTCTTCGCCGACAAAAACGTCAACGTCGTGCTCACCACCGGTGGTCCGGCCAATCTCTACACCGACTGGCAGCGTCGCGATCCGGTGCTGGGGACCAACAAATGGGAGACGTTCCTCACCCGGGAACTGCCGCCGCTGATCGACGCGCAGTTCGAGGGCAACGGACGTAACGGGATCCAGGGGGTCTCGATGGGCGCTGAAGCAGCGATGATGCTCACCTTCCGAACGCGCGGCCTGTACTCCGTCGTCGCTGCCCACAGCGGGTGTTACACCGTTGCCTCCGGCACCGGTCAAGCCCAAGCCCGCGCGATCGTCAAAACCTATGGCGGCAACCCGGACAACATGTTCGGCACACTCACCGACCCGGACTGGGCCGCCCACGACGTCATGACACACGCGGAAGCTTTGCGCGGCACCAGGATTTACCTGTCCAGTGGCAGCGGAATCCCTGGAGAGCACGACGTACCTGGTCAAGTCGAGCTTCCGGACGCCATCACCGTCGGCGGCCCGCTCGAGACCGGAGCCTACGAATGCGCTGACGCATTGGGGAAGCGACTGGCGAAGCTGCAGATTCCGGCGACAGTGAATCTGCGGCCCACCGGAACACACTCCTGGCCGTACTGGGCGGACGAACTGTCCAGGTCCTGGCCGACCATCGCCGAAGCGCTCGGCAGCAACCACTGACGACGGTGACCTGCTAGCCGCCGACGTCTCGACCGGCTACCGGGTCGTCCGCCATCGTCAGGCATCGCCCCGGCCTACCGGCTACCGACGGCGGACCTCCCAGCGTCGACTGCTGTCAGTTTCCGATGACCTGCTTGCGGAAGAACTCTGCGGTCAGCGCCTTTGCGCGCGCCAGGTCACGATCGGGCGTCTTCGGGAAAGCTTCTGTGGCACGGTCGAATTCGGCCATGATGAACTCGGCGATCGGCGCCGGTGCGGTGCCGCTGCCCATTTCGCGGGTACGCGACTTCAGGTCGGTGAGTTCACGCACGGCCGACACCAGATCTGCCGGCAGCTCGCATCGCTCGAGCAGTGTCGGCAGATGCATGGGCGCCATCGCGGCGTCCGGATGTTCGTGCAGCCAGCGCAGGGCCATAGCCGGACGTAGGGCGTAGAACACCTTCTTCAGTGAACCGCCGCTACCGAACAGCTTCCATTGGCGGGCGCCCAGATGCAGATAGTGCCGGGCCACCTGGTTACGGTCGGCGACCTCAGCGGCCAGCGCGCGCAGCTCGTCGCGGAATCGGGCGTCGCCCCGGTACACGATCGGTGACATCAGCCACTCGATCAGTACGGCGTTGCCCTTGACCAGCAGCCGCATCGCCTTCGCCAGATCCCAGCCGTTGACGTCGAGCAATCCGGTCAGCGGCGTCTCGATCACATCGCGGGTACGCCACGGCGACAGATAGGTGTGCAGGCCTGCGATATAGACGAACCGGCAGTCATAGTCCGAGTCGGGGGAAGGGAAACCCCAAGCGCGGCTGCCGCTTTCGATGGCCAGTCCGATGGACACGCCGTGTCTGTGCTCGATCCGGCCCAGCTCGGCATCGATCTTCTCCACCACCGTGGGAGCCATCGAATCCGGGATAGCGCGCAGTTCCATGTGGCGATGCTACTGAGCGGCCCACCCGGCAAGCAGCCGATTTTCGGGGTGTCGAGACTGTCGCCACGGCTGATTTCGACCGAGTTTCGTCACCGAGACCGACGTCGGGTGTTGGTGAACTGCACGCTCTGACTCTGCGGCATCGGCTCTGGCATCCGAGTACGAGCGTGCCGGATCTAAATCTTGCTCAGCTGGCGATGAAGTGCGCCACCATCCCAATAGTCGGTGCTGGTAGTGATCTGGTTGTCGCACACCTCCAGCATCTGCACCCCCGCTAAGCGGAGGCTTTGCCCTTTCGGCTCGTACGAGCCGAGGCGGCCGCGCAGGTGACCGGACAGTTCGTAGGACACCGCCGCGCGGTTGCTGTCGATGAGGATCTCCTCGAGGTTCCATTGCACGTCGGGGAGTGCTTCGAACAGCCTCGCGAGGCCCGCGGCTATCTGCTCCGGTTTGCTGTGGTCTGCACCGACCGCGATATCGCGATGCCGACATTGCGGAGCGTAGAGCTGCGCGACGGCCGCGGGGCGATGATTGTTGTATGCCGTGTACAGGTCGGTGACGATCTGGGTGATCGAGGCCATGTGAGAGGTTTCCTTTCTTTGCCGGACTGCGGTTCTCGGGCATCGTGGTGCCCACGGACCTGGGATCGTTACTCTCGAGCCCGGGGAGGCTCGCCGCTCCACGCTTCGCGGAGCATGGCGCGAAGCGAGTGCAGTTCCAGCGGCCGAGGGCTGACGAGGTGCTTGGCCACAGCTTCTTCCGCGACCGCGTCGGTCTGGTTCTCGGTGAGGCCGATGGCTCGGAGTCCTGGCGGTGTCCCGACCGACCGAGCAAGTGCCCATACGTTTTCAGCGAGTTTTGTCGGATCACATTTCATTGCCTCGGCCAAACGTGCCACGGTGTCCGGGATTGCGGGCTCTAGGTACCGAATGACATAGGGCAGGACGATCGCGTGGGTTTCGGCGTGGGGGGTGTCGTACATTCCGCCGAAAAGATGACAGAGTGCGTGGTGCACGCTGCTGCCTACTGTGCCCAACGCGGTGCCGGCGAGGCAGGCGGCGATGAGAACCTCGCCACGGGGCGCAACGTCGGTCGTGGTGTATGCCCTGGGCAGAAAGCGCTGTAGCCGGGCGGCGCCATCGAGCGCGAGTGCGTCGGTGATCGGGTCATGGTTTGCTGCCCACAAGGCTTCGACGCAGTGGGCAAGGGCGTTCATGCCGCTGGGACCCACGATCGACGAGGGCAACGCAGTCATCAGCTGCGGGTCGTACACGACGATCTTCGGCAGGGCTGCTTGATCGCGGGCGGTCTTCTTGTGGTTGCCACTGGTGAGCCCGTAGATGGGCGTCATCTCGCTACCGGAGTACGTGGTGGGCGCAGCGACCAAGGGGAGGCCGGTATTCACCGCGACCGCTTTGCCGAGCCCGACGGTGCTGCCGCCACCGAGGGCGACGATCGCGTCTACGTCGGCGGTGGTAGCGGCGGCCGTGGCGCGTTCGGCCAGATCGCGGGGAACGTGCTGTCGCACTTCGTTCCACTCCAGCGTCATCAGGTGGCCGAGTGCGGACCGTCCGCGGTCCGCGAGTTCCCGCTGGCGGGCCGAGACGATGAGCATGGCTCTGCGGCGGCGTTCGCGGTCGAGTTCCGGCGCGAGCTGGTTCAGCGTCCCGTTGCCGAAGACGATGCGGCCGGGCAGGGTTGTTCGAGCGAAAGGCGCGGGCCTGAGCACATCGGACCCCGATCGGTCCGGAGATTTAGCTGTTCTCATCGATGAACTCCACTCGTAGTTCGGTACCCACCGCCGGTGTCGAGCCGGCGAAGGCTTCGTGATCGAAATCGATATCGAGTGCACCGTGGTGAACCCGCACCCGCACGCGTTGCTCGGTCCGTTGCGTCGGATCGGCAAGGCCGTAGACCGCGCCGCGGTAACTGCCGAGCGCCGGCGCGGCGATCCCGGGGTCTGTGCAGGCGGTCGCCTGCCTGCCGGAACTCGTCGCGACGATGGCCTCGACACTGTGCGAGCGGCCGAGCAGTGTGGTCGCGGACCGCACCCGGCCCTCCGCAACCGCTGCACGGATACGTGTCGAAGAGACCGGGCTTCCGTCGATGTTCAGGAGGTCGACTTTTCGGGCCTCGAAGCCGAGCCGGCAGCCGGCGGCGTGGAGAGTCGAGATGTTGCCTGCCGCGTGATGCCCATAGCGAAAATTCTCGCCGACGGACACCGACCGCGCCCGCAGTCGGGTCGCGAGTAGCTCCGTCGCGAAGTCTTCGGCGGAGGTCGTCAGCAGCGGAAGGGTCATGGGCAGCGCCAGAACGAAGTCGAGGCCGTAGTGCGCAAGTAACTCGAATTTTCGGTCGGGACCGGTCAGCACGGCGGGTTGGCGTCCTGGGGTGAGGATCGTGGCCGGATGCCGATCGAAGGTCACTGCACCGACCGGTAGTCCGAGCGCTCGTGCTCGCTGCTCGGCGTCGGCCAGAAGTCGCTGATGTCCGCGGTGCACGCCGTCGAAATGTCCGATGGCGATCACGGTGGGGCCCAGATCGGCGGGGACGTCTTCGGCACGCCGCCAGAGGGTCTGTCGCGACGGACGACGATCGCTGCAGGGGCGTGCTGGTTGAGTCATCGGCGTCCTCGACCCTTCTCGTGTACTCGCCGGGTAGTCGGTCGATGCGACCGAGCTGGCAAATCGTCGTTCGATGGACTTCTACGCGGGTCCGCTTCCTGGTTGGAAGATCCTCCCTCAGTCTCGACCGTCCGGTCCAACAGATGTCACGGATGCAACACATCGGCCGCGTCGATAGTGTGGAGAAGATGAAGGATCTCCGCAGTATCGACCTCAACCTGTTGGTTGATCTCGATGCCCTGCTGAGCACGCGAAGCGTCACCGAGGCCGCCCGACGGTTGAACCTGAGCCAGTCGGCGATGAGCGGCTCGTTGTCGCGACTCCGGCGAGTATTCGCCGATCCCCTCATGGTCCGTAACGGTCGCGTGCTGACGCTCACGCCCCGCGCGGAGGCTCTGATTCCGCCGGTGCGGGAGATCTTGCATCAGATCGATGGCGTGTTCGCGGAGCGCGCCGACTTCGATCCACGCACAACGACCAGGTCGTTCTCGATCAGCGCGTCGGACTATGCGACGGCGGTTGTCCTGGCGCCGCTGCTGCGCGGACTCGCGGAGGAGGCCCCGAACGTGACGGTGAACGTGCTGCCCCGCTCGCCCGACGTTCCCGCTGTTCTTCGCCTCGACTCCGCCGATCTGGTGATCGAGCCGCAGGAGATGATGGTCGATACCCCGCTGCCCGGGCATGCGCTGTTTTCCGACCGCTGGGTATGCATGCTCGATGCCGGTATGCACGAGCCGGCGGTGTTGGAACCGTTCGACCGCGACCGATACCTGCAGTTGCCCCATCTTGTCTATTCCATCGGCCAAGAGCGGCAGTTGAACTTCGCCGATCGCCATTTGGCCTCACTCGGGGTACATCGGCGGATCGAACTCACGGTGGAAAGTTTCCTCATGGCGCCGCTGCTGATTCGGGGCACATCCCTCGTGGGCTTGGTTCTGGAGCGTGCGGCTTTCATTCTGCCTCTCGAGGGTCTGCGCCTCGTCGAGCCGCCGATTCCCGTGCCGAACATTACGGATGCGATGTACTGGAATCCGCGCCACACAGAAGATTCTGGTCATCGTTGGCTTCGGCACCGCCTGGCCGCTACCGCAGCGCGTCTCACCCCGATGGGAGGCGCGTCGTAAACGCCCGCGAACGGGCCTGGATCGACAGTCATGGCACAGTCGTGAACGCGCGTTGCGCGCCGTCGGAGGGCGGATCTCGCGGATACCGAGCCTGCGTTTCCTGCCGACTGCCCGGCTGATTCGCCGTCGGCGTCGGCTCGGGAAAAACTTCGCACCCGAACTTCGATCGCAGCGGCCTAGGGGATGGTGAGCGACCTGCGACGCGGGGGTCGGCGCCGCACGGTCGTGTGTCGATGAAATATCGGTGTGGCCGATGTTTCGCATCGGCCACATCTGTTGGACTGAATCTGTCCGAGCTTCTAGCGTTCTTTGTCGGGCAGATCACAGCCTGCAGCTTGTACGGCGTAGACCACTCCACTGCACTGATCAGGTCAGGGCGCATGAATGGCAGGTCTAGCCAGTCGAACAACACATTCCAGACAGGCCGGCCGGGCGCCGAATGTTGGAGGACCAGATGGAGCAGAATGTCTTGCAACCCTTGAATAAATCCGAATTCCGCAACGTTGTCGGACACTTCGCCAGTGGTGTCACGATTGTGACGGCCGAATACGGCGGTGTTCGCTACGGCGCGACGATCAGCGCGGTGACCTCGCTGTGCGATACGCCGCCCATGGTCCTGGTCTGCCTGAATCAGAACCTCGGAACGCACGCCGCGATCCGTCATACCCGCCATTTCACGATCAATATCCTCGGTGAGGATCAAACCGCTGTGGCCCATACGTTCGCCACCCCCGGCGCGGACAAGTTCGCCGACGTGGCCGTGCACCACGGCGAACATGGACCCCGTCTCGCGGAGGCGTTGGCGTATCTCACGTGCCGCGTCGTCGACGACATCGAAGGCGGCACGCACCGAATTTTTGTTGCCCAGGTATTGGAAGCACGTGCCGGAACCGGCAATCCGCTCTCGTACTACCGCGGCAGCTTCGGCCACTTCGTTCCGCATCGGAATGCGACGTGGCGAACCACCCAGGCCGACAACGCAGTTTCTTACAAATAGGAGAAAGGTCCATCAATGCGGACAGGACAGCAATATCTCGAGTCGCTTCGAGACGGACGCCAGGTGTACGTCGGCGGCGAACTCATCGACGACGTCACCACCCACCCCAAAACCAGTGGGTACGCGAAAGCCATCGCGGAGTACTACGACTTGCATCTCGACCCGAAGCATCAGGATGTTCTGACCTTCGTCGACGACGACGGTGTCCGGAAGTCGATGCACTGGTTCCTCCCCAAGACGAAGGCCGATGCGGCACGGCGCCGTGCCTACCACGAATTCTGGTTCCGGCATTTCCAGGGCGGCATCTTCACGCGGCCGCCGGCCGGAATGCATGTCGTCATGTACGCCCAGGTCGACGATCCGCAGCCATGGGAGGAGAACGCCATCGTCGCCGATGGGCGCAAAATCCCCTTCGCGGACAATATTCGGGCGCAATGGCAACGCGTGACGACTGATGACATCGCGCTGTCGCCGATGTTCGTCGACGTGCAATACGACCGTGGCCGCGATGACGCGCTGGTCGAGACCCCGATGCTCAGCATCGTCGAACAGAACGACCAGGGAATCGTCGTCCGCGGCTGGAAGGCGATGGGAACATCGCTTCCCTTCGTCAACGAATTGCTCATCGGCAACCTGTGGCGACCGGGACAGACCTCGGACCAAACCGTGTACGCGATCGTCCCGGTGGACACCCCGGGACTGTCGCTGGTCTGTCGCCAATCGAACGCCACTCCGGATGCCGACCCCTACGACCATCCGCTGTCGACGATCGGCGACGAACTCGACGGCATGGCCTATTTCGACGACGTCTTCATTCCCTGGGACCGGGTACAGCACATCGGTAACCCCGATCACTCGAAGTGGTATCCGCAGCGCCAGTTCGACTGGGTCCACATCGAGACCCAGATTCGGCATGCCGTTCACGCCGAACTGATCGTCGGTCTCGCTCTGCTGCTCACCAACGCGCTCGGGACGAACAACAATCCGATTGTGCAATCTCAGCTCGCCGATCTCGTCCGTTTCCGCGAGACCTGCAAGGCGTTCACCATCGCCGCCGAGGAGACCGGCTTCACCACGCCCGGTGGGTTGTTCAAGCCCAACAACATCTACGTCGACCTCGGGCGCGCCCACTATCTCGAGAACATTCACAATGCCGTCAACCAGCTGATCGAATTCTGTGGTCGCGGCGTCGTGATGTCACCGACCAAAGCCGACTTCGACCACCCATACATCGGACCTAGGCTCGAAGAGGCCCTGCGCGGCACGTCGATCAGCGCGCGCGACCGTGCGGCCATCTTCCGTCAGATCAGCGAGCGGTATCTCACCCAGTGGGGTGCGCGTCATGAGATGTTCGAGAAGTTCAACGGCACGCCGCTCTACCTGGTGCGACTGTTGACGATGCAGCGGACCGAATACCAGGTCGACGGCCCGTTGACCGATCTGGCGCGGCAGGTCCTCGGTTTCGGCGACACCGCAGCCCTCGCCGCGCGCGCCGCCGAAGTGGAGCAGAAATCCAACTGGGCATCCGTCGCGTACCAGCCCGAGTACGCACGGGAACAGGACGTTCGAGACGGCTACTACAAGGAGACCCAGAAGGTCTGAGCCACCCTGTCGGGCCGGGTATGTTCCCGGCCCGACAGTTCTGACCCCGAGTTGTGAGAGGACTACCGATGCAGAACACCAGTGCCGAAAACCGCGACGAGCAGACTGCAATCGAGCGGCAGCTCGTCGACAGTGTTGTTGCGTCCTACGACTCCACCGCCGACCCACGGCTGAAGGAGTTGATGCAGTCCTTGACCCGACATCTGCATGCGTTCATCCGGGAAGTCCGCCTCAGCGAGGAGGAGTGGAGCAAAGCCATCGGGTTTCTCACCGCCGTCGGCCATATCACCGATGAACGGCGCCAGGAGTTCATCCTGCTCTCCGACGTCCTCGGTGTCTCCATGCAGACCATCGCTGTCAACAACCCGGCCTACAAGAATGCCACCGAAGCCACCGTCTTCGGACCGTTCTTCGTCGAGGACGCACCTGAAGTCGCCCTCGGCGGCGATATCGCCGGCAATGCGACCGGGCAACCCTGCTGGATCGAAGGAACAGTCACCGACACCGCGGGTAATCCGGTTCCCGGAGCTCGCATCGAAGTGTGGCAAAACGACGAAGACGGCTTCTACGATGTCCAATACCCCGATGGCCGAGTCGCCGGACGAGCACACTTGTACGCGGATGCACACGGGCGCTATCGGTTCTGGGGATTGACACCGGTGCCGTACCCCATCCAAAGCGATGGCCCGGTAGGAAAGATGCTGGCGGCAACCAATAGATCTCCGATGCGGGTCGCGCACCTGCACTTCATGGTCACTGCGGAAGGCCTGCGCACCCTCGTTACGCACATTTTCGTTGCCGGAGATCCGCAGCTCGAACGCGGGGACAGCGTATTCGGGGTGAAGGAATCCTTGATCAAGCAGTTCGTAGCGCAACCTCCGGGGACACCCACACCTGATGGGAGAGACATCGGCGACCGGTCCTGGTCTCGATGCGATTTCGACTTGGTCCTCGCGCCGGAACGGATCTGATCCCTGCCCATCATCGCCCCGATGCACCACATCGGAGAACCGTTGCCCCGACACAACCGGACCAGCGGGGACGCCGCGTCGATTTCGGCGACAGCCCTGGGGAATCGACATGGTTCTACCCGGCACGTGCGCGTCTCGCGGCGTGCGGGTCAGTGTGGTCCGTATGTCTTGGCGGACAACCATTCAGTGGCGTACGAGGAGGTCGGTCGAGCGAGGTACAAGGGTGTCGGCATGCCGCTGATCTGTGGTGGGATGGTGACGAAACGTTCTCGGTTCTGGTCTGATCGGGTCGGATCGATCGCCGCCCGACGCGTCGACAGCGCCGAATACGTAAGTCGCGGCATCATCCTGGAACACCGAGGTTAGGGCGGATAAATGCGAGAAGCTCATCGGTTGCCGACTCCGGAAGAAGTCGGTCCTGCGCCCAGGCATATGACCGCGGACGAGTTTCGGGAATACGGTCGTGCAGTGGTGGATTGGCTCGCGGACTACTGGGACCGAGTGGAGTCGCTGCCCGTTCTCTCCTAGGTCGAACCGGGGAAGGTGCGCGAGCAGCTCCCTTCCCAGCCGCCGGAGTTCGGTGAGGATTTCCGTGGGGTACTCGAGGACATGGATGCGATCGTGGTGCCCGGTCTCACGCATTGGCAGCGCCCGAGTTTCTTCGCCTACTACCCGAGCAATACCTCGGGCCCCGCGGTGCTGGCCGAATTGCTCACGGCCGGGCGGAACGTCCAGGGGATGATGTGGCAGACCAGCCCGGCGTGTACGGAACTGGAGCAGCACGTCCTCGATTGGCTGGCTGGAATGTTGGGTTTGTCCGACCGGTTTCTCTCCTCCGGCAGTGGGGGTGGTGTCATTCAGGACACTGCCTCCAGCGCAATACTGATGGCCCTGCTCGCCGCGCTGCACCGAGCTTCGAGCGGGCGGGTGACACGGGACGGCGTGGCATGCGGTCGGTTCACCGTCTACACATCCACCGAAGGGTATTCGGCATGCGAGAAAGCTGCCCGCGTCGCCGGACTCGGTGCCGCGGCGGTGCGATCGATCGACACCAGCGCCGACTTCTCGATGGACCCCGACGCGCTTCGGAGCGCGATGGAACGTGATGTCGCCGCCGGATGTATCCCCGTCATGGTGATGGCGACTATCGGTACGACCTCGACCGGCGCCATCGATCCGGTTTCCGGAATAGGGCCTGTCTGCACGGAATTCGGTGCTTGGCTCCACGCGGACGCAGCACACGCCGGGGTGGCAGCCATGTGCCCCGAACTGCGCTGGATTCATGACGGAGTCAACGACTATGCGGACTCCTACGCCACCAACCCGCACAAATGGCTGCTCACCACTTCCGACTGCGATACTTGCTACCTCACTGATCGTGACGCGCTGATCGGCGCCCTGTCCGTGCTGCCGGAATATCTGCGTAACCAAGCCAGCGAGTCGCATGCGGTGGTGGATTATCGCGATTGGGGGTGCCGCTGGGCCGCCGGTTCCGTGCCCTGAAACTCTGGTCGGTCATCCGCTGGTATGGCGCGACAGGCCTTCGCGCCTACATCTGACATCACGTCGCGCTCGCACAGCAGTTCGCCGAATGGGTGTCCGGCGACGATCGATTCGAACTGATGGCGCCACATCCATAGTCGCTGGTCTGTTTCCGACTGTGCGGGCCGGACGAGGTGAACCGACAACTCCTCGAGGCAGTCAACGCGAGCGGACGGGTCTATCTGTCCCATACCAAGGTTCGGGGAGCCTACATGTTGCGCATGGCGATAGGCGCAACCTCCACTCGAGACAAGCATGTAGCAGACGCGTGGGATCTGCTCTGCCGCGAAGCCGACCGTCTCCGGAAGAGGTGACGGGAAATCCACCTATGATTCGAGAAGCCGACTGCGCGAGCGAGCAAGACGAGCCAGAACAGTCGTCGCGGGTGTGGCGCTGCCTGGCGCCATCCGCAGACTCGGGCCGTGGTCGCCGTCGAATCGAGCACAGATGCCTTGGTGGGCGGAGTACACCGAGTGCAATGTTGCGCGCAGCGCCTCCCGGTGCTCCGAAAACTCCGGTGGCATGGCCTGCAACGACGGTCCTACCGCGCGGAGCAGGGCGACAAGGCAGGCGTGGTCTGCCGACGCCAGGCCGCTGAATTCCGCCGGCATGGCGGGGCGCACGGTTCGGCGGTAGTCGTCGGGATGGAAGTCCGCGGTGAGTCGCAGGCACGCTTCTGATGTGGCCAACATCGTGGTGCCATAGGTCAGTGCGGTGACCGCGTCGTACCACGCTGCACGTTTCGCAGCGTCCACAAAGCCGCGCAGTCCGATGATGACGCACTGGGTGAGGACGAAGAACGCGCGGTGCCCCAGTATCCAGCGCCGGTCGGGATCGGGAGCGGAGCTCGCGTGCGTCAGGGGGGAGCGTCGGTACCGGGACCGCCGCTCGGCGGGAAGCAGGAGGTTCAGTGTGCAGTGTATGCCAGCTGCCAGAGCATGCCATTGCGTCGTTGCGAGGCCCGATCGAGCAGGCCGTAGCGTGTCGAGCGCATCGTGGAAGCCGACGAGGATGCTGTAGGCCAGGGTGTTCTGGTGCCGAGTTCTGCGGACTCGGAAATATTCGTCATAGCGATCCGGCGCGGTCCGCGGCCACGCGGCCGGATCCTCGTCTCCCGCCATGGGCAATGGCGGGAGACTCCGGAGGTCGGGTAACGGTGAGTACTCGTCGACCACCGCCTGGCGAAGACACATCGCCGCATCGGATACGAGGAGAATCGGCGAAAACACCAGCGCCCCTTCGCGCATGCCGTGCAGTTTCCGAGGCGGCAAGAGGGGAAGAATGGGCAGCGGTACGGCGCTCTCGCGGCGCAGGTCCGCATGCCTCGACGAAGCGCGCATGGCTCAGTCGGCGATCGTCCAGGTCCCCTCGAGTGTCGCGAAGGTCAGGCCGGGACACTGCTGGTCGGAGGGGGTCACCGTGTTGGAGTCGATCGCGGTCTTGCCCGCGTAGGGTCCGGTGCTGAGCAACGTGGGAAAGTCGCCGCGCCGGGATCCGCTGCCCTCGATCTGGGAACCTCCTCCGCTGCTGACGTCGGTGCTGGTGCCATCGGACCAGATGATCGTCCCTGTGCTCGTGTTGTCGGTGGTTTCGGCATCGCAACCGGCGGTCTCGGTCCCGATGTCCGTCTCGCTGACCGGGATGGGCAGTCCTTGGTCCACCGCGGTGCCGGTGCAGTTGCTGAACGTGATCGCGTCGGTCCAATAGACCTTCGAGGGTAGGGCGCCGATTCCCAGCCCGGCCCAGCTGACGGTGCCGCTCTCTTCGCAGGTGAGCACAACAGCGGCGTTGGCATGTCCCGCGAGCGGTATCCCCGCGAGCGTGGCGAGGACCGAAATGACAAGGGCCAGAGCGCATCGTGTCTTGGTCATGGCCGTGAGGTTAGCAACGTCTCGTCGCCGGAACGGTCACTTGACCGGATAGAGTCACCGGCCATGCGGATCAGCCAGGCGACCGGTGGCGCGGCGGCCGAATCCGGCCTTCCACCACAAAGACTCGCGAAGATCGACGGAATACGCCTCGACCAGGGCATTGCCATGTTGGAAGCAGCGGTTGACGAGATCTACTGGTTGGACCGTTCGCCGTTCCTGGCCGCGTCCGCTCGCCCATCCTTCCGTGCTGGGCGCGGTCCCCAGCTGCATGCCTGTTCACCATTGTCGAATACCGATGGGGATGGGCTCGGGATCAGGGCCGCGCGGGCCGTGTGCGTGGCGTTCGCCCCCGAACACGGTCCGGTGGCGCGCGAGTGGGCCGCGGCCAGGGCTCTGCCGCTGCTGGCGCCCGACCCGGCGATGTCCGCATTCGCGGCGGACAAGCTCGACGTGCTGGCAGTGTTCGCCGCAGCAGGCATCGAAGCTCCGGAATTCGTGCGGGTGCCGCCGAACGGCCGTGCCGACGCGACCAAGTACTGGCGCGACGGCTGGGAGGCGGTGGTGGTCCAACGCCGCGAGAACAATCTGATCGGCAGGGGCACTCGTCTCGCGCGTGATCACGCTGAGTTGCAGGAGTGTCTCGATGCCTGGGCCGGACGGGAATTGAGGGTAGGCCGATATGTGGACGGCCTCCCGGTGACCGTCACCGCATGCGTGGCCGGAAACACCACGATTGTATCGGCGGTGTCGCACCAGCTGGTCGGTGTACCTGGTTTGACCACCGTCTGGGGCGCTCACTGCGGCAATCAGCTCGTAGCGCCCACCGATCTACCCGATGGCGCCTACGACGCCATCCGCACGGCCGCGGCTCGGGCGGGAGATCAGCTGCGTCGGCGCGGATATCGCGGGGTCTTCGGCATGGATCTGGTGCTGGAACGTAATCGGCCCTTGGCCATCGAGATCAATCCCCGGTTCCAGACAGTCGTGTCCTTGGTGCATGCGGCCGAGCAGAGCGCGGATCTGCTGCCGAGCCTCGGCCTGCATGTCCTCGCCTGTCTGCTGCCGGAGCTGCCGGTCCAGACCGTTGTCGCGTCGGTACCGCCGCTAGGCCAGCTGGTTGTGCATGCAGACCGGAAGAGGCAGCTGGGCGCACTGCCGGAATCCGGAACGTACGCGCGGCACCGCGATATCGCAATGCGCGGGGAGAGTCGTTGCCTGGCAGATCTTCCGGTTGAACACGCGCTGGTGTGGGCGCAAACGCAACCCGGAACAACGGTGGACGAGGGAGACGAGCTCATCCTGATTCAACTCGCCGAATTCGTCGCTACCCTGCAGGTGGCACCGCGACTCACCGCGGCCGCGTCCGACTGGGTGACCGCCTTGTCCGCCTGCTTCGAGGGGCCATCGTGCTGACCCGGCCACCGCTGACGCTGCCAGCCGACCAGATGCGTGCGGCGGGCGGGCGCGCGATCGAGTTGATCATCGAGCGCATGAGCGAAGGTGCGCTCGGGCCGGTGCTTGTCCGCCGGTCTCGCGATGACCTCGAACAGGATTGGGATGAGCCGATCCCCGAGCATGGCCAGGACCTGATCGCGCTGGTGGAGCGGCTGGCCGTCGACGCGCTGCCGTCCGGCATGCACTCCGATCATCCGCGGTGCTTTGCCTTCGTGCCGACCTCCGGCAATTATCCGGCGGTGCTCGCAGACGCATTGACGGCAGCGTTTCTATCGGTCCCCGGTGCATGGTTGGTCGGCTCCGGACCCACCCAACTGGAGTTGGTGACACTGCGTTGGCTGCGTGAACTTCTCGGTCTCGACGGGTGTTTCGGCGGACTGTTCGTTTCCGGTGGCTCGATGGCCAACCTCACGGCATTGGCGGCGGCGCGGGACAGCATGCTCGGCGGCGATCTCACCGCCGCGCGCGCCTACTGTTCGACCCAGGCCCATCCCTCGATCGCACGTGCCCTGCACATCGTGGGCCTGAGACGTGATCAACTGGTCGTCCTGCCACCGGATGACCGGCTACGACTGGACCCGGCGCGATTGGCCGAACGTATCCGTCAGGACCGCGACGACGGATGGCGTCCGTTCCTGGTCGTCGCGACGATCGGCACCACCGGTACCGGCGCGGTGGATCCGATCGAAGAACTCGCCGATGTATGCGGACGAGAAGGATTGTGGCTTCATGCCGACGGCGCGTTGGGCGCCGCGGCCGCGGCCACCGACCGCGGCCGGCGCATCATGGCGGGCCTCAACCGTGTCGATTCGCTCACCCTGGACCCACACAAGTGGCTTTTCCAGCCCTACGAACTCGGCTGTGTCCTGCTCCGCCGACCCGAGCAGTTGAAGGACACGTTCGCGATGGCCCGCCATTTCCTCGACAGCGGCTACCTCGCAGTCTCCGAATCCGATGGTCGAGAACCGAATCTCTCCGACTACGGCCCGCAGCAGACCCGCGGGCTTCGTGCGCTCAAACTTTGGCTGTCGCTGAAAACCTTCGGCGCGGAGGCCTTCCGCGCCGCGATCGACCAAGGCATCACGTTGGCCGAGCATGCCGCTGCATTCATCGAGACCCATCCCGAACTCGAACCGGGCAGCGAGCCGGGGCTGGGGGTTGTCACCTTCCGATATCGCCCTCCCGGCGTGGCGTCGGGATCGGATCTGGACTCCTTCCAGGCCATGCTGGCCCGCACTGTGTGGGAGGCCGGGTTCGCCATGATCACCACCACCGCGGTGCGCGGCGAGACCGTTTTGCGCATGTGCACCATCAACCCGAGGACGAGCGTCCGGCACGTCGAGGACACCCTCGATCATGTCGTGGAGTGCGCCCGAGCCGTCTCCGTTCACAACGACCGTCGGGCGGCGAAGGTGCGTGACCGGGACGGGGATGCGGCCGTATAAGTGATCGTTTCAGAATGACTTGCGGAGGCGGCGGAGGCAGATGATGCTGCATGCGAGTTCGAGCAGGCCTTGATGGAGATCGGCCCGCCGCTCGTAGCGGATGCGCAGTCTTTTGAACTGGTGGAGCCACGCGAAAGTTCGCTCGACCACCCAGCGAGTGCGTCCGAGTCCGGAGCCGTGGGCTACGCCGCGGCGGGCGATGAGTGGCTTGATGCCGCGCTTCCACAGCAAGCGGCGGTACTCGTCGTAGTCGTAACCCTGGTCGGCGAAGAGCCGTTTTGGCCGGTTGCGCGGGCGTCCGCGCAGGCCCCGGATGCGGGGTATCACGTCTAGGAGGGGGATCAGCTGTGTGACGTCGTGCCGGTTGCCGCTGGTCAGGGAAACGGCCAAGGGTGTGCCGTGGCGGTCGACGATCACATGCTGCTTGGAGCCGGGACGACCACGGTCTACTGGTGAGGGGCCGACATGATCCCCCCTTTGAGCGCCCGGACGTGGGATCCGTCGAATGCCGCATCATCCATGTCCAGCAGGCCGCTTGACCGCAGCTCGGCGAGAAGCGCCTCGTGCAGACGGTGCCAGACATCGGCATTGGTCCAGTCCCGTAGCCGGCGCCAGGCGGTCACGCGTGAGCAGCCCACGACCTGTCTGGGCACATCGCGTCAGGCAACTCCCTTGCGCAGGACGTAAACGATGCCGGCCAGTGCGATCCGGTCCGGCACGGGCAGCCGTCCCGGGTGACGGTGGCGCCGGAGAGGACGTTCCGGCAGCAACGGGACTATGCGCTCCCACAAGTCATCCGGGATGAGGTCGGCGTTCACGGCGCAGTGGCTTGCCACAAGGAAGCCGGTTGAGATCGCGGGGTTGGCTCGGGATACTCACGCGATGAACAACTGCGCACCGTTCGATGCGGCCCAACAGAGTTGGGACGGGCCTTGGTACCGGGTCCGTACGGACATCGGGGCGTCCTTCCTGCCCAGCGCCGGTGAGGACCTGGATGCGGTGTGCAACGTCGATGTCGAGGTCCGGCTCCCGGATGGCTCGCGCTGGAGCGCGACCGTGTTCACCATCGCCGAGGTCGAACGACTGATGGGGAGTTGGTCCCGAAGAGCGGTGAGGCCATGGGTGGCCGCTACTTCTGGTACTCCGACGGTCTGATCGTGCGAGATCCCGGCATCGCCAACATAACCCAGGTGATCACCGGCCTGCTCAACGTCGGCGAGTTCGACGAGATCCTCCAACGACTCGATGACGAGTGATCAACCATCCGCATTCTGAAACGATCGGTAAGTGTGGGGCACTGGCTGGAACGAGCCGAGCGTGGTTCCAGCCGTTCAGGCCATACTTCCTGATCGAGGAAGTGTTATGGCGCTGGGGCATCGGTGAGATGTGCGGCCAGCTCCAGCACACCGTCGGCGATGTCCGGCCCGGAAGGTGCGCGTTCGGGGTCGATCATCTGTTGGATCAGCACACCCGACATCAGGGCCAGTTGCACAGCGCCGACGGTTCGGGTCCGGTTGTCCAGCGTTTCCGGTGGGATACCGAGTAGCCCGACGGCGAGCCCGCTGCGGCCTTGCCGCATGCTTTCCATCAGTAGTTCGCGGACCTTGGGTGTGTGTTCGGCTTGGACCGCGGCCTCGATCGAGGCCAGCCAAAGCTGCCGGTTCGCGGCATGGCTCGCGATCGTTTGTCGCCAGAACGCCTCATACCGCTGTCGAGGGCTGGCGTCCGGATCCAGGGCAGCGTGCACGGCACGCTCGACCTCCGCGCCCCAATCCTCCATCGCCTGGGTGAACGCCTCGATCAGCAGTGCCTCCCGGGACCCGAAGTGATAGCCGATAGCCGCGTGGTTGACGCCGGCTGCCGCGGCGATATCGCGGACGGTCGTGCGTGCCCAGCCCTTCTCCTTGAGGCACTCGAGCGCTCCAGCCAGCAGGTCTTCCCGGTTTCCCATGGCACACAGCCTATATGGTTTGTCCGAATGGATCATCCAGGTGGATTGACCAAATGGATAAGACAACTGTATGGTTGCGGTTCAGCGCAACACCCGGTGACAGCACGAGGAGTTCTCATGGCCAGGTCCGTACTCATCTCCGGCGCCGGGATCGCCGGGCCCTCATTGGCGTACTGGTTGGGCAGGTGTGGGTACGCCGTCACCGTTGTGGAACGGGCGCCTGGACTACGCGTCGGCGGGTCGGCCGTCGACTTTCGCGGTGACCAACTGGCGCTGCTCCAGCGCATGGGCATACTCGCTGAAATTCGGTCCCACCGAACAGGTATGGGAGACCAGACGGTGGTCGACGCTGATGGCCGCCGGCTGGCGACGTTCCCGTCTGCGATGTTCAGCGGCGAGGTCGAGATCGACCGTGCCGATCTCTCCCGGATTCTCTACGACCACACCAGGCGCGACGCCGAGTACGTCTTCGACGACCACATCACGGCGATGGCCGAGACCGCCGAGGGTGTCGAAGTGACGTTCGCCCGCGGGGAGACTCGCGGGTTCGATCTCGTTGTCGGCGCGGACGGGTTGCACTCGGTCGTACGCCGGCTGTCCTTCGGCGACGACCACGAATTCCGGTGCGACCTGGGATATTGCGTCGCAGGGTTCACGGTCGCGAACTCCTTCGGCCTCGAACGCAGTGGGCTGATCTACAACGAACCGGGCTGTTGCGTGACGGTCGCCAGCGCGCGAGATACCACTCGGGCGGCTGTCGGCTTCATGTTCGCCGCCACGACATCGGACTACGATCGCCACGACACCGACGAGCAGAAACGCATCATCGCCCAGCACTTCGCCGGCGCTGGCTGGAAGGTGCCGGCACTGCTCGAGGCAATGCGGGAGGCGCCGGACCTCTACTTCGACAGCCTGAGCCAGATCCGACTGGATCGGTGGTCCACCGGACGAGTGGTACTGCTCGGCGATGCCGCCTGGTGCGCTGGTCCAGGTGGCAACGGGACCGGGCATGCGATGCTGGGCGCGTACACCCTGGCGGGCGAGATCGCGTTGGCAGGCGGCGACTACCGGATCGGGTACCGGCGCTATGAGCAGATCATGCGTCCGGCAGTGGAGAAGTCGCAGAAGTTCGCCACTGGTGCCGGGCGCTTCCTCGCCCCGCCGTCGGAACGAAAGATCCGCCAGCGCAACCGCACTTTTCGGATCCTGTCATCTCCCGTGGGGGTCGGGTTGATCGGTTGGCTGAGCAGGAGAACCGCGAACACCGGCGCACTCGAGCACTACCCGCTGCCGGTTCTGGCGCCGGACCGAGCGACCCCTTCATGAGTTCTGTTCCGAGCTCTATCCAGAGTGGGTAGTGGTCGGAAATACGCGATGACACTTCATTGCGCGCGAGCCCGGCGCGGCAGTCGGGGTGTAGGTCGAATGACCCGGCGCCGACGGTGTAGGCCGGTGCGGTCACCGACTCCGCGCCGCGCGGCCTCGTCCATTGTTTCGACAACCGCCGCTCCGGGGCTTCGGCGTACAGGGGTGTGGAGTTCGCGCAGGTCCGAGGCGATGCGCGGTGGACTCGGTCGTCGCAGTCATCATTGGTGTTCATTCCGCGCCGAGGACCTTGCGGGCGTGGGCGTAGGTTTCGTTCCGTTCTGACGCGCCGTTGTAACCGCCGTTGACCGATCTGGTGATCTCGCTGAAATTTGCTTCATCGGCTTGGTCGTTGAGATTCCTGGAATGCCAATACCAGCCCGCGGTAGCGAAGGCGTATTTCGGATCGGCGGCAAGTTCGGGGTGTCCAACGAGATCGACGTCGAGTGCCTCGCCCGCCGCCCGATAGTTGTTGCGGCCGGTCAGCTGCATTCCGCCTCGGCCATGGAAGCGGGCGCCGTCGCCGGGCCGTGTGTTGCCGAGGCTCGGGCCGACACTGGATTGCGGCCCATAGTTACGATTGAAGTACGCGGCGTCGCCGTATTCGGTGAGCGTTTTCAAATCGTCGGTTTCCACGCTGATCTGGGCGAGGAACGCGGCTTCTCGCTCGGGGGTGTTTATCCCGTAGTCGCGCATCGCCTGGTTGAGATATGGAAGATACTTCTGCAACGTTGCGCGAGATGTGCCTGGGAAGATCCGCTCGAGTTGCGACAGCGTCAGCGGGCCCAAGGTCTCGCCCCGGTCGGTGTTGCGGCCGGCGACAGCGGCGAATTTCGTCTCCGCACGCACCAGCGCCGCGACGACCTCGGTCAGCAGCGACGTCTCCTCGGTCGGCGTCAATTTCTTCGACCGTGCGGCGACGAGCACCCCGGCGGCTTGCAGGATCGGCGCGAGACGTTCCGCCTCGTCGGTGATCGTCTCGATCAACTCGATGGTGTCTGTCGCCGTGTTCTTGACCTTGCCGGAGATTTTCCCGTCCTGCCTTGTCAGATCGGCGGTGAGCCGCGCCAGCTTTCCGGACTTCTCGTTGTAGTGGACCGTCACGATCGATTTGTTCGCCACGTCGTACAGGTCGGCCTCGTCCAGTAGAGCGATCAGGTCCGGCATATCGCGGGTGTGCCCGGTGCCGAGGTGGTCGACCATGAGATCGAACGCGCTGCGGGCGAGTTCGACGACCTCTCGCATCGCGGCGGAGCATTGCGGCGGGGCGGCGAGACGCTCGATCTGTTCCCTTGCACTGGTGATCGACGACGCCGTCGTCGTCGAACCCGACTGATGCGCCGTGGCCTCCGGTGCGCGTAGACCGTATCGCGCAAGGCCCCAGGGATCCGCGGTGACGGGGTCGTACTGAGGGCCCATACCTGTGATTGTCACATCGCAACGCTCGATCTTGGATACGGCGGGGACGGCGCACTCGAACCGAAGCCCCGTCGCCCACCTCGGCCCTGGTGCACAGTCTTGTCCTCGAGCGGTGGGAGTCTGCTCCGAAGGCAGCCTGGCGACGGTTGTCAGAGTATCTGATGGCAACTGTCGTCAGTGTTGTGGTCGGACTAGTGTGGGACCTGCGGCCGATGATGGGTGGGGACAGGACGCCCGTACGTCGGCACTGTCCATCTCCAAACTGCCTCGGTTTCCTTCGGGTGGGTTGGGGACGGTGAATATGTGCACCATCGCTGGAAAGGAGCTGCCGTGTTCATGGCAACCACATGCACTACTTCGCGCCGGAGATTGGCCCGCGCAGCTGTCGCTGGCGCAATCGCTGCTGTATCCCTGACAATACCGACGATTCCGGCCTCGGCCGACCCGGCGACGTCCGTCGCGGTCCGCGCCGAAATCAGACACGACCGTTCGGACGACCGTCCTGGTTTCCATGGCAACGGTTTCGGCAAAGATTGGTGGGGGGATCACGACCGCGGTCGCGGCAATGATCCCTTGTGGCGTCTATTCCGCAATCTCATACCGGGTGGCGTGTTCGGCAGCAGCTGATTGCGTCCTCGTAGTGACCGGTCCGCTGCCGAAAGAGGGCTGGTCGAACGTGTCGAAGGCATCGCGCGGCGCCGTGCAGCCCCTCGGCCGGTTGTATTGCTGCCTGCACACCGACCCCAGACCCACGACGCCGCGAGATCGAGCCTGCACGAGTAGGTGGCGGAGGCCGGCAAACGCTGGCTGTACCCCCAAAGCCGTCGGACCGATGCTGCACCTGTGTTCGGAATTGGCGTGCCTACTCTGAACGGCGCGTGCGTCAGGACGCGATATCACCGCTGTGCCTGGACTGCACAATTCGGCGCGCCCCCGTCAGTGCCGCGGCGCCGAGGACCTCTTCCAGTTGCTCCCAGCGGGTGACCAGGTCGGCGACCATCATCATCATGACATCGGGGAAGGCGTAGAGGAACGTCTTGTAGCGGTAGTGGTCGAGGTAGTAGAGGCGAACCGCGCTCACGGCGGTGACGGTAATGGTTCTGGCGTCGAAGAACAGGTCGTGACCGCCGAGGATACTGCCTCTGCTCAGCACGGCGCGGTCGTAGACACCGCCGAAATCGACCTCCACGTCACCCGCGGCGACGACGTAGACGCCGTGGGCGGTGTCGTCTTCGCGGCAGATGGGATCGCCGGGGGCGTAGGTGAGTTCATCGAACATGGAGGCAAGGGTTTCCAGGTCGGTGTCGACCAGGGGCGCGAACAACGGCACGCCGAAGGGGTCGACGCCGTCGGTGAGGCACGCTACGCGAGTGCGTAGGCAGTCGAAGCTGAGGTGCCTCATACGCATCCGCGCGAAGCGTTTCATCCGGTCGATATCGCGGCGCTGTCGGCGCGAGGTCTCGGTGCTCGGCGGGCTGTAGATCGACGGGTCGTCCGCGATGCGGGCCGCTTCGCGCAGGCCTGACTCGTAGGCACTGTGGACGCAGCCCCAGTGGTAACTGTTGGTCGCCTCGCCCGCGAAGAACAGGCGCGCGTCGACGGGTTCGGCGAGTGTGTCGAGGTCGCGTGGGGAAGCATCGACACCGATGCAGGCGTAGGAACCGAGTGCGTAGGGGTCCGTCGACCACGCCGTTCTGGAAACATGCTTGGGCTCGGGAGTATTCGTGCCGAAGATATCTCGCACGACGCTGGTAGCGTACTCCTGGACCTCGACATCGGCCCAGGTTTCCATGGCGCGTCCGAGCGATGCGCCGAGCAGCAGGACCAGAATCGGCTTGCCGTGCGACTTCCACATGCTGATGACCACGGTCGGGTAACTGTCGGTCTCCCGGCACAGATAGCCGAAGACGTATTGCTCCGCGGGCCAGAAGATTCGGTCGTAATGCAGGGCGATCTTGTTCAGCGTGCCGAACCCGACGCGGTCGATAGCTCGGCGTTTGGTCTCCGGCAGCAGCGGGCAGAACTCTATCCCGTTCGATTTGAGAACGCCGAGTGGCACGGTGACCAGCACCTTGTCGGCCTCGTGGACGCCGCGGTCGGTCGTCACCCGTATCGGCACCGAGCCGTCACCGGTATCGATTCGGCGCACCACGGTTTCCAGTTCGATGGTCAGATCCTCGCCGAGTGCATCGACAACCGCTTGGTAGCCGCCGTGTAGGACGCTGTCGCCATATCCGTAGACGCGGTAGCCGTCTTCCCAGAACTTGAACGACAGTCCGCCGGGATCCTCACCGACGTCTTCGCGCAGGATCACATTGAGGTGGTAGCGGATGGCCTGCTCATCATCGTGACTGTGGCCCGCTTCGGCGAGGATCCGGTCCACGACCGCGGCCAGCGGCACATCTGGATATCCGCGACGGCGGGCGATTTCGGCGCGCTGCTCGAGTTCGTGGAGCACTTTGTCGGCGAGTTCCAGGGTCCTGTTCTTCACCGCTGCGGGGCTGATCTGCCGATCAGGCCCGATCAGCGCCAGACTGTCGAATCCGCCGGTATACGAACTGTCTCCGCCGACATAACTGTGGGGGATCTCGAGTTGATCGACCAATTCGGTGAGCGGATTGCCCTCCGTACCGTGTATCCAGTGCGCGCCCAGGTCGACGCCGTCGCTGTCGGTCCAGATCCGGCCGCCGATCCTGTCGCGCGCCTCCAGCACCGTCACGGCATGTCCACGCTTCCGAAGGGCTTGCGCGGCAGTCAATCCCGCGATCCCGGCGCCGACTACGACTACGCTCGACGGCCCCGTTCCGATCGTTGCGTCGCCGATCGTCGGCTGCCCCGGGATGGCAGGCTCCGAGCCATGGCTCGACGAAATGTCGCTCGACTGGTCCATTGTCACAGTATCGGGGAAATGCGCTGGGTGAGAGAGCGATTCACCAGGTTCACCCACGGCCGATCGACCATTTCGGACCACACTCGACAAACCCGGCCGATTCGGGCCATCCGAGTACTTCCCCATCCGCCACGACACGCCGGCGGCAGAAATTCTCGTCGCCACGAGTCGGCTGTCCCAAACGGGCAACTGGGGACAGTACTGCCACGCCGCGACGGCTCCTGACGCGACGACCTGTGATCGGCAGACACTGTCCGAAGTATTGGAAGCCCGGACTGCTCCAGCCCGGCTGTTCTGCAATTGAGCAAGGGGGCTGCGAGGCAGGGACGAAGCCCTCCGCGCAGACTGTAGTGGCCACGCGGCGGAAGGTAGCGCAACTCCGGCGGGGTACGGGCATGACATTCGAGCCGCCGGTGCCGAGCCCGTGCACCCCGAACACTGCAGGTCCACCCGCCTGCGAATCCGTGCTCGACTCGGATCTCCCTGGTGCCCTTGCCTATGTCCACCGCGGGATCGGTTCGGACGCCCGGTCGTTGTGAAATCAGAATGCCGTCGAGCATCACGAGCTCGTAACCGACCGCATTGGCCGACGGCAGCACCGAGTGCAGGCCCGGGGCCTGCACGCCGAGTTACACCCGGCTGTCCTGATTCGCGTATCTCGGTGATTCCCGGTGTAGTCGCACGTACATCCCCAATCCGTTCCGTACTGTTTCCATCACTTTGTCGACCGCACGGCGCTGACCGGCGGTGCTATTGCGGTATGCGACACTACTTTTCAATGAGCGCTCGGCCTCGATCAAATCGGCGACACGAGATTCGATCATGTCGGCCACTTCGTCGAATGCCGCTACGAGTGACAGATTTTTCTCTGCTCGGACGACATGTATCAAGTTCACTTCACCGGCTGCGTCTTCCTTATGATACGACGCCATGTCGTTCACCCAGGCTGCGATGTCGACCCAACTCTCGCGAAGATCGCACATTTCGATACTATCGTAGAGCACGTCCGATAATTCGATATGGTGCATGAATTCGACGAAATCCAGAAATAGATAGAGTGCGACCGTATTTCGGCGCATCGAAATATACTCTTGAAGACCCGGAAAATGCCCTTCTCGTCGGTTGTCGAGTTCGATCGCCATGGCAAAAATGCAGTCGAGAAAGTTTTGCCGCATTCGTTTTCGCCAGCTGTGCGACTGTCGAGGGTACATCCTCTGCAGGCATCCGGCGAGGGCGGTTTCGATCCCGGGCTCGCGCGTTTCGGCCTGCCCTGTTTCGAGTATGCGATCGAAGCGGGAAATATGGTTCTGGAAGTCCTCCGGTGAGTCGTATTCGTCGAATCCGATTCGATCGTCGAGTAGGAAGCTGCTCTCGCAAGCTATCGTAAATGTAACCAGGTCTTCGGGATCGGAGTCGGGAAACATCTGACATGCGATTTTTGCGCAGTCCACACCGCGCAACCGCTCTTCTTCGGTAGCAGTGAGCGTCCCCAGCCATTTCGTACGCACTGACCGCGCTTTCTTGTCGACTTGCTCCCGGAGAAGGTTTATGCGGGAACTCTCGACATAGGGATCCTCGAACGGTAGGTCCGGGATCGCGGCTGCCCAATCCGTGCTCATGAATATCTCCAAATGATCATCTGAGGATGGTGATGGGTTCAACTGGGGAATTATTGTAGTTGCGTATCGAATTCTCTATTGCCGTTGTCGATACTCCCGAATTTGCGATCGCGTCGCTGATACTCCCGGATTGCATCCAGTAGGTGATCAACGGTGAAATCCGGCCAGAGCGCAGGTGTGAAGACCAGTTCGCTGTAAGCGAGCTGCCAGAGTAGGAAGTTGGAGATCCTGCTCTCGCCTGATGTGCGGATAACGAGATCTGGATCGGGCATATCGGGCGCGTACAGGTATCTACTCACCAGCTCATTGTTCAGATCTGCGGCAGCGACACCGCTCTCGATTATTTTGCGGACAGCATCGACGATTTCATCTCGGCCGCCGTAATTCAAGGCGATGGTGAATGTCATTCCGGTATTGTTCTTCGTCGTCGATGTCGCATAGTCGATCGCCCTACGCAGAGCGCGGGGTATGCGCATCTCGGCGCGCCCGATCCATCGGATCCGTATATTGTGCCGACTACATTCGTCGAGCCACCGGTAGATGGCTCGTTCGATCGTACTCGCAATGAATCTGACCTCGAGCTCGGGACGTTGCCAGTTCTCCGTGGAGAACGCGTATACCGTGAACCATTCGATTCCCAGATCGGATGCGCTTATTGCGAGATCGCGAATTACTCGTACGCCCTGGTTGTGTCCTCCGATTCGGGAACCATTTTGCAGCTGGGACCACCTTCCATTTCCATCCGGAATGCAGGCGACGTGTCGGGGAATATTGTCGGGGTCGAGAGGTGATTTACTTTTCAATGTGAACTCCGTGTTCAATCGGGTTGTCGATGCGAACGTGCCGGGGCACCATTTCATCGGACGGAATGTTCAACAGGGTTGATGTGCCCCTACCGTCTTCGCCTACGATTCCGGTTGATTTGCCGGGCTGTGGATCGATGCCGATGCCGATGCCGCCGATGCCGTGAGGTACTGAGCGGCAGCCGGGATACTGCTGCGGGCCAAGGATTTCCACTGCGCCTCCTCGGCATAAGTAGTGTCGGGTTACGGGAGAATGCTCATGGCGGTAGGGGAGGTCGATGCCCGAGCTAGTGGGCTATCCCGGTGCGCTGCCGAGCGGGGTGGGGGCGGCTAGTCGTTCCAGGCACTACGGGGAGATCGATGCCAGCTCACCACCGGTGACCGCCGAGTGAGCGTCGCCCCAGGCGAGCCAACGCGCGTCCCGCCTCTCGTCTCTGATTCGGGGGTTGGGCCGGATGTTGACGATCGCTCGGTATACCGGGCATACCCCGTATTCCACCGCGCCATTGCGCGCGAACGCCAGATGCATCGGGTGCTGCTGGTGTGTACGGCAACTTGGCGGGCGGTGCCGAGGGAATTGCCGGAGTCGTCAGGCGGCACGACGCGCCAGTAGGCAGTCGCCTGCCTGGTATTGCTCCCCGGGAGACCGGTCAGCCGCAGAATTCGTAGACTCGCTCGAGTCCGGAGAGCGCCGCGCGCCGGTACGGTCCGGTGGTCACCATGGCGGTGCATGGTGTCCGCCGTCGGTAGGCAGCGTGGATAGCATGGGCTCGCGGTAGCGGTTGCGACCGATCCTCCGGTGACGCTCCAGTACTTGTCGATCAGCTGTCGTGCGGAAGTCCTCTCGGTAGCCCGACGTCTCTGTGATACAGAGCAAGTCGTCGACCACTCGCACAAGCGCCGACTGTCGATGCACCACCCCGTGCTCACCGAGCAGAATTGCCGCAACATCCGAGTGGCCTACACCCGTGCGCACCGTGTCGGTGCCGACTGCAATCATCGGTCACCAGCCGGAACCAAAGCGGATGCCCCCGTGGTGAGCTGTAGCAACGGATCAGTCACTGCCGAAATGGGATTCGGATTCGTCAACATCACAACCAACCTTGATTCTCATGGCGAGTGATTGGTACGGCGATGGCCCGACTCCGCTGCGTCCTAGCAGGTCAGAGGTAGAAAGCCGTCCTAAATGATCTTACTGATCCCATCCTCGGTATGTCCGGCATTCGCAGGATTCGGGGGTGCTGGAGGCCCGGACGAAGCGAATCAGCAGCTCGCGAGACTGGAGCCGGAGCGCCGGGGGTGAAGCTCCCAGAGGAACGGCGACGTCGAATCACTGTGTGCCGCAGTGCGAATAGCAGCCGGCGGTGCGAAGGAGGCATCAAGGGGGGCGATCCTCCATGCCGAACGCGGCAGCGGACATCGCCGCCGTGTCCGCAGCCCTGTTTGGTACCTCGGAGTCGTCCGGTAGGTCATCGTCGCCGCAGGATGACACCGACGGCGTATTCGGCCTGCGGTAGGCGGTGTCCCCAACACCGATCCCATCGACCTCGTGGGGCGGATCATCCGATCGGGAAGGAACTGTACGTGCCGTAGGTGAAAGTATTCTGGCACTTCGACTTCGAAGGCGAGGGCCATCTACTCCCGCAACGATGACGGCGACCACTTCCAAACACGCGGGCTTGCTGTTATCGGTACGAACGGGTCGGTGCGCAACTTGAACAACCTCGGTCGGCCCAGAATCCTGGCGATTCCTCCGAGTGTCCGCTGACGTTCGCGTACTCCTTGAATGTGATATGTCAGACCACTCTCGACACCTGACGAATTCTGCCGTATGTGGAGTTTCGTTCAGATCGGTGGGCGTATATATTCGGGAAGTGGTCGATGAGTCAAACCGCACCGCCTGGTGTCCGGGCACGGATACCGTTCGATTCGGCGGTAACTGGCGTTCAATCGCCAGGTTTTCCCTGGCGGCGGGGATTCGTAGGGTAATCCGTTCCAGGAGAAGGGAAATGAGCTTCGAGGTCCTCGGTCGCGCTGTGGTGATCTTGGCAGTGATGGCTTTTTCCAGTTTGCTGTTCGCCGGCGTCGCCAACGCTGCGACAACCTCCACTATCGACAGTGCCACGGCCGTCAGCGGCGATAGCGTGATCGTTTCGATTACCTACAGCTGCGATGCCTCGAGCGATGTTCGGCGGCTGACCGCAGCGATCGACGACAGAACCTCGGGCGCTGTCGGCGCCGGTTATGTTGTGCCGATCTGCAACTCGCAGAGTCACGTGGTCAGCGTGCTGGTACGCCCGAGTGGCGGTGCCTTCGCTCAGGGGCACACAGCGAAGATCGTCGTGGACATGGTCGATGGGTTAGGGGACAGCATCGGGGGCGTGGGTAGCCGGGGAACCTTGACTCAGGGGGTTGGTTCGGTTTTCAGAAGCCGGTGAGTGTCGGCGCTTGCTGCCTTCACCGACTTCATCCCCGTGCCCGGTGACTGTCAACGCCTCGCTGCCGTGCTCAGGAAGCCCTCCCACGGGCTACCCACCGACTCCGGTGATCTTCGAATCCTTCGGAAGGGTGCGAATGAGCTTGCGGTTGGCGAATTCTCCGATTCCGTAGTGCGAGAGTTCGCGCCCGAACCCAGAGCGCTTGGTTCCTCCGAACGGTAGTTCCGGTGCGGTTCCTGTCGGATGGTTGATCCACACCATGCCGCTGTCGAGTCGGTCAGCGACCGACTTCGCGGCGTCGACGTCACCAGAGAAGATGGTCGCGCCGAGCCCAAAATTCGAGGCATTGGCTTTTTCCACGGCGTCGTCGGCATCGGCTATCGCGTACACGACGGCCACCGGGCCGAATAGTTCTTCGCCGAACGCGCGCATGTTCTCGGTGACGCCGGTCAGCACCGTCGCCTCGAAATAGGCGCCGGGCCGGCCGGCACGGTGACCACCGACTACGGCTGTCGCTCCCTTGTCGAGTGCATCTTGCACGAGTTCTTCGAGATCCTCGACCGCCTGCTCTGACGACAGCGGTCCCAGCGTGGTCGACTCGTCCAGCGGATCACCCAGCCGTAGGTGTCCGAGCGCGTCGGCGAGGCCACTGACAAAGCCGTCATAAAGGTCCCGTTGGACGAAGAAGCGCTTGGCTGCCACACAACTCTGGCCTGTGTTGGCCATGCGTCCGGTCGTGGCGCCTTCGATGAGCCGACTGAAGTCGCCCCCGTCATCGAGGACAATGAACGGGTCGCTGCCACCGAGTTCGAGTACCGCCTTCTTGATGTTCCTGCCGGCTCGCTCGCCGACACTTGCCCCGGCTCGCTCGCTACCGGTGAGGGATACACCCTTGATCTTCGGGTTGTCGATGATGCGCGAAATCTTATTGCCCGAGACGAAGAGGTTGGTGTACACGCCCTCGGGTGCTCCCGCATCGGCGAAAAGCTTCTCGAGCGCCAACGCCGACTGCGGACAACTGCTGGCATGCTTGATCAGAACCGTGTTGCCCAGCATCAGATTCGGTCCGACAAAGCGGACCACCTGGTACAGCGGAAAGTTCCACGGCATCACTCCGAGCAGCGTGCCGATGGGCGAAGTGCGCACGACAGCCGAACCATTTTCGACCTCGATGGTCTCATCGGCGGTCATCTTCTCGCCGTTCTCTGCGTAATATTGCAAGATCGCGGATGCCAGCGCGACCTCGTCTCTGCTCTCCCCGATCAGCTTGCCCATTTCCACTGTCAGCAACGGTGCGAACTCGTCGGATCGGTCGGCCAGGAGTTGTGCGGCTCGCGCGAGAAGCGCCGCGCGCTCCCGCTTGTCCGTGGCGCGCCATGATGCGTATGCGATGTCCGCCGCATCGATAGCGGCATCGACGTGTTGGTCGGTGAACTCTTCGAATTCCTTGACCGTGGAGTTATCGGCAGGATTGATAGTGGCGATCGGCATGAATCATTCCTTTCGAAACGTAAACGGTGCGGAAATGTATACATCGCCCGCAAGGTCGGTCGCGCACAAGTTTCTCGTCGTAGTGTTCGCCGCGGATGGTGGTGTACCCACGGGTGCACCTCTGCCGGCGCGTCGTCGGGTCTACTCTGTGGCGGCGCGGAATAGTCGCCTTATTCGTTCGCGCTGCTCGACCAGGAAGTCGACAGCATCCGGGATCGAATTGATCGTTGCAGGTGACATGCTGGTTCTCCTTCCAGGGGGCGCGCTGGCCGCGCCGCAGACCGTGATCTGCGCTCGCAATGCTTCCGCAGGCCGCATTCCCTCGTGGCGGCAGGCGAAACTGAAGCCACGTTCGCCGGGCCGGGCAGTCCAAGGCTGCGAGCAAGACCTCGATCAACGACAAATCTGCCGCAGTGCGGCGACCGGCCGTAGCACCGCGGCGGCACGGAGACCATTCGTGATCAGGTCGATAACGAGGCCGAGAAGTGGTGGCGATTCGTTCTCTCCTGGCCGAGGAAACTCTGTCGGTGAAGTGCGGCGTGCGACCATTGTCGGCATGGGTTCCGGGAGTGCGGCCGCTGCCTGGACCGAACAGCAGGTTGCCGCAGTCCTCGACGATCCGGCAGGCCGGATGGCCCTGATGCAGCGCTGCTACCACGGCCCGTTCGGCTCGGCACCACAGCACCTGGCGTTCCGCCGGGCGGCGATGTCGTTCATGCGATGGCAACTCCGGCGAGGTCTGCTGCGACCACCCTTCAGCGAGCACCCCGGTAGCGCATGGTGGCGTGTGGTCAACGAGCGCATCCTTCGCGATGGCTGTGAAGCGGTAGCCCTCAGCGGGGGCCTTACCGGGCCGACCTCCTCGCAGACAGTCGAGTTCTGGCTGTCGTTCGCCCAGCGCCTGACCGCACGGGCCTGGTACCGAGCACACAACGGGAGCGTGGTCGCCGCCTACCTCGAGCGTCGCGACCTGGCAGAAGCAGAGAATGAGGCTGAGCGCTTCTTCATGAACGTCGTACTCTGCCGGGTGCTGTACACCCACGCCCTCGTCGCGGGTCCCCGGATCGCACTGGGGTGGCTACGCCCGCTCGCCCCGTTCCTCGGTGACCCGAGACTTGGCATGGCCGGTATTTTCTTGCAACTGTCTCGTGTGCTCCCGGATGAGTACCCCCTGCGCAACAGCGTCCCGTTCTACCTGGGTCAGGAACTCGGATTCGGCCGACTCCTGGACTACGGGGTGATCACCCCGAGGCTGCAGCAGCTCTACGAATGGTCAGCCCACGAGCTCGCAGCGCCGGGCCTGCTGGACTGTATTCGTGATGGCGCCCTGACCTATGCATGGTCACTCGACGATCGCGACGTCTGGCAGCCACCGAACTCACTCATCATCCACATGGTCCAGCGGGCGATCCCACCACAACGACCTACCTGAGCGGTCTCAGACCCGCGCCGCGCCGTACCCGCCGGACAAGCCGGGAACTCCTGACCGACCCGACACCCCGAAGCTGTGCACCGGCACAAGGATTCGCCGCATTACACCAGGTGACAGTCGTGGGCGATATCACCGATTGCCCACCTCACTCGATCACGCGCCCGCCACAACTTCAAGGCCCTCGGACGATCCGGATTTCCAGGCGTTCCTACGGCGAGGTGTGGGGCCTGGCTGTCAACTCAACCCGCCCACGGAAGCCCACCACAGGATCGACACAAGACACGAGGGATGCCAATGGTCTCGATAAAACGGTATTCCCGGCACGACGCAGCTCTATTCGCGTCCTGTCTCGGGGATTTTGCGGGAATCGGAGAGTCCTCATTCCTTTCCCTTCTCAAGTTATAGCCCACCGGGGCCTTGCGGCAAGACCCGGGGTGTGCCGCAGAATTGCCAACCTCAGCCAGAATCTGTGGACATTGGAGTTATGCGTGACCGACATCGACGTGCTCATCGTGGGCGCCGGCCCAGCCGGGCTGACACTGGCCGCCGAATTGAGCTTGGCCGGCGTGCGGCCCCTGGTGCTGGAGAAACACCTCGAACCCCGAGATGTTCCGAAGGCCAGCGGTATCGCCGGTCGGATCCTGGACGTGCTGCACTACCGCGGCATTCTGGATCGTTTCGAAGCAGCCAGCAGCGACCCCCATGTGGCCGCCCGATTCCCGTTCGGCGGAACGCATATGGACTTCACGCAGCTGACGGATCCGCCGATGCGGGCGGTGCCGCTTCCACAGCTGGAGATCGAACGACTACTCGGTGAACGCGCCCGCGAACTCGGCGCCGAGATCCGCCGCGGCCACATGGTGGTCGGGGT
The DNA here is from genome assembly GCF_040648115.1 of Nocardia sp. NPDC049190. Taxonomy (NCBI): domain Bacteria; kingdom Bacillati; phylum Actinomycetota; class Actinomycetes; order Mycobacteriales; family Nocardiaceae; genus Nocardia; species Nocardia sp. NPDC049190. The sequence goes on from NZ_JBEZDE010000016.1 coordinate 81,779, forward strand.
GAGCCAGGACGAGGCCGCGGCGAAGGCCGAGGTGCGCGGGCCGGACGGACCGTACCAGCTGACCGCCCGCTACATCGTGGGCTGCGATGGCGGCCGCAGCCGGATCCGCGACCTGGCGGGCATCGGGTTCCCCGGCACCACCTATCCGGAGGTCAACCGGGTCGCTCAGGTCCGCCTGGGCGATTCGGTCGCCGTGCATGACAATGGCGACATCGACATCCCCGGGCTCGGCCGGCTTCCCTTCGGATTCAACCGAACCGACCGCGGTATGTTCGCTTTCGCGCCCAATCCCGGTGGCCTGTTCCTGCAGACCGTCGAGGACGAGACTGCCGACTACGACGATGACGAACCGCTGACCTTGACCGAGCTCGCGGACAGCGTGCGCCGTGTGCTCGGCGCGGATCTCCCCATGTCGGATCCGAAGCGCCTGTCACGCTTCACCTTCAAGGATCGGCAGGCCGAACGGTACCGGGACGGGAGGATCCTGCTGGCCGGCGATGCGGCGCACCTGCTGCCCGCCACTGGCACCGCGCTCAATGTCGGCATGCTCGATTCGGTCAACCTGGCTTGGAAGCTGGCTGCCCACGTCCAGGGCTGGGCTCCGGCCGGACTACTGGATACCTATCACGACGAGCGTCACTTCGCTGGTGCGCGGGCCCGGCTGCAGACCCGGGCGCAGGTGGCGCTGCGACGCGGACACGATTCGGCCGCAGACTCGCTGCGCGAGGTCTTCCAGGAATTGCTCAGCGACGAACCGGCTCTGCGCCGCATGGGAGCACTGGTCGGCGGCACCGACATCCGCTACCCGATCCCCGGGGAGCACGCCCTGACCGGCGTCTTCGCAGCCGACCTCGCTCTGCGCACCGATCAGGGCACGACGAGCGTCGCGGAACTCATGCACGCCGGACGACCAGTCTTCCTCGACCTGGCCGACCGCCCGGAACTCCGCGAGATCAGCCGAGAATGGGCGCGCCGCATCGACATTCGCACGGCCGAGACCGATGATCGACCGGCCGATGCCCTGCTGATCCGCCCGGACGGCCACATCGCCTGGGCGGCGACGAACGGCGACCCAGCAGACAGCGCCGTACTCACGCTGCGCGAAGCGCTGTCGTGCTGGTTCGGCTCAGCGGCCGTCGCGTAATCCCGAGCGTCTCACCGCATACGGCTCGACCAGCGGCAGTAGCGCCACGAGGATGGCGACGCCGGGTCGGAGCGAGGAACTCGACGCTGACCCCGGGGGATACCCACCATCGGCAGTGGTGGGATCCGCCTCGGGAGCTGGTCTCGTCGGTCCAGCAAGACCGTGCAGATCACCAGGCCGAGGACGAACGGGTCGTGGTCGATGACGGTCAGGCAACCCTCGGTCGCCTACTGGAACGCCTGATCGATGTTTCCTCCCGATGGGTGGACCCGGCCAGATCCCCGCGCCGGCGACCGCTGGCCCGCTGCCAATCATTGTCGGTCATTCAACGAAATGATGAACGTGCTCGACATTTTCAGGTTTCGCATAACTTGCCTAATGGTGCGGCGCTATGGCCGGAAGAGCAGTGCTAGTCGCGCGCCGACGCTCTCGATCCGGGCCGGCGGATGCCGCGAGTGCGGGCGGAGACGGCGAGAAATCGGCTCGAGCGGAAGCTCAGTCGTTCTGAATGTCGTTGTACGCCGGTTTGTTTGATTTCAGCCCCACGGTGTCGTCCCGGATCTATCACGGTGAACGGCAAGTCCGATGGATGACAAGCGCCGGAAACCTGTTAGCGGTAGGCCGGTCATTGTGGTTGCTGTCGTGTGACACTCCCCACTTCACCTATGCGATTGGTCGAGCTATGCGTGAAACGACAGCAAAACCGAGTCCGGAATCGAACGGGCACAACGGAGTTGGACAGCTCAGCCTCAGCACGGCGGCGGCGCGCAAGTTGGCGGCGACGACCAAGTCGGTTCCACAGATGCAAAGCATCACCCCTCGTTGGCTGCTCGAACTACTGCCACGGGTCGAGGCGCGGGGTGGCGCGTACCGAGTTAACCGGCGTATGAACTACACGCTGGGTGACGGACGGCTGGACTTTCTCACCACCGGCGACGAGGTGCAGGTCATTCCGGCCGAGCTGACCGAACTCCCGTGGCTGCGGACATTCGTCGACGCTGACGTTCTGGGCGCCCTGGCCGGCAGGTTCACGCAACACGAATACGAACCGGGGGAGGTCTTGGTAACGGTCGGCGCTCCGGCCGACGAACTCTATCTGCTCGTACACGGACGGCTCGCCAAACTCAGCGAGGGCGAGTACGGGCAGGAGTCGACCCTGGAAATCATCGCCGACGGAGACTATGTCGGCGACGAGGCACTCGTTGGTCCCGACAGCGCCTGGAATTACTCGGTCAAGGCCACTACGGCCTGCACCGTCATGTCTCTGCCCAAGAAAGCCTTTCAGGAGTTGCTCGAGCAATCCGACAAGCTGCGCAGCCACCTGGACCTATTTCAGACAACCGCAGGCAAGCCACAGAACGTCCACGGCGAGGCCGACGTGGAGGTTATTTCCGGTCATCGCGGAGAGGCGCTTCTCACCGGCACTTTCGTCGACTACGAACTCGAGCCCCGCGAATACGAGCTGAGCATCGCCCAGACCATCCTGCGGGTCCATACCCGCGTCTGCGACCTCTACAACGAACCGATCGATCAGCTCGAGCAGCACTTGCGCTTGACTATCGAAGCGGTGCGTGAGCGTCAAGAATATGAGCTGGTCAACAACAGGGAATTCGGTCTGCTGCACAACGCGGACTTCGGTCAGCGTATCTACACCCGCAGTGGCCCACCCACCCCGCATGACATGGATCAGTTGCTCAACAGGCTGGGGCAGTTCATGCCGATCGAGTCGGTCCAGGACGTGCCGGCGGCGACCAGCCCCACCGAACACCGTCTCCTCGACCTGTGGTCGCGCACCGCGCCGGTCATGTCGCATGGCTGGCGGCGCAAGACTCGCGAGCGCGTCGAGCAATGTCTCAGCGGCAACCTCCAAGAGCGCCGCAACCTCGTCCACGGGCACACCAGCAATCCGATCGAGTACCTCGAACTCAAGCGCATCACCAACGGTGCACCTGTGGTCGCGTGTCTGGTCGAATACGCGCGTGCGACGGAGCTGCCCGCCGCAGTCGCAGCTGATCCGGTGATGCGATCGCTGGTCGACACGATCAACGACGCGAGGATCCTGGTCAATGACATTCATTCCTACCAGCGGGAGATGGCGAGCGAGGACGAGCCCGCCAACATGATATTCGTGCTGCGGAAATTCCTCGGCTGCGACCTCGACCAGGCGGTAGCCATGACCAGCGACCTGGCCCGCTCCCGACTGGACCAGTTCGAGCACCTCGCCGACGTCGAGGTGCCGGCGATGATCCAAGAATGCGGTCTGAGCCCAGCCGAGAGCGCGAACGTGCTCGGATACATCGAAGATCTCCGAGACTGGGTACCCGGCTGGCAGGAATGGTTCGCGCGAACCGAACGATACCCGCAGAATCCCCCGGTGATGACCGTACACGGCGAGCCGGCTGACATCCGCCGCCTCGGCGGCCACACCGGTTTGGGCACCGCCACCGCACGTCGGCTGCTGCTGAGCCCATGACTCCCGACCTTGGCGAGGACTCCTGGCGCGGCCCGCGATCTGGCGCCTCTTCGGACGGCCCTTCGGACGGCTCTTCGTGACGAAAGCTGTTCTGAGCTGCGCAGTCTCGACACAATAGTCCGTGGACCGAGCCGAAAGTAGGTCGCCGGACAGTTATCGGAGGTGTTCAGCGCGTCTGTCAGAGCCCTCGGTTCCGCCGGGTGAAGGCACGTCTGCACCTGACGGAACCGGCGGCGACGGGTGTCGACCGTCGCGGATGCGTATCAGGGAACGGTGACTGTTACCGGCTCGGTGAACGGCATTCCGCCCGTGGGGGTGTCGTCGAAACAGCCGCCCCGGGCGTTGATGGTCGACCCCGGTTCGAGCCCTTCCAACGTTGTGGTCACGGTCTGGTCGGGACCGGCCATCGACTCCGGGGCGCCGTTGCCGAAGAAGTGATGGTTGTTCTCCGGGCCGACACCGGCTTCCGCCCAGCATCGGCCGGTGCGGTTAGGGTTGTGCACCGTCGCAGTCACAGTTCCCGGCCCGGTGCCGGCGAAGGTGACCTCGGGAGCCTGCAGCGGTGCCTGTGCGCTCGCCGGCACGGTGACCGGGCCGAACACGACAAGCGCAGCGGACGCGGCCAGCAGAATGGGTCCCTTGATTCGCTTGTTTGTCATAAAGCGGACCTTATCGGAAGAATGTGCACCCAATGTTCGCTTCCGCCAATAGATTGCGAGCACGGTCGAGCGTTGGTCAGCGTAACCAAGGTTGAGCCTAGAAGGCGCTCGGGGTATCTTGCCCGGTGCAACACGTCTGGCTGAGCGGAAACGTGTTCGAGCGGCAGGTAATCGCACGCATTCGGTACGGAATCGGAGTGTAGGACCCGCCGGTCAGCGAAACGCTCTTCCACCCAATCTGTCTCACGAACGATCGTTGACGAGAGATGTTCGTGCGCGCCGGGACCTCAGGTAGGAGTTGCGGTCTGCTGCCGTCGCTGAACTCTCGGCCTGGACCAGGTCCGACAGTCCGGACGCTGGGGTACTCCCGGCGTATGTGTCAGCGCAACACCCGCATGACGCCGTGCGGCATGCCACTAAAGGGCCATGGGTGCAACAATTTTCGAAGCAGCGGAACCGACTTGTTCCAGGACGTCGCGACATTTCCGTTCCGGGTCGACAAGACATCGACAACCACATCGGCGCAGACGGTCTGCATCGCCGCATCCGGCATGATGCAGCGACACAGCCGCCGTCACCGCCGGGTGTTCGCGGCGCTGGGGGGCAACGTCCCGCAGGCGGCGAATATGGCGGTTCTGTCGCCGTCGAGCCCAGTGCGATAGGAGGCGATCTCGTCGCGGGTGCGAGACCATCCCGAACCTCTATCCCTTCAGCGATGAAACAGTTCGTACCGCCCACCGGACTGACGGCAGAACCAGGTCTTGCCCAGTTCTTCTTTACCGAATTTACTCACCCCGTTCGCGACACAAGCTCCGTGAGTGGAGTAATGGCCAACGGTGTAATCAGCCCTCGCCGTACCCGCCGCACCGAAAGCGAAGGCCGCGACCGTAGCCCCAGTGATCAGATACTTCAGCATGGCGGGAAGTTTATAGTGTGACACTACCGTTCGTCGCCTGAAATGCGTTGTCTGATCGCATGATTCGTCAGTGATGAGGATCGGACGGCCGAAGGGGACCGTGACCGGGGCGTAGAACCGGGTCGGCGACCGCTTACCGCCTTCGAGGTGGAGGTTCCCGACTCCAGGGCAGTGAATGGGGGAAAGTAGTTCGGGTGACGGATCCGGTGAAACTTTCACGGTCGGTGGTTCTTCCGGCTGACGCGATGCGGCTCGGGCCATGGACCTTGACCCGGCAGTGGGCCGTCGGCGATAGCTCGCCGACGGCCCAGTCTTTCAGTTGTCAGGCTCCTGGAGGCGGAACGTAGGTGTAGGTGCCACTGTTACTGGTTCCACCTGGTGTAGTGGCCGTGACTTGTATCGTCCCGGTCCCGGCTGGGGTGATGGCCGTGACCTGTGTGTCGGAGATGACCGTGAACGGAGCCGGTGTGGCGCCGAAGTTTACCGCGGTGGTCCATGTCAGGTCCGTTCCGGTGAGCAGCACTGCCTGCCCGCCGATTTCAGGTCCCAGGTTCGGGACCAGGGTGGTCAGGGTCGGGACCGGAAGATAGGTGAAGAAGACACCGTTGCTGGTTCCACCCGGTGTGGTGGCGGTGATCTGCACCAGCCCGGTCCCAGCCGGGCTGGTGGCCGTGATCTGGGTATTCGAGTCGATGGTGAACGAGGCCGCCGGTGTGGCGCCGAAGTTCACCGCGGTGGTTCCGGCCAGATTTATTCCGGTGAGTACGACTGTTGTCCCGCCGGCCTCGGCTCCCAGAATCGGGAGAGCCGTGATCAGAACGGGGACGTCGAGATAGATGTACCCCAGCACGTTGCTGGTTCCACCCGCCGTGGTGACGGTGACCTGCGCTGTCCCGGCCGCGCCCGCGGGAGCGACGGCGGTGATCTGGGTGTCGGAGTCGACGGTGAACGAGGTCGCCGGTACCGCGCCGAAGGTGACCGCGGTGGCTCCGGTCAGGCCTGTACCGGTGATCACGACCGTTGTCCCACCGGCCACCGGCCCCACGCTCGGAATGATCGTGGTGAGGGCGGGGAGTGCGACGTAGGTGTAGGCGACACCGTTGCTGGTTCCACCCGCGGTAGTCACGGTGACCTGCACTGTTCCAGCCACGCCCACGGGCGCGAGTGCGGTGAGCTGGGTGTCGGAGATGACGGTGAACAAGGCCGCCGGTACCGCGCCGAAGGTGACCGCGGTGGCTCCGGTCAGACCAGTCCCGGTGATCACCACTACTGTCCCGCCGATGACCGGCCCTGAACTGGGAACGATCGAGGTGAGCGCGGGCACCGCCACGTAGGTGTAGGTGACACCATTGCTGGTTCCGCCGACCGTGGCGACGGTGACAAGCACCGTCCCGGTTCCCGCGGGGGCAACCGCGGTGATCTGGGTGGGGGAGTTGACGGTGAACGAGGTGGCCGGTGTGGCACCGAAATTCACCGCGGTGGCTCCGGTCAGTCCGGTGCCGGTGAGCACAACGGTGGTGCCGCCGGTCACCGGTCCCGAACCGGGAACGATCGAGGCCAGCGCGGGCACCGCCACGTAGGTGTAGGCGACACCGTTACTGGTTCCTCCTGTGGTGGTGACGGTGACCAGTACCGTTCCGGTTCCGGCGGGGGCGACGGCGGTGATCTGGGTGGGGGAGTTGACGGTGAACGAGGTGGCCGGTGTGGCACCGAAATTCACCGCGGTGGCTCCGGTCAGTCCTGTCCCGGTGAGCACCACCGTGGTGCCGCCGGTCACCGACCCTGTATCCGGCACCACTGTGGTCAGCGCGGGCGCCGCCACGTAGGTGTAGGCGACCCCGTTGCTGGTTCCTCCTGTGGTGGTGACGGTGACCAGTACCGTTCCGGTTCCGGCGGGGGCGACGGCGGTGATCTGGGTGGGGGAGTCGA